>NC_006823.1 GCF_000025965.1 Aromatoleum aromaticum EbN1
CACCATCACCCAGGGTTGAAGTGCCTTGCGGCAAGAGCTCACGATCTCGACGAGGTGTTCCCCGCGCATCGCGGGGGTTGAAGCGTCAGGTCTGCAACAAAGATCAACCCTACTCGGTGTTCCCCGCGCATCGCGGGGGTTGAAGGGCTGCGAGGATGGCAGCAACCCGCATTTCAGTGTGTTCCCCGCGCATCGCGGGGGTTGAAGTGTCTTTTTTGGGTCTTGCTGTTTGCGCGGCTGGTGTTCCCCGCGCATCGCGGGGGTTGAAGGGCCGACGTTCGGTCAAGAGGCTGGACCCGTCCGTGTTCCCCGCGCATCGCGGGGGTTGAAGCAAGTAACGACACGCCCACCAGTCGCGCCCCCGGTGTTCCCCGCGCATCGCGGGGGTTGAAGAATGCCCTCTTGCGTCTCACGACGTTCGAGGCCGTGTTCCCCGCGCATCGCGGGGGTTGAAGGATCACACGCCGCTCGATTGGATCGTCATCTGCGTGTTCCCCGCGCATCGCGGGGGTTGAAGGGTGGAACGAGCCTTCTCCATGCCCCCTCCGGCGTGTTCCCCGCGCATCGCGGGGGTTGAAGTGACCCAGTGTTGCCGGCTGCCAGAATCCGCACAAATCCGGTGTCGTTAAACGGCGGCGTCGAGCGGGCGCCGCCGGCGCGGTAAGCGTCACGAGGGCCGCGCGCGTCGGCCCTCGTTGTGCTGGGGGGCGGGGCTCGATCAGAACGACGGATCGTCGAACGGCAGCTCGGCCTGCGTGAGGCGGTCCTGGCGGTAGTGCTCGAACAGGGCGAGCTCGTAGTGCGCCCAGATGCGCTCGCGCAGATCGTCGAGCAGCTCGATCACGGCCCGGGCCTGCTCGGGCGTCCAGTCGGCGTCGATGAGCAGGTCCAGGCCGCGCAGCAGCCCGGACGGCGGGTGGTCGGTCTTCATGCGGGACTCCGTGCGGATTTGCGTTTGCGGGCGTTGGTGGCGGCGCGCTCCTGGGCTTCCTTGTGGCGCCAGGACGGGCCCTTGAGGGCGATGATCTCGGCGTGATGGACCAGGCGGTCGATGAGCGCGACCACGCAGGCGGCGTTGGGGAACACCTCGGACCATTCGGCAAAGGACTTGTTGGTGGTGATGAGGGTGCTCTTTTTCTCGTGGCGACGGCTGATGAGCTCGAAGAGCAGATCGGCGTGGCGGTTCGAGTAGGAGAGGTAGCCGACCTCGTCGATCACCAGGAGCGTGGGGCTGGCGTAGTGGC
This sequence comes from Aromatoleum aromaticum EbN1, assembly GCF_000025965.1. NCBI lineage: Bacteria > Pseudomonadati > Pseudomonadota > Betaproteobacteria > Rhodocyclales > Rhodocyclaceae > Aromatoleum > Aromatoleum aromaticum. The sequence goes on from NC_006823.1 coordinate 1,245, forward strand.
GCAGGCGGCGGCGCAGCGCGGAGTCGGAGTCGAGCGCGGCGAGCTCGCCCAGGAGTTGGCCGGCGGTGGTGAAGAGCACGGTGTGCCCGCGCAGCACCGCCTGGTGGGCGATGTTCTGCGCGATGGTGGTCTTCCCGAGCCCGGAGGGGCCGACCAGCAAGGCGTTGGTGGCGGTCTCGAGGAAGCCGAGCGTCATCAGCTCTGCGATGGCGGCCTGGTCGCACTGCTCGGGCCAGCGCCAGTCGAAGTCGGCCAGCGGCTTGAAGCGGCCGATGTGCGCGCAGCGCAGCCGGCGCTCGAGTGAGCGTCGGGCGCGCTCGGTCTCCTCCCACTCGATGAGCGGGGCGATCCACGGGGCCTGGGCGCACTCGGCCCAGTGGCTCACCACGCCGTGCAGTTGCAGCGCGCGGGCGCGCGCGAGCAGCGGTTCAGGCGTCGTCATGGTCGTCCTCCAGCAGGCGGTCGTAGCCGGCCAAGGGGTGGGCGCGCACGGTGACGTCGCGCGTCTTCAGATGCGCGGGCAGCGGCACGCCCAGCGGCGGGGGCGCCTCGCGCCGGCGCTCGAGCGCCAGGCGCACCGCGTTGGGATGCGGCACGCCGCGCGCGAGCGCCTCGTCGACGGCGGCGCCCAGTTCGTCCGCGCCGTAGCGGTCGAGCAGGTCGGTGAGCGCGCGCGTGGTGCGCCCGAGCGGCTCGCCGCGCTCGGCGGCCTGGGCGAGCAGCGCCTGGCAGGTGGGCACGGCCGCCGTCAGGCGGTCGGTGGCGCGGTGCGCACTGGCCGCGTGCTTGTGTGCGACGAGCGCCTCGAGGTGGGCGTCACACTCGATCTGCTGGCGGCGGTCGTAGCTGCGCGCATGGGTGGCGATCACGTTCTCGCCGTCGAGGATGCGCACCCGCAGCGGGTCGGCGAGCACGGTGAGGGTGCGCCGTACATGGGTGTGGGGGATCGAGTAGTCGTTCAGGTCGAAGCGCACGTACGGGGTCTTGCCCGCCGACACCGCGCGCAGCTCGTCGGTCGGAAACGGTGTCTCGGGCCGCGCGAGCAGGCGCTCGCGCTCGGCCGCGAAGGCCTCGGCCACCGTCATCGAGGCGTCCTCGGGGCAGCGCCGCGCGCCGGCGGCGCCCTCGCACCAGGCCTGGGCCTGCGCGTTCAGGTCGTCCAGATCGGCGAAGGCGCATCCGGCGAAGAAGGCCTCGCGCACGTAGCGGATCGCGCGCTCGACGCGCCCCTTCTCGTTGCCACGCGCCACCGCCACCGGGCGCGGCTCGAAGCGGTAGTGGCCGGCGAGCGCGAGCAGGGTCGGGTGGAAGCGGATCGCGTTGCCGCAACGCTCGAGCACCGCGCTCTTCAGATTGTCGTAGAGGGCGATGCGCGGCACCGCGCCCCAGCACTCGAAGGCGCCGACGTGGCCGCGCAGGAAGTTCTCCATGCGCGCATCGAGGAAGAAGCGCAGATAGATCTGGCGCGACCACGACAGCACCATCACGAAGGCCATCAGCGGACGGCGCGCGCGCCCGATCGTCAGGTGCCCGAAGTGCCCCCAGTCGACCTGGGCCTGCTCGCCGGGCAGGGTGCGTAGCCGCAGGTAGGCCTCGGCGCTCGGGCGCGGGCGGTGGCGGGCGATGAGGTGGCGGAAGTGATCGGGGCGCCCGGGGTAACCGCGTGCGCGCACCATGTCGTAGAGCCGCGCGGCCGTAAGGCGCGGAAACTGCGCGAGCGTCTCGTGGAGGAAGGGCAGATAGGGGTCGATCGCCGAGGCGCGCTGCACGGGGCCGTGCCGGGGCAGGCCGGCCTGGGCGAGCACGCGCGCGACGGTGTCGCGGTGCAGCCCGAGCTGCACGGCGATGGTGCCGATGCGCCAGCGCTCGGCGTGGTAGTAGCGCAGGATCTGCGCTTCGTGTTCAGGGGACAGGGCCATGGCGGGGCGGACTCCGTTCGGATCGCGGACAGGGGCGCCGAACCGGGGAGTGCAGGAAGTCCTGACGCACGAACGGGGACAGCACACGGTGGCACAGGTGGCACTGCCCGCTCGCGGACGGTATGGACTCGGGCACGGTCGGCGCGGTCCTTACTTCAACAGGCGGGGCCGGGGGTGGAGAACCCTGATGCGTCACTTCCTGGCGTCGCGCGCGATAGCGGCGCTGGCGTTGCGCGTGCGCCAGGCGCCCCGCAAAGCTCGCCTGGTAGCGCGTGCCGGCTGCCCGCAGCGAGGCCGCGCGGGCACGCTGGGCGCAGCCGGCGGCGCAATAGCGCTGCCCCCGATCACAGTGGCTGCAGATCAGCACTGCCGCGCGGCACGCGGCACAGAGATAGCGTCGTCCGGTCGACTCCATGGGCCTTGAGGCCCGTGGGAGACTCGACGCCAGCGCCCACTTCGTGAAAGACTACGGGCGCAACGACCGCGCAGCCTTGCGCGGGTGTGGGGCGCGACACTGGGGATGACTTGGCGGTTTGAGCCGGTGTCGCGCCTGCGTTGCCACAGGCCGAGCCCGATTGTGCGCGCATCGGCCACTCGGGTGCCAAACGCCCTCCCTCCCGATTGCACGAACACCCCGCCCGCCATCGGCGCGCTGGGGTCAGGGGCGTTTCCAGTCGCCCTACGGGCGCCTTCCAACGCCCCTGACCCCATCAAGCAAACGGCTGCTATCCGCTCACCAGATCAAGGTCATGCTGTGCCGTGCCGACGGTGGACGCCGGATTTGTGCGGGAATCGACCGCCGTTAACAACCCAGAGCCTGGCAAAGGATCGGCGGCGCAGTGTTCCCCGCGCATCGCGGGGGTTGAAGGGTTATGATGATGTGTGTCGGCGCGACGGTGGCGTGTTCCCCGCGCATCGCGGGGGTTGAAGTGTGTCGCGTTTGCGGACGCGGTCCCCGTCGAGGTGTTCCCCGCGCATCGTATAAGCGGGGGTTGAAGCACTGACCCCCCGCGTTTCTCGGGTCGGCAGGCGTGTTCCCCGCGCATCGCGGGGGTTGAAGGAACGTGGTTCGAGTCGCATTGAGCAAGCTCTTGTGTTCCCCGCGCATCGCGGGGGTTGAAGGTTGTGCAGAACGCTACGGCTACACGCATGACCGTGTTCCCCGCGCATCGCGGGGGTTGAAGTGAGCTGACCTAGTAGCGCTAGCACCTATTCGAAGTGTTCCCCGCGCATCGCGGGGGTTGAAGGTAGCTGAGGGGGTGAGTACACCGTCGATCTCGGTGTTCCCCGCGCATCGCGGGGGTTGAAGCGCGGAAGGGGTCGGAGTTGAACACCATCGCGAGTGTTCCCCGCGCATCGCGGGGGTTGAAGTATGGGCTTCTATTGCGGCGCGTCGAGCGTCACTGTGTTCCCCGCGCATCGCGGGGGTTGAAGGGCCGCCGAGTTGGTCGGGTCGCTCCAGAAGCGGTGTTCCCCGCGCATCGCGGGGGTTGAAGGTCGCGTCCCAGCCCGTTACGTCACCAGCTCCTCGTGTTCCCCGCGCATCGCGGGGGTTGAAGGATCACACGCCGCTCGATTGGATCGTCATCTGCGTGTTCCCCGCGCATCGCGGGGGTTGAAGGATGTACAAACTCATCCAGGCGTCGGTCAAATTGTGTTCCCCGCACCTCGCGGGGTTGAAGGGACTTGCTGTAACTGCCCTCGAAGGCGAATGTTGTGTTCCCCGTATATCTCGGGGGTTAAAAAAACCGCAGCCAACCTTGTGAGGTTGAGCTGCGGCCGAAACCGAGAGCCGTTCTGAAGCCGACTCTCAAACTAACTACCACTGGATCACATCGGGATCGAACTTCGGCTTGGGTTTCGGACGAAAACGTGCCACGACCGCAGCAGCCTTTCGCTTGAACGACCGACCGCGCAAAACCAGAGGCGCCACCCGATAACCCAGCCATGACAACCGCTGGAGCCACCGTGTCCTCGCCACCAGCTCACCGACCACCAAGTCATCGACAACCTGCTTGAGAACCGCCTGGTGGGCCTCGCACGCGGGACTGTTGCACGGCCCGTAGTGTTGGCGGATCACAGGCCTCGCAAGATCGTCGAGACTGATCTCTGCCGAACTCCACATCGAGGTGAGCTTCTCGCTCGATCTGAGACTGAGCAAGACGGTTTTCCCGTAGGACAGCGCCCCAGCGTACCCGCCGATGCAATGATGCAGATCTTCGCCCTCCTGGAAGCATTCGGCTCGGGTCACCAGTTCCTTCACGGCAACGCCGTCATAAACTGACTGACGCAAACGGCGATGGATGAGTGGCTTGAGCATGTCTTCACGTGCCAGGCCAATCTGCTCGGTCAGGTACGCCTCAAGCCCATCGAACGGGTGGCCATAGACATCAGCCCTCGCCTCGATCAGCCCGTATACCCACTGGCCATGCTCGCTAGCGAGCTTTTGGACAACCTGCACCACCCCAACCTGCTCCGCAAGCGAATTCCTCATCTGCACTCTCGACATCAAGCCACGATGCCGGTCGCACACCGCCAGGAATCGATCCATCTCCTTCACCGAGACCTTTTCATGCGCCATCTCAATCACCGAAGAGGACGGATGCGCAGGCCAAATGTGAATGTGCCCCGTGATCGGCTCGAGCGAGACAGGATCGACCCGCAGCAACGCGGCTGCTCTTGCCTTAACTTCCGGCTTATGGGGCCGCAGAAACACCGCGGCGAGCCGAGCGTATTCGGCGACGTGGCGCCTTGACGCAAGCCGCAGAAAAGATTCATCTGGCAAGCGCTTGGGCTCAAGCGAGAACACCCCTCCCGACTGACCTTCCTCACAAAGCGAGAAATAGGGTGAAAGCGTCGACTCGTTGTCCCTCGCCTTTTGAGCGAGAAGCTTGCCGAAGCGCCGCTGGCCATAGAGCGTCCCCATCGCTGAACGAGGATCACTGGCACCCAATGTCGCAAGCGAAGCGATCATCTCGTCTTTCTGCCCTTTTCCCCGCTCGGTGTGCGCCTCCGCGACCTTGAGCCTCATGATCGCACCAGCCAGCGTGCGAAAAACCCGGTCCTGATCGACATACACGTTCTCGAGCTCACCCAGCTTCTTGGCCAGACGAATCGCCGTGTGGGCTGGCGTGTGCGTGCTTTCGACCTCGATCTGCCGTGTCGCCAAAAACCGCTCGAACGCAGGCGTCCAAACCAGCTTCCGCTCGACAAGATCGATCCCAACCTGGACGCAATTGAAATCGAAGGACCTAAGGATCGAGGCTGTCAGCTCAATCGGCTTGTTGCGAGCGTACTCGTCAATCTGAACCAGATTGAGCTTATCCATCCTGGACGAACTCAACACCCTGTACCGCGGCACCACACGAGCATTGATCTGCTCGTAATCGACCTCGCCCACCACGTCGGCCATCTGGACGGTTTTAACCCGACTGCGGACTTCCGTGCTCTCGAAATGATGACCAGCCGCAGGGGCAAAACAATCGACATCGTTGTAGACCCCTCCTCGTCCCCCGAAGAACAGGTCTTGGACAGCGCTGGACACTGCCTGCCCCGCGATACACCCCCCATCCCGATAGCCATCGTGCCTCGAGGCGATATGGAACAACTCCTCCACATCGACAAACTCTCCAAGCGCCGCCAGGATCGGCTCGACGCTCGCACCGGAGAGTGTTCTCCTTACAGCTTGAAGTTTCTTCATTTCGATCTCCATGTGAGGTTGGAACTGCACATAGGAGATGTGCCCAGCCACCTCAGAAAAGCCTATCGAAACGAGAATTTCCGTCAAATCGAAGACCAAAAACAAAGCGACGCCCCAGAGAAGCTGACTCGGACCGGCCAAGAAACCTCCTTCCTCCTGCCCTGCCCATCAAAAAAAGGGCCGCCCTCCTTTCGCGCCTTGGGGGCACTTCAGGAGGGGCTGGATGCGATTCTTAGGCACTTCTGCTCCTGTGGTCGGACGCGGCCTTGCTCCGCGCCGAGGGGGCGCTTCGCAAGGGCAGGAAGTATTGCATTTGTGCGACCCATACCTGTTGCGCGCTGTGTGGCGCGCGCCAGAGCCGGAAGATTGCCTTATTTGCCGGTTTTCCCATGGGATAAGCCCAAAAAGCTGTTTGGCAAAGGGGTGTTGCGGAGCTCGAGCGCACGGCGAGATTGCCTGCTTAGGTGAGGGATGCAATGACGGGTGAAAAGCGTTGCGTTACGGTAACGAGGGTGTAGCTGCGCCTCGGCACCACTGAGACCGACCGAGATGTGACAGCAAGAGGAGCACGCGTGCTTGCATCCGGCGTGGGATGAGATCGCGGCCGCGATCACATCCGCAAATCGTAAGATTCTCGCGAAGCGGCTCTTGAGCGAAGCGTTCTCGTTAGCGATCTGCAGGAGCTTGTCCTCGATCGTCAGAAAGTCTGGGTTGTCTTCCAGGATGCGCGAGAACGCACGTTCGGCGATAGGCCCAACGGCTTTCTTCCTGTGCAGGTACTCCATCTTGCCGTGGAGCTGAACGGGCTGGTCGGTTGTGGACTCCATGTCTGGATTCTCCTTGTGTGCGGGTTTGGACTGCAAGCAGGAGATGAGCAACAGCCCATGAGAAAACCCCCGTGCCAGCAGGCGACGGGGGTTAATGGGTAAGGATCAGAGCAGGCAGTCGTCAGAAAGCTGCGACCTTCTGGCCACGCAAAGTTCGATCACGCGTTGGCAAGTTGCGACGTCGAAGGCGCCAAGGTGTGTTTCTTCGACGCTCAGCCCTAGGGACTCAGCGAGCCAGGCGTAAGCCTTCCGCCGTGAAAGATCGCCTTTTTGCCAGAACGGGTCGAATGCTGCATGTGCGGCCCTGCGAGCGCGACGCGTCGGCTCATCGGCAAGCGTACCCTTTGGGCGCGTGCCGTTTCCCCAGCCGAGACCGGCCTTGTGCGTCCCAACATAGGCTTTGCAGTGATCGCAAAGCCAGAAGTTGAGATCATGCAGGTCGGGGCGATGTGGGTAGATGACTTGGCCTGTCACCAGCATGGCACGCCGGCTGCAGTACGGGCAGGTCACTGGCTGACGCTCCCAAGGCAAAAATTTAGCCTGTGGCTTGCTGTTCTTCGTTGCCTTCTTCTTGCTGTTTTGCTTCTGTTGAGCGGCGATCCGTTCTCGCACACCCCGCTTCCACTTGGACGACTGATTGCATTTGGGGACAGGCTTCTTTTTCGTGCTGGTCATGGCACATCTCCTTGTTGGTTAGGACTGCACGGAGAGATGTGGCGAGGAGCATGTGAACTACCCAAAGGCCGAAAAAAAACGCCAGACCGGGCTGGCGTTTTTTGGCTCGAACGTATCAGGCGTTCAATGTTCGGATGCGATGAGCAAGGATGTCTCCCAGATCATTCGGCTCCTTGCTTTCTTTAAGACAGATGGCGATACACCGCTCTCTCTCTGCACTCCTACCTTTGTTTCTTTCGACCTGATCAAGAAACGGCTTCAAGTCAGAACGAACGTGAATGCCCATGACGAGCTGCTGAAAATACATCTCGGCGCGGTTTTCAGATTGAGTGAGAGCTCTCTGAAGCCGGTTTATTTCCTCTTGAAGTTCAGCAGTGCTTGGCATGAGGCATCTCCATTTTCGACGGAACCGTCAGGGCAGCAACATCAGCCTGAGCCTTGAGTAGGGCTTCGGTGAAGGTATCTGCCACGACCTTTCGAAAGCGCAGACTGTCAGGAGGTACATCGGCATCGGGCTGAACCCGTTGGCCAACCCTGTCACGCACATCAATGATCCAGGTTGTCATTTACGGAAGTCCTCGATTGCATGGTCTCTTGCGGCCGACTCACGGATGTGGAGGCCGCGGCGACGTGCTGCGATTCGCTCAGCAACGCGCTGACGGGCAGCTGCACGGTCTTCAGCAAAGGTGGGAAACTGCATCAACAGTTGATGGCGCAGTTCTCGTTCTTCGGGCGTCATGAAATCGATGTCGGCACCACCGACGGCCCCTGCGAAGTCGGGCGCTGCGCCCAACCTTCGCTCACGTGCTATTGCGGTAAGTGCGTCGAGCTGGCTTCTGATCGGCGCAAGTTCGGGGGTGTTGGACATGCTCATCTCCTTGTTGGGTTGTGCTGCAAGGAGAGAGATGTGCTCAGGGAGAAGCGAAAAAAAATCGCCCTCGTGATGAGGGCGACGTTGGATCGATGTGCCGGATGGCGACAACGGCTTCAGTCGAAAATACGCTGCGCCTTCGCTTGCAGCGCATCGCCGGCGAGCTCACCGGTTGCCGCTTGTTGCGCCACCTCTACGCACGCAAGCAGGAACGGCATCATTTCGTGGGCACGCGCGATGAACAGCGCGTTACCCAGCGCGGAACCTCCGTGCTCATGGCACAGGCCGTTTTCATCCAGGCGGGCGACGACGGAGCGAAGGCCATTGCCAGTAATCGAGATGGTCGGCTTCGTCATCGAGGCCTCCGCATGCCAGCTGCCCTTGGTCGTAGCATCAAAGGCACAACGGAGGGCGTGGATTGATTCCGGTGTAATCCAGAAAACAGGATCAGAGACAGTATTCATTGCGATTCCTTTGTGTCGGTCAAGACAGGGTGCGAAGCACGGTCTGTGGTGCGATGCCGCGATTGATCATCAGACGGGACACAACACAGCGTTCTAAGGGCGTGAAATTGGCAGCCAGCAGGTGCGCGACCTCGATCTGTCCCTTTTCCACGTACTGAATGAGACGTGTCGTTGTGACCAGTACATCGTTGAAGTGGTGGGCCGGACGCAGACCTGCGCCGTCACCATTGATGAGGGTGAGCACGATCTTCTCCTTGCGTGATGGGTTGAACTGCAAGGGAGAGATGCCCAGGCGGAGAAGGTAAAAGGCCGTAATTTCCTGGTGTCCAGATAAGCGCCTAGCAACGCGCAGACAAGCGGCTGTTTCTTTCTTCTGAAATGAAAAACCCCTGCGAATCCATCAAGGAAACGCAGGGGAGCAAAGGTCAAGACCACATCATCGGTAGAAGACGTGACTCCCGATCTGGGCGACCTGACTGAAGGTCGAAGCCCATCGTGGTGCGACGTAGTCGGCATGGTAGTGGGTAGCGCCGCCAACCACGTTCCGTCCTCTTCCTTGGAGTGTTCGGCGAGCGATCTTCTTCGCCAACTCCCATGCCTGTGCTTCTCTCGGCATGTAATTCTCTGCCCGAGCTCGACGAATCTCGGGGGTAGGCGCTTCAACCAAGGGGTTTGTCCACGAGAATTGCCGTGGCTTGAACACGGTGTCACACACTTTGGCCGGATCATGCTCGGCCCGGTTCATCGTCACCTGGGCAACGGCCCATTGGCCGATCTCCGGTTCGCCCCTCGCCTCATGGTAGAGGTTCAGTGCAAGGCATGTGATTGCCATCTCGATCATGTCGATCTCCTTGTGGGTTAGGTCTGCCCCGTGGAGATGGCTTTGCGAGAAATGTAAAGCGTTACGAGCGTTCTGGCCGCGTAAGTGCGCGACTCTACGTGCTCAGATAAGCGCAGCATTCATGATGATGATGTGGAGATGTTCCTTCGGTCAGACATGATTCATACTGAAGGCTTTCGGATTCTTTCAGAAATCTGTATGAAAAATCGACCCGATCTTTCCTTCATCATTGATGCAGGGTTCAGCGAGGTCTATCCACATCAACTCGCAGCGCGTTTTCCTCATGTCGTCGCGAAAATGGAGGATCTTTGGGATAACCCCCAAGCCATGAACGTGTACTTTGAGGACCTCTTGGTTTCAAAGCGCCCAAATCGAAAAGGGTTTCCTCCCGAAGTCGGCAAAGAGATCATTCGGCTCAGCCTGGCTTACGAACGACTTCGCCTCATTACCAGACCGACGGCACGTCTGGAACCTAAGGCCGAAGATCTATCGGAGACGACAAGAAAAGCTCGTGAAAGACTGAAGACACTAGGGATTGAGAACGATCTGGTTAGCTTTGCGCGTGCAGTCAGCACCTGTAACAGTGATCTTTGTGCGCTGATGATCGAAGCTGGACTCGACATCAATATGCGTGATCATCGCGGACTCACCATGCTTATCGTTTGCGCGATGCGAGGCCAAAAAGAGTCCGCGGAAAGACTGATGAAGCTGGGAGCCGATGTCGATGTGAGGGACAGCGATGGCTACACCGCTTTGCACTGGGCGAGCGAAGGGGGCAATACACCATTCGTTCTATCGCTGCTTCGCAAAGGCGCACAAGTCGATCCACAGAGCAGAACTGGCGTGACACCGCTGATGCTTGCAGCCAGTGCCGGACGCTATACCACAGCAGAAGGCTTACTCAAGCATGGCGCTTGTCCGAACATCACGGCAGATACCGGGGCAACCGCCCTATACAGAGCGGTGGCGAATGACCATTTGGCCGTGGCCGAGCTTCTGGTTGCCAAAGGTGCGTCTGTCCATTCTAAGCTTGAGAACGGGCCGAGCTTGATCGAGCTGGCAAAACGATCTGAGCACCCAGGCATCCGCGAGTTGATCGAGCATGTGCAGACGAACCTTTGGAACACCTTCGATACGAAGGAAAACAGAGGGACACGGCCGGCTGGGCATTCGATTCTCGGCTTGTACCCAAAGCCAGCATAAGCGCCAGACGGAAAAATCCCCCGACAGCCAAGCTGTGCGGGGGAGGGGTGCTTGATGACGGATCAGGACTCAGGGCACTCGGACTTCAGTTCGCTGGCCAGTGCGCACATCGCGTTCTGCCAGGCTGCTTCGTACGAATCGAACACACTTTCGCTGGTTTCGACCTCAACCCAATCCTCACGGTAGAGCGACCACCAATACTTGCCTTCCAGTTCGGCGCCGTCGACTTCGTGCCCTCGGTGGACCCGATAGCCGAACTCTGCAGCGGCTTTCCAGAATGGAGCTTCGCGCAAGCCCAACACTTCAAGCGTTGGGCGCCCTTGGCCAAGGAGAAGGTCGGTAATGCTATCGACGGCATCGCCGCCACCGATCTCCTCATCGCGGTCGATCGCTTCTCCAAACTGGGTTTCTAGTGAGAGAACAACCTTCGCGGCCGAATCGAGCTTGATCAAATCCTGACGAAAATCGACAGAGCCAAGCTCGGTGAGCTCACTCTCGATCTGCTGGGCTTGTTGCTGCAGCGAGTGCAGAGACAGGCTGTGAGAGCTGGTCTGTCCATCATGCTCGATGATCTTGCGTTGCGCTTCGATAGCGGCATAGCAACTGGCGCGAAGGTCCAGCAAGTGCGTGTAGCGGATCAACCGCGTTGCGATGATGGTGACGGGTTCTTGCTGCATGAGAATTCTCCTTGAAGGGTAGATGATTGAACTGCCCTGTGGAGATGCGCACCGGTTGATGCGAATTGGCGTTACTGGAAGTCATAAAAGCAATTCAAGCGCGCTTAAATAGGCGAGCCGAAACGATCAGCTAATCGTCTAGTTCTCGCGCAAGCCAACAAAAATGACCGTCACACCCGCGAGGGAAGTGACGGTCTGGATGGCTTACGCGGCAACAGAGATCGTGTCGATCGTCGTCACCTCGATAGGCGTCACCTTGAAGTAGGACTTCACGATGCCGTACACCTTGTTGATGCTCCAGTGCCAGCGTGCTTCCCCGGCAAAGCCCGTCGCGTTGGCGGGTACCACCAGGTAACCATCGTAGGCATCCATGTAGCCCGCGCCGTTGAGCACACCGTCGTGCAGACCGATGTGAACCTTGCCCTGGGCTGTGCTCCAGAACATCGGCTTGGTGCAATCGTGCTCGAAAAGCGCCCGCACGTTGATCTGTGCGTGCGCCATCGGGACGGCCCAGGTGTAGCCGTTCTCGATGATTGACACCACCTCTTCGGGCGAAAGCACCGTTGGACGCTGAGGATCAGCTTCGACTTTCCAGCGCAGATCCGCGGTGTGCTCAACGAAAATCCGTCCCTCAGCGCCATGCGCCATGCAATACGCGCGAAGCGACTCACTCGAGCAGTTGCCCAGCTTGAGCAACTCGATCAACCAACGGCCAGGCTGCACCTCTTCGATGTAGTTCGAGTTATAGCGCTGGCTGCGCTGCCCGAACTCGTCCATCAGTTCATCGAGACTGACCCCGTTCCATCCCGGCACCCAGCACAACTCGCCATGCAGGCTGCTTGGGATGAGATCGAAAGCCCTTTCACGATTGGCCTGGATGTAGGCCTGGTGCATCTTTTCCTGCACCTCGTAAGAGACACAATCAAAGGTCATCCCTTCCTGGCGTGCAGCCTCCAGGAACTCGGCTTCCCATCCCTCGCTGAGTTCGATCACCAGATCGATCAGGGCGTCACGGAAACGAGCGTTGTCCCATTTGCTCTCGACCTGCACCCGCTTGAGCGAGATCCATCCGGCGATGAGCTTGTCGGCCCACGCATCCGAGAAGTGATAATCGTCGGGGTAGATGCAATACGCGGGCAGTGCCTTTGCGGTTTCGATGTACTTGCGGTGTTTCTTGCTGTTCATGGTGCTCTCCTTGTAGGCAATGGGTTAGTGCTGCCTGAAGGAGATGCACAGGGCGTGCTGAGAATCTGGCGACGTTGTCTTAAAAGGGCGTGTTTTCTAGCGCGCAAAAGAGCGCGTACAAGCAAGCAAAAGCGCGGCGTTCTTCACAAAAGAAGCACCAAGCCAGCGCTCATTGACGTGCCACTCCTGGTGACCTAGAGTTCTGCTCAACACGGCCCCTCTCGGTGACCCTGCTTCGGCGGGGACGCTGCTGAGGGGTTTTTTATCCGGTGCGCCGTAAAGCCTCGTCCAAGCGATCTGTCGCGAATGGACCTGCGTGGCGTGCGGAAGCACCCACGACCGCGACATCAACGCGTCCAGGAACATCCTCGGGCGCGGACGTGCGCCTCTAGCTGTAGGAATCCCCGTCCTTCCCCGCGTCAGCGGGCAGCCGGCAGGCTGAGGGCGGGGAGGACGTCAAAGATTCTTCCATCGGAATCCAGCCGCCAAGATGAGCGTTGGCGAACGTGCAGATGCACGGTGATTTCTAGCCGAAAAATCAGCGGATAAACAGGATAAGAAGACGTTGAGTGCAGCAAGGGCGACGATCGCTGCCGCATGCGAGACCGGGATCTCGAGGGTTGCCCACCCCAAGGCTCACCACCCCGGGTAGAGCGCATACAGCCGGGCCCAGTCCTGTAACGCGCCGTTGGTCTTGAGGATCTCGATGCCTTCAGCGGCATGCCATTTTTTCGGCACGCGTACCATCCAGTAACGGTCATCGGATTGAAAGTAGAGCTGCAGGATCGTTGCCACCAGTAGTTGGCGGTACATCGGCAGCTTCCGATAATCGGATCGCCACTGATCCAGTGCTCCAGAGATCTCTGGATTGTCTGCGTTACTCCAGTCGAAACCGCGGGGGCGCATGTAGTAGTGCTCACCGCGGCTGCCGTAGGGTCGATCGACGCGTTGGAAGAACGCCCCAAGGTCGAAGCGCTCGATCATCGACCACAGGTGGGTGCCGAACGGTTCGGGGTTGCTCCAAGAGCCAGGTTCGAGATCGAGCCCGCAGACCGCAGCCAGTGCCCGAGCCTCGATCTCGTCCATCGAAGGCCGCTTGTGAATGAGGTCGATGAAGGTGAATTTCGGAAACCGTCCCGTGGCGAATGTGGGGGATACCTGTGCGTAGCCAACAACTGCCACTGGAACGAGTGAGTGATGGATGTATGCCGTCTCAGCCTGATGGATGTCGACGAGCTCGACCTGGTAGGTACCAAGTGCCAGGCCGAGGCTATCGAGGAGTTGGGCAACAGGGGGCGTGGGTTGCATGGCGATCTCTTTTCAGTGGGCCAATTCGTAAGCGATCCCGAGCCGGGCAGTTGCGCTGCCGAGGCGCCGATCGCGCGTCCAGAGCCGGGTACCCGGTGAAAGCTTGGTAGCTGCCAGCAGGTGCGCATCGGTATAGCCGACGCCCAGCCCGAAGAGGGCGTGATGGTCGATGAAGCGAAAGACTTCGTCGTCGGTGGCCACGATCGCAGGCGGCAGATTCTGCATGGCCTCGAGCACGACTGCCCGATGCTTGAGACTGCCGAGTGCGATCTCGCCCAGCACATGGGGATGCATGCACACCCGTCCTTCGTTCAAGAGTTCGGACAAGTGCGCTTCGGTGCTACGCAAGTGGTCGATCCAGACCGAGGTGTCCACCAGGATCATTCGTCGTGTTCCGGCCGGCGCCGCGGGATGTCGGTCAGCTGTGGTTCTGAGCCGCCTAGCAGGGCCAGCCGGCGGGCGCTTTCGCGTTGGATGAGCGCTCGCAAAGCCTCCTTCACCAAGGCAGATTTTTCGGTCATGCCGGTCAGCGCCTGGGCCTTGGCTAAAAGTTCATCGTCGAGCGCGAGCGTGGTGCGCATACCGTATCTCCCAACAAAAGGCACGCCCTACTATAGCATCATCAAGTGATGCGCTTTTTCGTGCAGGGGAGGGCTTCTGTGACGTCCCCCAATGTGGATAACCAATTATCCGGATGACCGCACAAACCCCGCGCGCACGACCGCCTCTGCCACCCGGAATCCCGTTCGGGTCACTGCCGACCTCGAGGCTGTCTTCCCCTCCCCCTGCATCCTCCGTGGACGTGAAAAACCCCCGGTAGCCAATGAGACTGCGCGGGGGTTGAAATTTGATCGGGATTAAGCCGCGAGAGGCAGCAAATCCTTGGCGTTCTCCAGAGGCCAGTAGCCCGATGCCTTGGCGTCAAGGATCGTTATCTCAGCGATTCCGTTTGCCGCGTAGCCGATATTGACGTTCCAGCCATGCGAAACATCCCTGACGATAGGTTCCTTGGAGAACTCAATAAATAGGATGTCGTCCTGGTCATCGTACTTGATTCTCATGCTTCGTCCTCCAGTTCCCAATTAACCATGACGGTCTTGACAACCACGGCAGCCTGTTCAACCACGGCAGCGCAAATCAAGTTGTCTGCCCGCTCTTGGATCTGCGTGAAGATCCATAAATTCAGCTCGTCACGGCGTTTGATTTCGCCTTCCTCGATGAGTTGCTCCAACGTGGCATCATCAATGTCCCGACGTTGCATGCTTTCACGGGCATGATTTGTTACCCAGACATTCTTGCCAAACCTTTTGCTGAAAAAACTCGCCAACATAATCTCCTTGAGAAGAGAGTAGGGACCCAAAACTTAGAGGTCAAGCATCGCGGCTGCCTCCGGCTCGCCCGAATGGACAGATGGAGGAAGGGTTAGGCTTGCCTGAAGGAGATACCGTCTGCGTGATGGGAAAAAACGGCGAAGCAACAACCCGATGGCAACACGCGTCAAGATGCGCAGCGCCAAGTACCAAAGTGGGTACAAAAGATTTCTGCTGCACCTGAGGCTAACCCGTTATCCATCCTCCTCGCTTTACCCCCCTGTTGCGGCCTCCTACCCGGAAGGTGTCCTCCCGAGCGGAAGGCTGCCTGATGCCGATCCGTTGCCGCGTTGCCCTGACCAGACGGATCGCCTCCCCCTGCATCCTCCGGCGTCCTCCATCCTGAGGGCCAGTTCCTGTTCTCCTGGGCTGCCGCCGCCCTCTGCTGGCTAATTGGTTATCCACCCTATACGGCTGAACCCCGCGCCTTCGGCCCTCTGGACCCGAGGCCACACCGCCTGCCGCCTTCCCCTTGAATCGGAGGCAGCTTGCGCACCACACCGAGAGCGAGGTCTTCCTCCCCCTTGCCGCCTCCGACATCTCACCGCCCTGGAGCACCACCCGGCTCTCATCGGCCGCCGTCCTGCCGCCTCGCCTCCTGGCTGGTGGCTAAACAGTTATCCATCCTTGCCCGAGGAACCCCTCCGCCTGCGGCCCTCTGACCCGAAGGCAAGACCTCGCCCCTCCAACGCCAACGCACACACCGCCTGCCTCCCATCCAGATCGAGGGAGCGACTCGACCCCGCCTGCCTGGCTGCATCACTCGCCCCCTCCTGCCTCCTCCAGCCCAAAGCCCAGACCCGAGATCGCGCATCCCACTGCCCGCCCCCCACTACCCCGAACAGGAAGCCGCAGCCGTCCTTCCTCCAAACCCGAGGCCACCGCCCACCTTCCTCCGACCTCACGGACACACGCTCCTCCCTCCAGCCCCAAGGCCAAACCTCACCCTCCCCCTGCCTCGGCCGTCCCGATGCCCATCACCCGGCCCGACCTCAACCTGGCCAACGTGGCTAAATAGTTATCCACCTCCGCCACGGTAAACCCCGCCGGAGACAGCCTGACACCGGGACGCACCACCCGGCCTTCATCCAGTCAAGAGGACGAACGACGGACAGCAGCAGACAACAACAGGAGGCCGCGCCCGCCGCTTTTTGGTTTGCGGCAGGCGCATCCGTTTGGACAGAAGGGCAGAACCCGGCCCCCCTGCCCGTCTCCGGACGCTGCGGCATCGCCCGACCGACCGCCGATCACGCAGCGGCCACTCAGTTGCCACTCAGTTGCCACTCAGTCGCCACTCAGCCCGACCCCCGTTGCCCCGCCGAGCGCAGTGCCCGACTCAACCTCCGTCGTGTTGGGCAGAAAAGCGGAAAGGGGTTGCGGCCGACCACGCTGCTGTGCTTCCCCCATCGCCTGGCTTCCGAGCTCGAGGCTGCACACCGCTCCCTCGTTGGCGCCTGCGGCCCGGGTGCGTTCCCGCCCGCCTCACCGCCTGCGCCTGGGCCGCTCCCCGCAGGCCTGCAGCCCGTCTGCGTTGTCCGCTGAGCCTGCCGACCAAGACCAAGGCCTGTTTGCCCGCTGCTGCGCCTCCTCCTGCCCTCTGGACGCCTTCCTGCCTCACATCCGAACCGAGGGCTGCACACCGACCCCCTGCATGCAGCCTCCGGGACGAAGGGTCGTTGCCCGCAGCCTCCAGCAAGAAGCCCGGTCCCGGATGGCCTCCTGACACACAGCGGCTGCTTCGTCCTGCCTCCAGCACAGAGGCCTGCCCGTGGTGGACTGCCGCCACCCCATCCGGCCCTCATCCGACCGCCCCCCAGCCACAAGGCCGGACGCCATCCCCCCTGCAGCCTGACACCCCAGGGCTTGCCGGCATGTCGCCCTGATCCACATCGGCATCACCCGGCCTGCCACGACCTGGAGGCCCACCCCGCTTCATCCGACCCAAAGGAAGGACTCGCCACCGCCCTCCGCACCAAACGGCAGACCGCCCTTCCCCCTGCGGCCACCGACCTGGATGCAGGCGCAGGCAGACACCCATCCATCGTCCGAGGCAAAGGGCACGCCCGGCCCATCGTTCGAAGCAAAGGGATGGACTCAGCCTGGGCAGCCCAACCTGAGCCGTCCTCCGGCACTTCCCGCACCCCACCGGCCGGCTCCACACCGCGGCACCGCCACCGATCCGGCTCCACCACCCCACCGCCGCGTACCCGCCGTCCACCGCCACCCCGCACCGCAGTGCCCGCTCAGACGCAGACCGGTCTGGCAGAAAAGGCAGGGCTTCCGAGCTCGAGGCAGACCGCCCCGCCGGCGAAGGCGTTGTTGTGGGCGCGTGAGCATCCTCGTTGGTGCCTCCGGCGAGAGGGCCACGGTGGGTGCAGCACCTCCCGCGCGAGGGCCAGATCCAGCCCCGTCCCTCCGGCCCCGATGTCAGCGCTGCGGGCTTCAGTCCTTCCAGCCGAACGAACACCCCCGTTGCGGCCTCCGGCCCGAAGGACAGCTCCGGGCAGGGCCGATTCCGGCGAGGCTCATCCTGCACCTGGGCCTGCCGTTGACGACGACCTTCGCCCGATGGACGAACGCACCCCGGCAACGCACTGGCCGATGTGCTGCCCCGATCCGACACCGGCCTGAAGGAAGAACGCCTCCCCCGTTGCGGCATCCGATTGGAACGAAGCCCTCGGGCAGGGCCGATCCCGGTAAGCCACCGCCTGCTTCTTGGCAACGTCCAGCCCGACCTCCCGCCCGAAGGAAGGACGCACCCTCCATGCAGCCTCCCGCCCGAAGGAAGCCACCGGCAAGGCTCACCTCCTACCTCAAGGAAGAACGCCTCCCCCGCTGCGGCCTCCGGTTTGAAGCGAGCATCCCGCAGGCCTCGCCATCCGACCCATGGGACCGCTGCCGGCAGGCCTCCCGCCCGAAGGACCAACACCCCTCCCCCATGCAGCCTCCAAAGAAAAGGGGCGAACGCGCAGACACCCATCCGACTCAGACCGAGGCCATCCCTCGACCGCCTTCATGGCAGGGCCGCTTCATCGGGTGTCGCCTCATCGGTGAAGCCTCCCTCTCGCTTGAAGCGCAGGATGGACAGCACTGCGCCCTCCGGCTGGAACGCCATTCGTTACGGTAACGGCGTAGAGAGAACGAACCGGGTCAGGGCGAACCGCCTCCCCTCGCTGGGGCCTCCGACAAGGGCGCACAGGCAGGGCCGCGTCGCAGATCGCACCCTCCGTTCCAGCGGGACCGACGAGCCGCGCTCCCTCCGGGCGTGATGGCCATCTCCACCGCTGTTCGGTTCGGCAGAGACGGCAAGCTGGGCTTCCAACCTCGGTGACGATCCCGAGCGGCTCGCAGGTTTTGAGGGGGATGGACGAGAAACCCTCGTTGCGGCCTCCGGTGAGAAGGCCACTTCAGGCCTCGCGCCGTCCGGTACGGATGACGCCGCCGCACGCCTCCGGCCCGAAGGAAGAACGCCCCCTCGTTGCGGCCTCCGGCCAGGACGCTTGGGCAGGGCCGCCGAACCGGGTGACGCCTTCCTCACATCCGAAGTCAGGGCTTCCACCGGGAGGCCGAACTCAGACCCGAAGGTAGGACGCGCCCCCCCGTTGCGCCCTCGGAACAGAAGGACAAACCCGACGACACCCCCCTGCCGCCCCTTCCGGCCAGAAGGACGAACCTCGATGGGCAGCACCCGAATCATCAGCAGGACGAACTTTCTCCATGCCCCCTCCGGCCCATGGGCAAAAGGGCAGGACGAAAAAAAGGGAAGGCCTCCCCTCCCCCCCTGCGGCCTCCGGTTTGAGGCGAACTCACAGGCTGTCGAACAGCGCCTGGTCTTCCTCGCTCACATACATCTCCTGCGTCCCGACTTGTTGCCCATCGCGCCAGGTGCACGGGAGCATCGCCGCACGATTCTCGAGGCTCTCTATACGCTGCTCAAGTGATGCAAGTGCATCCTGATTCCGGTCGCATGAATACAAGACCGCCTTCTCGAGCGCGTTGATCGAGTCAACCAGCTTCGCCCGCCGATTCAGCAGCCAGGACAACTCTCGTACCGTTTCCTTCACCTCGTCCTTGGTGTCGTAGAACGCCCCGGACTTGGGCGTTTTTTGAACGAGGCTTTTCAGGCCTAACCGTGTTGTCCGCCACTTATCACCAACACGCACCCATCGCACAAGCACCGGCTTGCACTTCGCAGTCGCACTCGACCCTTCGTCCCGCCACGAAATCCGCACCCGGCCACTGACAGGCGGCTGCAACCGCGCCAGAACTTTGTCCAGCCTCGCGATCTGTCCGTCGATCTCCAGGAGATAGTCAGCAGCCTTGCTGTATAGCTCTTTCCCGCTGTCCGGGAGGGCCGAGAGCGCGCTTTGGGATGGGGTCACTTTGAGGGTATCCACTTACAGATGGTTATAGATAACTTTGAGGATACACGCCGTAGATAGGCCGCGTTGTATGTGGGCTTATCTAGCTTACTTTATAAGTATCTCTGTGCAGTATTTAGCACTACTCACATATCAAAGACAGAGCATTTTTACAAATTCGTGTCTCTTTTTAACTTCGAGGGTATTTTAGTGCAGTAGTTAACACTTGTACCAAATTAATTACAGTCTGTTTTTTTACAGTTGCATTTCCGCAGCGATCTCAACTTTCACGAAGTCCATCTGCGAGCCTACCACCGCGCAGCTTCGCGCCCCGCACTCTGCCCGCCCACCCCCTTCCTAGCAGGGCCGCCCCACCCCGAAAACCTCCGTTTTCGTTGAATCGAAAACGATGCAATTTGACAGGTTTTGATGGTCTGCTAGAGTTGCCTCAGATGCTTTCTTCAGGTCGATGCAAACAAAACTGCATCCAGAACTGGGCACAGATCTGCATCCAGAAATGGACGCAGCAATTAAAAACTGGGCACAGAACTGCACACAGAACTGGACACAGCAAATAAAAAACTGGGCACAGAACTGTGTCCAGAACTGGGCACAGTTCTACACACAGCGCGAGACGCACAAACCATCGCCAAGGAAACAGTAATGCAACGAACAATCATCGGCCTCGACATCGGCCACAGCTCCGTCAAGGTAGTCGCGTCCTCCTCATCCGGTCGCCATCAGTTCCTTTTCCCGTCGGTAGCAATCCCGGCCTTTGCCATTTCTGATGAAGGCGAAGCGCGGATCGCCGCAACGGAAACGGTCGCCGTAGGGCAGCGGAAGTTCTTCGTCGGCGAGACGGCGCTCGTTCAATCATGCGGCCAGCCGCCTGCTCTGGGCCTCACAAACGACTGGATCGAAACGCCCGAGCACAGCGCACTCATCGCCGGTGCAGCAAAAAAACTAGAACGCCTGGG
Organism: Aromatoleum aromaticum EbN1; assembly: GCF_000025965.1. Classification (NCBI taxonomy): domain Bacteria; kingdom Pseudomonadati; phylum Pseudomonadota; class Betaproteobacteria; order Rhodocyclales; family Rhodocyclaceae; genus Aromatoleum; species Aromatoleum aromaticum. The sequence continues at coordinate 21,623 of NC_006823.1, forward strand.
CCTCGACCTTCGCAACTGCCTGGTCGTGACCGGTCTCCCCTCCGCTCTCCACACCCACCAAAAAGCCAGAATGCGCGAGGTGGTTCGGCAGCAAATTCAGGCCGAAGTGCTTGTTGCTCCGCAGCCGTTCGGACCGCTCCAGACCTTGATGCTGACCCCTGCCGGCACCCTTTCGAGCGCCCACGATATGTGCGAAGAAAACTGGGCCGTGGTCGAAATCGGCCATTTCACCACGGACTTCCTGCTGATCCAGTCCGGCCGGATCGTCGAGAAGGCCTCCGGGTCGTGTGGTGGCGTCAGGCTCGCCGTCGAGCACATGCAGCGACTTCTTAACCAGGAGAACATCCAAGTCGATCACTTCGAAGCCGAACAAGCTCTTCGCGAGCGCCGCATCAAGTACTTCGGCAAGGCGCTCGATGTGACCGAGTACGCAAAACAGGCAATCAGCCTCATCGCGTCCGAAGTGATGGACACTGCTTCTCGCGTCCTCGACCCTGTCGCCCGCAAGCTCGACGGCATCCTAATCGCAGGTGGCGGCGCTCCGGTCATCTTCCCCGAATTGTCCTTGAAATGGCCTCACGCCACGATCGCCAACGAGCCGCGCATGGCCATCGCTGAAGGCTTCTGTCGTTTCGGCATGAGCATTTCAGCCAAGACCCAAGGCGCGAAAGAGCCGGCCGCAGCCTGACAGATCACGCACGATGCCCGAAATTCCACACCCGCCCCAGAAGGACAGTCTGCGTCTCACGCTGTACCTGAACAGAAAGAAGCATTCGGAACTGTTTGAGTTTCTGGTCGCACTGCCCGACGGGACGATGCCGACCTTCGTTCGGGACGTACTTGAGAAGTACATCCAGTCGGGCGGATTTTCCTCTCCCTTGCCACAGCAAAACCGAACACGCGAAGGCGATGCTCTACTGCCATCCACCACTCCAATCAGGGTCGCGCAATCAAAAGCGCACGCCATCGAGCTGCCCCCTGATGCTGACCCCGGGAAGCTTTATCCAAAACACTGGAGTTCGTGATGGCTGTTAATCGCAACGCCGGTAAAACAGAAAGCCGGAACCGCTACATCCTCTATCTGCACAAGAGCAAGCACGCCGACCTGTGTAGCTTCCTGGACTCTCTACCTAACGGTAGCGTGTCTAATTTCCTCCAAGAAGCCGTTCGAACTTACCTCCTGGCCGAGGGACATTCCGGAGCAACGAAGCAGCTCGCGCCCGAGTCGGCACCGCCGACTCGAAGAACCCGTCGCAAAACACCAGAACAACCCCTGACCGCGCCCGTTACCGTAACGACAAACATTCCGCAATCAGTGCAGACATCTGCTGCCCACCCCACCTTCGAATCCACGCCCTATTCCGCTGCCCCTGCCATAACTACACCGGCCCAACCCACCCAGGCAGCGGGTGCTTATTCGCCACCCCCCGGACCCATTGCCCCACCTCAACCCGCCCCTGAAACCACACCGCCGGTCGCAGTAGTAACACCGGCCCAAGCGCTGCAACCCAGCGCAGCACCGCAACCACCGAGCGCAGACGACCTTCTCACAGAACTGCTTGCCAATTTCTAGCCATGCCCACCGCGATCGCTCCCTCCGACAAGAAAGAAGCACCGCCCGTCTGGAAGCGGATGGGGCTGGCCGCACCCGAAGAGCTACTGCTATGGGCCCCTCACGGGTATCTCGACTTTTCGACACCACACTACGCGTTCCCCGAGGCCAACACAGGCAAACGCCTCTTCGCCTGCCTCGTCAACGGACATCGGATGTTCGACAAGGACGGATTCCCCACAAGTTCCATGCGTCAGGCTCGACGCCTGGTGATCAGCGTTAAGGACCATTGGGGCAACGCTGCCGAAATTCCCGTCTTCGGCAACGTCTGGGACTGGAAGGATGCGATCCAGCAGCAGGAGCTCTACCTCTACGCCGAGACCGATTTCTTCAACAAGACGCTACAAATCCGGAAAGCACTGACCATCGACCCCTCGCAGCTAGGATCGATCGTGGCGCTCTACAAGGGCATCCCCGGACGGCTGAAGGCACAGACCGTCAGCGGTGCGATCGCTGAAAACCTCACGCTGCTCGAGAGAGCCGGGAAGCTGCTGCTGCAAAAATGCCGTCTGTCGCTCGCCGAGTTCGACCGGCTCACCGGCTATCAAACACCGCATGCGCTGCTCCTCGCACTGCACGCACCGAACTCTGTACGGGAGGGCGAGGAAGCGCTGGCCATCACCCGCGAGCTGTGCGTGCAATCCATCGTGAAGGCCGCTCAAGCAAACAAGATCACGCGCAACGTCCCGGCCTCGTCGATCCCGATTCAGGATGAGGAGGTAGCAAAGCTTCTCTCTGCCCTGCCTTACACTTTGACCAAGGATCAACAGATCGCCATCCAAGAAATCACGGCGGACCTTCGTAGCAAGCGGCCGATGAACCGCTTGCTGGCTGGCGACGTGGGTACGGGCAAAACGCTGGTTTTCCTGATTCCACTGGTGGCCGCCCACCTGGCCGGGGCGCGGGTGGCGGTGATGACGGCCAACCAACTGCTAGTCGAACAGGCCCTGCGCGAGCTCGCCGAGTACTTTCCGGACGTGCCGACTTTCCAGGTTAAGCCCGGCACGAAGGATCTGCCCAACGCCATCCTCATCGGGACCACGTCAGTGATCGGGGCGCTGGCTCGAGTCAAGGGCACGCTCGATTTCGTAGTGACCGACGAACAGCACAAGTTTGCCGTAAGCCAGAAGCAATCGCTCATGGACGAGCACACGAACCTGCTCGAGGCGACGGCAACCGCAATCCCTCGAACGCTGGCGGTCGTGCAGTTCGGCGGCATGGATGTCTCGCTCTTGCGAGAGTGCCCAGTCCAAAAGGACATCGCTTCGCGGATCGTTCTTTCACACGAGAAAGATCGCCTGCTCGACTTTATCAAGAAGGTCGCAGCGGCAGGCAGGCAGACCGCGATTGTCTATGCGGCAGTGAACGCCGGCTCCGAAGGGAAAAGCATCGAGGACAACGCGGCAAAGTGGCTCAAGCACTTCCCTGACCAGGTAGCGATCGCGCACGGGCAGATGCCTGCGGAGGAAAAGCAGGAAGCACTGCGCCAGATGCGCGACAAGGAAAAACTCATCCTCGTATCATCGACGGTCATCGAAGTCGGCATCACGCTGCCCTCGCTGGCTTGCCTGATTGTGGTGAACGCCGAACGCTTCGGTGTCGCGCAGCTGCATCAGTTGCGAGGCCGTGTGTCCAGGCACGGAGGGCGTGGCTACTTCTTCCTCTATCTGCCGCAGCCGGTGACCGACGACGAGGACGACGACGCGGCCTATGGGAAAACTGCGGCCGATCGCACGATGAAGCGCCTGCAGCTTCTGGTCGACCACAGCAACGGCTTCGATCTTGCCGAAAAGGACGCCGAGTTGCGTGGCCTCGGCGATCTCTCCTCGACCGGTTCCAGCCAGCACGGCAAGACGGCGTTCCTGTTCCCGAATCTCAAGATCCACGTCCACGAGCTAAAGAAAGCATTGGTCGTCGCGGGGCTGGAAGCCTAATTTCCGCCGTCGTTCCGCAGCAAGAGCGGACGTGATGCGGACTTGCCATCCGTACGGGACAACCCACCAAGGATCAGGATCGCCAGAAGCAGCGGCCAGGATGGGAGCGGCGACCGTGGTGTGCCATACTGGCGACCTAAACGACCGCCACAGCTTTACGGCCGCCCTTCACCAGTTCGGTAACCTTGCGGATTGCCGCCCGCTCGGCCTCCTCGGGATCGAGCACATCCTCGACGATCTCAGCCTTTCCGGAAATTAGCTCACGGATGGCCTCATCGATCGTGCCCGCGAAGATCGGGATCTCGACCCGGACCAAGCGGGTCTGCCCCAATCGGTTACAGCGGTCTTCGGCCTGTTCCAGCGTCGCCGGCGTCCAAGGCTGAGACGCGATGTAAACATGATTCGCCCGCCAAAGGTCGACCCCCTCTGCAAGAACGCCATACGACCCGACGATTCCTTTAACACTATCGTCTCGCTGAACACAATCCAGGAGTTCTTGCCGTTTTGCGTCAGACAGAATATCGCCGGTTAGCACAACGAAACGCCCCTTACCCAAGCCCGTGAGGTACTCAGCGTGCGCGTAGGCGTCTTCGGTGTAGTTGACGAAAACGACCATTTTTTCATCCTTTGCCACCTCCTTCTTCAGGTACTTGCCCGCTTCCTTGATGCAGGCTTCCTGAAGGAATCGGCGAGTGCTGTGCAGAACCCCGAAGGTCGATGTGCCACTGTTGAGCGCCTCCTGGTAAGCCTGCGCCATCTTCTTGGGCATCGGAATCGAGCGGTAATTGCGCTCCTTGCCCGGCACCTTGCCCCTCAGCACCTGGTGCTTGCTGCGACGGATCATCCAGTTGCCGGTGATCGCCTCATTGAGCGCAGCCCTGAACTCTCTCGACCCCGCAAAACGACTCACGAAATCGGGTAGCTCCATCGATCCGAGAGGATGCCCTGTGATCTTCAGCAGCGCATACATCTCGGACTCACGATTGAGAATCGGCGTTGCCGTCAGGAGATACCGCACAGGAATTGTCGAAGCGAGCGCATAGACTGCTTGCGTCCTCAAGGCGCTTTCAGTCTTGAGTTTATGGGCCTCGTCGACGATCAGCGCGCAGGCCTGCTCGCCCAAAATCTGCCATTTGCCTGCCTGCTCATAGTTCAGGAGCACCCATTCCGCCTCGGGTGCAACGTCCACGCCCTCGAGCACCTGGACCTTCTCTTCCGGGTAGATTGCCAAAATCTCACGCTCCCACTTGTAGCGGACCGACTTCGGAACGACCAGGATTACCAGTTTGCGCTCATGCTTGAGTTTGACCGCATACGCAGCGAGGATCGCTTGTCGCGTCTTGCCCACGCCCATGTCATCTGCGTTAAGGGCACCCGTTCGCGTGGCCATGAAAACGGCCCCGGTCACCTGATAGTCGTGCGCGGCCCCCTTAGGAATGCAAGCCAACACATCGGCCTCGGTGAGTCCCGTTTCCGCGACCCTTTCGATTGTTGGCACAACGATGCCGTGATCGCCTTCGCTTTCCGCGTCCTGACAGGCCGAGAGGTCGTGCTCGAACGTCGGGAACGGGATTGGTGTCGCACCAAGGCCCGACAGCAGGTGTACGTCCTGAAGGGTGAAGGAGCCCGGATGGACCAGAATGTTTTGCTCGTCATAACCCGCCTCGCGCTCGAGCGTCGTCACCAACATCGGTAACGATGTGTCGCGAAGATGCCATCCGCCTGCTTCCTTTAGCCATCGGCCGCCCATCTCTTTGAATGTCTTGACCGCAATCGCGTGGAATTTTGATCCAATCACGACGAACTCCCGCTCTCCGATCGGGTATATCGTCTGCGTGATACCGTACCCAAATGCCCCCGGATTGATCTCCGCCTCAGCCAACGCCTCCAAAAATTCCTGGCGCACGCTTGCATAAGCCATGCTAACCGCCCGAGCGATGGTGGAGATGAGTACTTCGAACGGCTGCGCGTTATCCATGATCGAGCGATGGAAACGCCAGTATCGTCGATACGGGTGATTAGCATCGTGCACATAGAACGGACGGACTTCCCCCCGCTTGATTGCGGCGGCGATCTGGCCGTCGTGGTAGTGGAACAGCAGCCCGTACTCAGCCCCGTCGAACACCGCTCTCTGCAACACTTGCCAAGCCATGCGCGATTTCTCCCTGCCCTGCCTGCATTACTCCCGAACAAACAGCATCTCGGGAGAGTTGACGTGGATAAGATTCTTTTCAAGAAGTGGTTCGGGCTTGCCCGAATGTATTGGCGTGATGCACAAGGCTCTGGCCTACCTCATGTCTCTCAATTGCGGAGCTATCTGGCCGCATCCGAACGACTCGGCGTACACCAGGGGATTGTCCAAGCACTGTTCGAAAACGGACTGGACGCAAGTCGTCAGCCGAACGCTCGCATGTTCGAGTTAGCCGACCTGCTCGACGCTGCACGTAGCTGACCAATCCAAAGCCCGGTAGTCCTTCCAGGACACTGGGCTTCTCCGTCTCTGCGGCAAAATTGGACCGATTACCTCTTGAGCGTAGAATGATGTTGTGCAAGGTTCTCTTGCTTCCAACATGACGAGGCTCGCCATGAGCACCATCCGCGGTTTCTCCAGTTCCCAAAGCGAATCTATCCTGCAAGGACTGCTGATTGAGGCCCGGCAGAAAGCCGATGAAAGGCCGCTCTGGGCTGCGTTTGCCAGCATCCTGGAAGATGATCTCGAGACTGCTGATGCCCTTCTCGATCAGTTCCGACCGAAACCTGAGCAAACATCCACCTTGAGTTCAAATGTTTTCCCCTTGCGTCGCAGGTAACTTCGGTTCCGCGCGCAATTTGCTGTAATTCACCCATTTTTTTGCAAGCACATACTCGTTTTTCCGCAAAAAACCGCCAAGCAAGCGCGCATAAGCCAGTGTGTGCAGCATCGGCAGAAGCAGGTATCCAGTCGATCCAACTTCCGCCTGACGAGGCGCCACTTCAAGATCGATGTACTCGATGTCATTGAAGTCGTCGTCCGCGACCAGGGCAGCCTTCAACTCCGGGCTCCAGTCGTACATCTTTCGCTTCTCCATCGCTCTTTCCTCCAGCAAGAATTGACAAACAACCCGAAACGAGATATTCGCCTGAATAATACAATGAGAATCTAAACAGATTCAAACAGGCTGTAGAAAGAAAAAACCCCCGAGACCTTGAAATTCAAGGAGTCGGGGGTTGAGGTCAGTTTGTTAGGCGAACTTCCACCTATCAAACTCATGATGACGTTCCCGGTCAACCGAGGAACGCTTCAATGCAAGCAGCGCCTGGGTGGCCGCTGCTTGAAGCTCATCGTCACCTTGTTCGGTGGCGAAACGGAGCACGTCGCGCAAACGTGCCTCCTTCTGCTGAACTTCTACTTCAGACATGATCATGATCTCCACCGGTGTCACTCGGTAAAGGTGAGTTGCGAGGTAGTGACACACCCGAAGCGGCCAACTTCGGGCTACCAACGCAGCAAACCAACAAGTCTGCACCTCGGTCATGCAAGAAGCCGCGTAGGAAAAACCAAGAACCAGAACATCCATCAGCCCGCCCTGCTACCAAGCGCGTTTTACCATCCAGCAGCGGACATCTCTCCTTTGCAGTCTTAACCATAAGGAGAATTGACTATGTACACATCAAAGGAGAAGGTAATCCTCAAGCGCATCAAGGAGATGCTGGACAAGGTAGCCGCAGTCGTTGCTATGCTTGCCCTTGGGGCATTTGCGAAGAGCACCCCTGACGGCTTTGTATGGGGAGCAGTTGGGCTATTCGTAGCCGCTGCACTATGGGGGGTTGCGACCTGGGTCGCTTCCGAAGTAGAAAGTGAAGGTCGATAAGTCGGCCAAAGGACAAAGTAAATGGACCTACTGCCTGCACTTCAAGCTGCCATTGTGGTTGCTTGTGTTGCAGCGGCAAGTTCTATCGCCGTTGTTCTGAAAATTAAGTCCTCTCATCGGGACTGACACCAGCCCTTCATTTCTTACCGAATTGAAGGGTTTTTTATTGCGTTAAAATCATGAACCCTATCCCACCGCTCATTGCTGCAATAATCGTTGGCTTTATCATCGCAGTTGGCGCTTCAATTTTTTTTCTCTTCAGGCGGAAAAAAAGTGCAAAAAAAACCCGCACTCAATGAGTACGGGCAAAGGCGGAACGGGCGAAATAGACGAAATAATTACATTGCGGCACTGCTTTTCCGTGACTGAATGGCTAGCTTGATATTAGCCAGGGCGATTTGGAGGCGCTGAACAAGATCAGCGTCACCCGTTTCTTGGGCGAGACTGGCAAGGTCAGCAAGCAGAAACCGTTTTTTGAAGAGCGAATTAAGATCGTTTTCCATTTTTAGATACTCCTGAAGATCCTTTTGATAGTGCTGAGATGCGGTGGAGGACATAGTAAATGTCCTTCCTCCAGGGTTGCTGAAGGAAGGACTATGTCCAACCAGATAGGTGGCTAATGAATTTCTTCACGCTGCGATACGCAAGCTTTTTCCACAAATCTGGCTTTTAACCACCCCCTTAGTAGGTAATTTCAATACATTCTGACGATAGTGCTTGCCTGCAACTTGAATGGACGGGCGCTGTGCAAGCTTGCGGCGAACAACAACAGGGTCAGCGCCGAGCAAGTCGCAAACGAAAGCAAAAGACCCTCTTGATCGATCTTTTAGGCTCGTATAGAAAATCCATTCAATCGCTTCCAGCCCTTCCTGAATAAGAGGGGTGGATTTGGCAGTGAAGCCGCGCGCCAGGTGATCGCCACAACGCTCAGCATCGGCGATCGAAACACTCAGGAGTTCGATCCAGAGTGCAGCAAAACTACGTTCGTTCATGATCCTCTCCTTGCTAGTGGGTCTGCAGAGAGGTAATGCGTAGATGGAAATAGTAAAAAAAAAAGGCCGCCTCGGAAGAGAGGCGGCCTTTCGATTAGAACCAGGAGTCCGATGTGTCGCTGACAATCGGTCCTTCAAACGCACGAGGCTGCTGCCTCCTCGAAGACACCTGTTCAAGAACGAGCTCGCATCGGTATCCCTGCCTCTTTCTGAACGTACGAAGCACGTCAGCGTGCTCAAGGTCGATGGTGACAGCCCCCCCGTGTGAAGACTGATGCATCCGCTTCATGGCTTTCGAAAGCGCCTGAATAGAGACCAGGTCCACGTCATGAAGCACGCCAAGATCAAGATAGCCATTGCTGAGTTTGTCCTGGATCGTTTTCCAGAGGTCTGAATCAACCGACTTCTGGATCAGTGTGTTGCCAATAGACCCAAAAACAACCACATCCCCACGAACGCCCGCAGCCCAAATTTTCGGAAGCCGCTTGCCTTCGTTCGGGTGAAACAGCACATGAAACTCCATGCCGGCCTCCCCTAGAACCAAGAGTCAACGTCTTCCTCTTCATCAACGGGCCCTCGCTCCGGCATGTCCACTGCGCTTGCCATCTCTGCTATGGACACGACTACAGCCTCGGTAGGCGTAGGCGCTTCGGTGCCCTGATGCGCCTCATCCTGCTCAGGCAGGAGGTCGGTTGCCTTGACGAACAAATCTTCGCCAAGGTTTTCGCCTTCAGCCAGAAGTCGCGCGGGGTCTTGGAGGAATGCGATCACCACCCCGATGTTCAGGGCTTCCTCACCCCGATAAGGCCCGTCAGGAGGCAGTCGGCTTAACAAGCCGTCGACCAACCCTGGAACAGCAGCCAAGGACGGATGAAGAAAGCCAAACGACCCCGCTTTCTTCGCAACCCGCCGAATCACATTGAGGGTGTCTCGAGTGTAGCGATGACCACTCCCTAGTGAATCCCTGAGGTCTTGGGCCATCTCGGAAGCAACCTGCCCGGGTAGAGAGTCGAGCTCGCGCTCGAGCCCGGTTTCCCGAATCTCCTCCGGTAGCTGATAGAGCACGCATGACGCACGCAGAACTTCACGCACGGCAGTGTCAGCAGGCGCAGCGCCGCGGATGTCTTCCGCATCCAATGGGTGCGCGATGCATTGCGCGTCCACCAGATCCCGGTACTCTGCGCAAAAATCCACCGCAGCGTCCTCGTACTGCTGGACCAGTCGCTTGAACTCTTCATCGGCCGCATCTGCACGATCAAGAGGGACCAGCCAAGCGCCCAACGCCTCAAGCTTGGTTCCGTACTTCCTGGCGCAGGTGAACATCTCGCGCTTGAGCCGCTGAAACGGGTTCAGCTTCTTCGGGTTGAACAGAACAACCCCCTTCTTCTCTACCTTAGCCCCCTCGCGGAGGGTTGAGATTTCCCGGACAGCGGAGAGCTGCCTGGCGCTGTAGTTGAGCAAAACGCAACTTTTCAGGACTTCCATGATGATTTCTCCTTGATTGAGACTGCGCAGAGGTAATGCGCCAAGGAGAGGCATAAAAAAACCGGCACGCCTCCGAAGAAGACGTACCGGTTTGGGTGGGGTCAGAAGAGCGAGCTCTGCAACTGTTTTACACGCTCATCCTCCTTGCTCTCACGAAGCTGAGAAAGCCTGGAATCGGACAGAAAAGCTTCCTGAACAGGCTCGGAGACTTGATCCCATGCGGCCGACGCCTCGAGCAACTGCGTGACATCGACGAACGGGCCGCTGATACCCCTAAGCCGCTTGTAGGCCGTTCGGCGCAGCGCCTTATCGTGGTTGAGAACCTGGCGCGCAGAGAGCTTTACCAAACCGTACTGGAGGTACCACCGATAGGCGATCCCACGCGTGTCTGTCTGCCTGCTCCGGTATCGCTCAACTATGTCTTCCGCCTCGAAGTAGAAGAACATGGCAAGAGACTCAGGATCGATGAAAAAACCGTCCTCTGATACGAGGTCGCCCCAGGAGCTAACTGCATCCTTCTTGCCGTACGCCTTCACTGGCAAACAGTCCTCGAGCATTGCAGCCACGAACGGCTCACGTATGCCGGCCCAGTGGTCACCGCAGGCCTCTGCCCAGTCCTCCCCAACTTCAAGAAAATGCGGCTGAGGTCTGTCGGCGGACAAGACTTCTACCGCCTCTGGTACAGGAAAGCGCCGCCCTCCGTGCCAGATATCCAGATAGTCAGCGATCGCAGCAAAGCCGTCGAAATGACCATCGCGGCTCCAGAGCAAGTCAACGCAAACCGCCGCATCCGGCGGGATCAAGCGGAACCGCGGCTCAATCCCCTGCGCCTGCGCTGCCTCAGCCTCCTCAACATCGAGCGTCACGGCATACCGATAGATCCGTCGCATCTCTTCTGGACTGAACACGTCAGGTCGTATCGCGATGTGACTTTTGCGTATCGTCCTGCCAACCCAAAGACGGCGCCCCATGTCATGCTGGATCGCCATCAGATAGTTGCGAAGCCTGCCCAGGCCACGCATGAAGGCATAGTCCGGATCGCTGCTGAGCAGGTTATCCATGCTACTGTCGTTCTGGACAACCGTGCACAGCGCGCATCCGAAACGCGCTCCGCAATTCTTCCCCTTCTTGTCACCCTCCATGATGGAATCGTTTACGACGGCGCAGGACGTGGGCCCGGCATCTCGATAGGCTGTTAGCACTTCCTGAGCGTCGGTATAGGACTCAATGATTCCCGCCCCGCACAGTCCGAGCAGCTCAAAGACAGCATCCGTATCCCAATCAGCGATCGGCGACAGAACCAGCTCTCCGTCCTTGTTTCTGACCGGAGTCACAGATGAGTCGCCTCGTTTGAGCATCCTCGCTCCCCTTCTGGCGGATTCTGACCTTCTGGTGCCTGTGCAGACGACAACTTCCTTTTCATCTCCAAGCTCCTCGAAGATAGCGAGCCTGAGTTTGCGACTTGGCTCACACTTCCACGCGACACTGCAATCCGCATTCAGTCCCGGATAGGAAGGAAGTGCTCGCCCTCCGCAGATCCGCGGCCCCCAACTATCCAGCAACTCTGGCTGCGCCACATGCACCTGAACATCCAGCCCCTGACGAGCCGCATAGGCTTCGATCTTCCTCATCTCACACCGCGCTAACTCAGCGATAAGCGGGTTCTCGACGCCCGTATTGGAATGGCAGACCGCAATTCGTGGATTGCGCCCCTCCTGCTTTGCTTGAATCCCCGCCATGAACGTCAGCATCATCAGCGCCGATGAGTCCTTCCCGCTCGAGAACGCGACAAGTACGGGATGACCATGATCGAAAAGCTGCTTGATGGAGGCGATCGACCCCGCCATCAATTCATCCAGGGATGCCTCCTTACGTACAACTTGTGCTGTAAACAGATCCATTTCCTTGCCTCCTGTGACGTTTAACTGCAAAGGAGGGATGCAGGACCGGTATTACGAAAACGAAAGCGTTTTTTGCGCAAAAAAATACCGCTTCTTGAGGAAGCGGTACGTGATGTCTTGGCATTTACTTCGAGAGCGGGGCTTTAATCTCCTGCCAAATGGCGTCGGCCCGGTCAAAGAGCTCTTCGACTTCGACCTCCGTGAGGTCCATCGACTGGCATAGTGCTTCGATGTCGATCTCTTGCGTAGCCATAATTTCTGAAATCAGTCGAGGAAATTGAATCGCATTATCCTTCCAGTTGCTTCTCATCTCTTTTCTCCTTGAAAAAAGCCGCCCTCTCCTGCGTTGATGGAGAGAGCGACCGTTTTACCCAATTAAAACATGCTATGCCGCCTGCTTTACCTGATAGCCGAATCTCCCCCAGGCCTCAGGGTCGATCATTAGAGGCGAGCTTCTGTCGGTCGCAAGATTGACAAAAACGCCGTGTGCCTCAAGGCGCGCGAGGCGGAACAGCTTCCATAGAAGGTTGAGCGCATGAAGGGCCATGGCGCGATTGATGAACAACGACTGTTTTTCCAGCGCATCGGCAAGTGAACAGCTCGGTTGGTCATCTGTCTGATCCAGCCTCTCATCGACAGCCTCAGGCAACAGATCGGCAACGGTCGGCAACCGAAGCCGTTTCTTTCCGTGCCAAGTAACGTAATGTCCCTCCCCGATTTCACCGAGGATGACTTGACCGTCGTTCTGGTTGTTTCCGATATCCAACCAGTAGCCATAGCCGAAGGTTGATGCGATGGCTTTTCTGGCAAGCCGGTTATCGACGCACCCGATGACGAGGTCTGGTCGCATTCGCAAGCGACCCGTTCGGGAAACCCCGATGCGCTCCGGACATGCCTCCCAGTCAAGCCCGAAGGCCTGGTTGAGCCGATTGATCAGCACTGACGCCTTGTTAGCACCAATGTCTGACCACGCAAATGCTTGGCGGCCGACGTTCGATTCCGACACGGTGTCGTCGTCGAATGCGGTAACGTGAAGGCCGGCTGGATGACCAAGCGCAAGCAGGGCCGTATGCAACTGCACAAGGCCATTGATGACATGACTCCCAGTGCCGCCAGCGCCGACTACGACGATTCGTACTTTTCGCTGCAACAGGTCCGGGATGATGAAGTGCTCCATCTTTCTCTCCATGTGTGTAACTGCATAGAGGGAATGCCGGAGCGTAGGGCGTAAAAAAGCCACCCCTCGATCACGAGAGGTGGCTGGTTTTGATCGGTTCGATACTGGCTTCACACCAGAGCATCGACCATGCTTCGCGTTCGCTCAACAGGCACTGGCTCGAACGTCAGGCCATCGACTGCTGAAGCGAGTTGCATCGGAACGAACATCCCCATCAGGCAGAACCGTTGTGCTGTGACCACCCTCTGGTCACAACGACCTAACACGATGGAAAGCTTCACCTCTCCTCGATCGTCAAAGTCATCTGTGCCAGAAAAGAACGCCGACGATGCCCCGTGCGAGTGAAGATCCACCACCAAATGCTCGCTCTCGTCCAGGCGTGGCCTGTCGAAGTGGATGCGAGAGGCCGAGGCTTCGCGCACGCCAACTTCTCGGAAGGCGAACTGGTTGCTGACCTCGTTCCATGTGATCCAGCCAGCCGCCTCGAGTGGGCAGCTTTCTCGCGCAATTCCGGCAAAACGCTCGAAGAGCGAAAGCGGGATTGGCGGGCAGAGCCACTCCAAACAAGCAGTGACCACGCCGTATGGTTTCACAACAGGCGATGGCTGCGTGAGCTGGACCCGCGCATACATCCACGCGCGACGCACCTCCAACCACTCTCCGTTCTGCCCCACCAGAAAACGATGCCCCGGTTGAGATAGCGGCTCGAAGCAGCCAAACCTGGGCACCATCACAGTGGGCGTGAGCGCCTGCAACGCCATGTCACGAGGGTCCATCACAAACGCCCCCCGATCTGCGCTAGAAGATCCCTGACGGTCAGTTCTGCAGGCACCAGCACCTCTTGCGGAAAGCTCTTGAACTTCCCACTGAGCATAGCGTTCCAGAACTTCGCCGAGCCGCCCTTGTACTTCACAAGCGCGTCTTTCTCGTGGATGTTCGGATGCGAGAAGCGACTCGAGAAGAAGCTCTCCTCCCATCCAGACGGATCAGCCTGAAGGCCTGCACTTGGAAGCCGTGCAGAGCCGGCACAAATGCGGCCGCCCTTCCAGACGTTCCAGTACGGCGCCTGGTAGAGCTTGGTTCCGGGACGTGGCCGTGACCTGCCTTGAACAGCGAATACACGCCATTCCTCCTGTGTGACAGCAAACACAAGGCCGGGGTGTGGCACCTCAGCCGTCTCAAGCTTGATCTCCTTGCTTTCGAACCAGACCCGTCGTGTTTGAGGCTTCATCCACCACACGAGCCATCCAGGTCCTTGCGACAGGACATTCGGCTCGAGGAAGACAGGCCGAGCGCTTCTGGACGGGTCAAGGGAGTCAAACATTTTCCTCAAACCGTCGACCGTTGCCGGCACACCAGCTTCAATCGAAAGCTCCCCCGATGAGTCCACACCCACGCTATGCACTGAGGCATAACTTGGACGACGCTGCCCATAGAGCAGGATCGCATGCGAGGCCCGGAATGGCGCCTCTTCAGTATTAACGCTGACCTGCATTTACTCCTCCTTTACGCTCGTATGCAGCATGGCAAGCAGCTGATCGAGCGATTTGTAAAGTTGCAAACCCAAGCGGTAGCTTTTCAGCCACTCAGAAAAATCCTCTCGCGTGATTTTCACGTCCCAAACAGAACAAAGGGTCGTATAGCAATCCGCGCCTTGGTTGGCGTACTCGATGTGATCATCAATCACCTGCTCGATTGGATCATTCTTATCCCAACGAATCAGACACCCTCGATAGACGGACTCCCGATCAGTCGGACTGGCATCAGGAAACGCCGATCTTCTGTTATTCAAGAGGCACATGAGCTCGCATAGCTTCTCGGCCACATCCCCCACGGCTGGATCAGGATGATCCAGCGCCTGAACAAGAGCGAAACCGTCGAGCTCCATCTGAGCAGAGCATGCCCAATCGACCTCGAACCCCTCCTCGTACTGCTTCGGAGAGAATCCGTAGTCGTCTGGGTCTTCACCCGAGGCCTCAAGCTCTTCTAGCCACTCCTCCTGAGTGTCCGCTCCCCGCCAGTAGATGTAGGACGATAGATCGCGCACGAACAGAGGTGACCAACACCCCGTAGTTCTGGCACCCGCGCTCTGTGCTACATCGAGCGCGGTTTTACCCAACCCTGGAACTGCTTTCTCCAGTTCCAGCAACCGCTTACCTGCAAAGCATGGCTCTAGCGCGTTGGTTAGCTCGAGCGCAAGCCAATAGGTTTGCGGAACGGGGTCACTTTCTTCGACCGAAAAACCTTCACACCCCTCCAGCGTGCTTGAAACGGCCAAGTCCACAGGAGCAACAAAGACGAGGTCACCCAAAGTACCTTCGGTCAGACGCATCAGGCCCAATTTCACCACCTCAGCGAGGCCCCAGTCGGGGTCTGCTTCCGTGATGAGGCCTTCCTCGTAAAGCGCCAAAGCAAGATTTGCCAACGGCAACCCTGCAGAGGCGTGCTCCACGTAGGCACCAGGCGCCAAACACTTCCTGGGTAGCCTCAGAGGATCATTTGGATGGCGTTTGATGGAGGCCGAAGCCGAACCACTGACGCCGAATTCTTCTGTGAGCTTTCGACTAACTGCATAAGTCCGGCCACGCATTTTTTCATCTCCTCATCATGAAAAACGGGAAGCACAGTGTGAGTGCTTCCCGTTTCGATGATTTCGCCTTTGGAGATGGCCTCAAGCCTATCCTTCAGCGAACTCATAAATCACCCCTTTGTGCCTGCTGCACGCCGGAACTCGTAGATCAACCGATTCCCCTTGCGCGTAGGACCTTCAACCACAGCGCTCGTAAGCTCCGGAAAGGTTGCAGAGTAGAGATCCCGGACCTGCTGGACCGACATTCCCTTACCTGGATCACCAAGGCTGGTTCCGTTGTAATGGAACTCGCGAACTGCTTCCTCAACTTGGATCGCCATGACGCCCCCTTACAGCAGGCTTGCCAAATCAAGCGCGGAAGAGACTTCCGTCTTGGCCTTGGCAGCAGGTTGTTGAACAGCAGCAGGCTTGGCTTGCACCTCACCCACTTCCTCAGCATCACCTTCGACGTCTTCATCGCCTTCGTCAGCGAGCTCATCGAGCGTCACCGCTTTGGGCGCTGCTGCCTTGGGTGCCCCCTTGACCGCCTTGGCCGCGCTTTCCCTCTTTGCGCGATCAAGAACGGCCTGAGTCTCTGCCAGTTGTTCCGCAAGGCTCTTGTGAGCACTCACGTAACCGGCCAGCACCTGAGCGAACCCCTCGTCGAGCTCCGCGGCCGTGCCAGAGATCACCAGCGGTGTTTTTAGCGAAGCATCCGCACCTTCAGTCTTTGGCTTCGGGATCACCGTGACGGTGATCTGGTCACCTTCTGACGTCAGCATCAGGGTGGCGGTATTGCTTGCCAGGAACGACTTCAACGTTTCAAACATGTATTTCTCCTTGGTTTAAGGGCCTGGCCTGCAACCAGGCCTTCCTGCATTGAAAAAGGCGTTACGCCTTCCACATCACATTCGCCGGAAGCTTCCCGGCATAGTCAAAGCCCGAGACCGCCAAGAGCTTCTTGACGCACTCGTCCTTCTTCTCCCCGAGAACCTTGTCCAGGTCCTTGCCCATACGTGCGGCGAGTCCGATTTGCTCGGCCGCCACCCTGATCTCACTCTTGGTGAGCAACCCCAGGTAGTCGGTGTTAAGCGTCCAGTGATCCGCGAGGTTCACTTTCAGCTCATTGAGCAGCGCGACCACCTTGTGCTCCTCGAGCCCCTCTGCGGTTGCGGCCGGCAACATGACCTTCAACTTGGAGACAACCTCGTCGCTTGCTTCACCGACCTGGGTCAGCGCCACAGTCAGAGACAGACTGGGCGACGAACCTTGAGTGAGCTTGGCGAACGCTTTGCCAAGCTGAGTTGCGCTGATGTGACGCGCATCCCCACTCATGCAAAGGGCAAGCAGCACACGCTCCCCAATTTCAGGATTCATGTAGAGGTGCTTGGCCAACGCGGATCGCCAGACCTTTGCCCGATACTCCTTGACCCGCGTGGAGTCTTGCACCTCAGCAGCCTTCTTCTGAGTTGCAGGTTTCGCAGCGGGTGATGTGTTGCTCGCTGAACCGGTCGTTGTTGCTCCTGGGGTAGGCGCAGCGGGTTGAGCCGATCGAGCGGCTGCAACAATCGCCTGATGGTTTGCCTTCACCTTCTCGGCGTTGCATCCCGAGTCGAAGCACAAGTCCTTGAAGACCTTGCCAACCTTGCCGGGAACCGCGCTGATAGCCGCCCCAAACTTGCCGCAAGAACGGCAGGCCTGAGCCTGAGCATCACCGACGCCAGAACCACCTTCGGCGACGAGCTTGATGACGGTGAAGTTCTCACCGGGGCGAACAATCCTGACTTCAGGAAAGTCTTCGACAAGCTCCTTGCGGATCTCCTCGAGCGCGGCTTCCGTCTTCCCATCCCAGCATTCACGGTTGGTGCAATGACCTTCGTCGACAGCCTCACTAAAAAGCGCTTTCTGATTCCCGCTGCTGTGAGGGCATTGCGCACACTCCGTCTTGTCGAATACCGCTGTCGACAACGCGTTAGCGAGCTTCTGGATCTCCTGCTTGAACTCGGCCACGCCGGCGAGCACGGGAGTCTTGAGCAGGCGCTCCAGAACATGGTCTTGCTTTGGTCGCGGAAGACCCGCCAACAACTCGGCATGGCCCAACTTGATGCGACGCTCAGCGAGCGCAGTGCGAACTGCGTCCGTGGCGTTCATCAGGCCCAGGCGTTTGTCGAGGGTGGCCCGACTCCAACCAAGGCGCCGTGCCGCATCGTCCCGATCGCCCTCTGAGCGAGCCAGGATCTTGGCGGCCGCCTCAGCTTCCTCTGCTGGCGACATGTCGGCCCGCTGAACGTTTTCGATGAGCGCCAGTTCTTCGGCTTCATCGTCGTCCAGCTCCTTGATGACAACGGGCATGGGGTAGTCATCCCCATGAGCTGCCTTAGCTGCTGCGTAGCGGCGACCGCCCGCAACCACTTGATACCCGCCGTCCTGCAAGGGGCGAACGAGAATCGGTTGGATGACCCCCTTCTCACGGATCGAAGCGGTCAACTCCTCCATCTCCGCGGGGTCAAAGAACTTCCGCGGGTTGTTGCCAACGACGATTTCCGAGATTTGAACGGTTTGCATTTCCTTCTCCTGGTTGGTTAGTGCTGCAACCGGGAGATGCATCAAGCTGAATGTAAAAAGCCCGCCAGCCCCTGAAAACAGAGGCAAAGCGGGCTTTGGGATGGGCGGTGAACGTCTAGGCGTCGACCAGCTCAGTCATGCGAACCCGAACCCCAGGGGTGTTCGAGATCACGCTGTAGTCGAAGTTTTCGACGAAATCCTCAAGGGTCGCATCGCCGATCATCGAGACATCGACCTTGATGCTCAACGTCAGCGTCTGCTCAACGGCCGGCTTCGGGCTCCTGCGGGCACGTGCAAACGAGAGCGCTTCGGGTGAGATCTGTTCGAGCTCCTGCACGCCGAAGTAATCGCAGATCGACTCGCACACAGCAGTTTCGCTGGGGCCACGCCAGTCGAAGTGCGCCAGGCCAACCTCGTCCGTACGCTCCTCTCCGTCGACCATGGCGACTAGCTCGGCGTGATCGAGCAACAGAACATGGTCGGTTGCATCAAACTCCTCCGTACCGACATAGATTGCGTCGTCGCCCTTTCGACCGCCCCATGCCTGTTTTGTGAAGCTGCCGATGATCTTGCGGTTCGTGAACACAGCAACGCACTTACCCTCCGCACTTTCGACCGATACAGTCGCTTCACCTTGAGGATCGACATAGCCAAAGACCATCTCGGCCATGTCCACCGCGGCCTCAAGCGCCACAAACTCGCTGTACAGGCCGCCGTTTTCCATCACAAAAAACATGATCAACTCCTTTTTTCGTATGAGAAAGAACTGCACCAGAGGAATGGCACGTTAAGCATGCGAAAAAAAACCGCTCTGCCTCGAGAGGAACAGAGCGGCTGCGATCCTTAATGGATGGACTGCATCGATGCGGTAGTCACTGACAGGACAGGATTCTCGATACGTCCAGGCCCCTGAGGGGTGGAGTCATGGCTGATGGATGCGAGGAAGGTTCGCGCGGCATCGATAAGAGCCATCAACGCGTTATGCGAGTCCTCGTAGCCATCGGACGGTGGAGCGCACTCGTTGAGCGGATTACCCTGGTCATCTGACCAGTCCCACAACTTCAAATCGGCAACCGAGCAAAGCCACGCCAAGGCGCGATCCTCAACGGTTTCGATGGTATCGATCCCGAAGTGTTGACACACCTCATCAATACGCTGGCGTTCGGTGCAGATTTTGACTGCGGTGTGTTTGAGATAGCCGGCAAACCAAAATTCGGCTCCACTAACCACCAGGGCATCGAGCTCAACCGCTTCCTGATTCTCCGGGTCTTCAATGTCGGCATCGCTTTGTGCTGACTTCTTGAGCCAGGTCGTCCGATAGTCAAAGACTTCGATCTTGTTCGCGTCGGCATCGAGCACCTTGCGCGAGAGTGCAGCAATCCCAGCGGCACTCGCCGCGTCGATCTCAAAGATCGCTTGCTCAGGGATGTCTGCATACTCGCTGTCGGAGCGGACCTCGGTGACAAACTTTAGTGCATGCTGCATGGTGATTCTCCTTACGTGGATGGTTGGTGCTGCACGAAGGAGATGCCGATATGAAGGGCGTAAAAAAACCCGCTTATCAGCGGGTTTTCAGGATCGAACTCGAACGAGTCCTCTGGAAGGCCTGGTTATCCAAGCCCTGCTTCTTTCGCCGCGAAGGCAAGCATCCTCCGATACTTGACCGGCAAGTTTCCAAAAGACACCTGCTGCTCATAATCGGTGAAGTACGTCTTATCGAGCGGCAGCCAGAACATCTTTCGGAAACTGAACTTGGTCGGCTTCTCCAGAGGAAGATCTGAGCAGCTAACCACAAACTCACCCCTTCCGATCCTGTCGATGTGCTGACTCGTGCCATAGACACACAAAACCTCCGTGCGCCCATTACGATCGTCAGTCGCCACGACGAAAACTGGCCTGAACTTTCTGCCTGGACTGCAAACCTCCTCAGTCTCAGGCATCCAAGCCTTTACAACTTCCCCTGGTCTGGGGATTGAGAGCGTGCACATAGCTCAACCTCCCCAGTTCCGGATTTGAAAACTCCTGAATGGATCAGGAAGTCGGTGAGACTTTTGACCTTCTTTCCGGGCGGCAGCTCTTGTAGACCGTAGTCCCCAAGATGCTCCGCAATGGCGCGTCGGATTAGCATCTCGGGCGTGATGCCCAGCTCGGCCGCCCTCGATTCGATGTGCTCCGGCGTCGTCTCGTTGTCCGAGAACGACACTGTGAAGACAGTTGGCATGATCAAACCCTCCTTCGGGTTCAAGCATACTCCGGTGGATCTGATGTGCGAAAAACTTGCCATTTTCTTCTCCTGTCATTGCCCTTCTCCTGCGAGTTGGATCTGCAGGCTAGAGATGCAGTGACATCAATCGGAATCCGATCCAAGTGGCGCCATACGTGAAAACGCCCCTGGCTGTGCAGGGGCGCGTAGAACGGTTCAAGTTAGTGTCGCCACCAACAGAACCACGAGAAAACGTCCTCGATCAGGCTGCCGAAGACGTCAAACCCGCCGAGGCTACGATCAAAAAGATCTCCCCATTCGTCATCGAACATGACAGCCCCTCAGTAGCGCTTGACGTAGTTCACGCGAAACCAGTCGCCACCGTTGATCACCGGGTCCGTTCGATAGACATCCACTACGAAGCCTGCCTTTCGCAGGTCAGACGGCATATTCTGACGCCCCCACCGTTCTGCTTGGCTACGTGTCATGGGTTTCTCAAGCTCGCCACAACCCACCTTCACGATCAATCGCTCCATCACGCAGCCTCCTTCAAGCCATACACCCGCTCGAGTTCATCGACCGCCGCATGAAACGCCACAGCATCGAGTTGCCCCGTGTTGTAGGCGTAGACCAACTCGACGAACCGCTGCCCTTTCAGAAAAAGCGGTTGAAGGGCTAGCTGGTCAAGCACCTGGACGGGCCAACGGTAGCCGTCTCGCACAGCCTCTTCGAGCGCAGCCTCCGCCGTCTTGAAGACCTGATGCCCGTGGAAACCGTTCTCCCGAAAGCTCACCAGGCGGCTTTTCCCACTGCCGTCTGGCTCGGGCAGAATCGCCACAAAGGCCGGCTCCTTCGTTCCTCCTTCAGGTACGTTTGAGAGCTCCAACCCCTCCGCTCCGCCCTTATCCCGCATGAGGCGCTCCACCAGGCTGCGGTTCTGCGCCCTCCTTCTGGCTGCCTGCAACAGCAGCGCAGCGACGCCGCGGTCGCCTTCACGCTTGCACTCCTGCGCAAGGGCAAACTCTTCGCTATCGATCTTCATGATGCTCTCCTGTTTGTTGTTGACCTGCGAAGGGTGAAATGCAGGAAAGCACCATAGAAAAAGGGCCGGTGACGTGAACGTCAGCCGGCCCTTCGTTTAGATCAAGAACGGCACATTCAAACTTTGCGCCAACCGATTCGCCGCTTCCAACGCCCGCGGCTTCGCCCGATCGCCATAGGTGACGTTGCACCACCAGTTCGCCTTACGGACCATCGACTCGCCTTTGCCCGAAAATGCGACTTGAACAACAGATTTTGCCCCTTCGTCCTCTTGCGTTACCGTAACGAGAGCGGGCTCCAGATCTGCGGGTATTCCAAGGCATCCGCGGTCGTAAGTGATCCTTGCAAGCACCGCCACCCTAGCGTGGGCCTCTAGGGCCGAGCAAATCCGGGCTTCAACGGACTCTCGCGTTTCAAAGATGCAAGTCTCGAGAAGGGTCACATAATCAAGCTCGTCAACGACGGGGGCGTACATCACGCTCATCCCATCAGGAACCTGAGTAGCAAAGGCTCCATCGTCATCAGCAAACTCAACGATGCCCTGCGTACATTTGCCATAACCAGATCTCACACGCACACGACCTTCGATCAGATCCTCATACGTCGATTCCCACGCGATCGGCATCCCCTCCCCATAGTCATCTTCATCTATCAGATCAGACGCAGTCAGCTGGACTTTCATGGCTGGGGGGCGACATGAAGTGAACCGCAGTTTGGGAGGTGGCAGCTTATCAAGCCTTGTCACAGAAAATGGCCTCATTCCTATCCTCGGCGCAGGTAGAGCCGAAGTCATTTCAGGGGACAGATCAAGAACATCCATGGCCAGCAGTTCTGCTCCCTTCAGCTTAAAAGTATCGCGAAAAGTTGCGCTGCGCGAAGCTTCCCGGAATAGATCTACAACACCTCGTTTAGCAGCACTCTCAGGACTGAGAGCCCCTTGATGAATGACCTCTCTACACCACATGGTAAAAGCAACACGAAGGGCGTTCCAGGCATAGAAATCCCACTCCTCCGCATCATTTTCTTCCCATGTGGAGGACACAATGTTCACCGCAACGACGGCAGGCAGATCAGCCCGCAAACTCATTAGCCGAACCATTTCACAGCTCCTTTTCTGTAATTTTCAAAGCCGCCCCCTTAAGCGTCTTCGACACACAAACACGCTGCCCCTTCATCGTGAAGGCCACGTATTTCCCCGGGCGCCCCATCACTTCACCCACACGCTCAGGTGCCTTGCTGCTTTTCAAGGAGGAACGGACAAGCCACCTGCCCTCCTGAACCAGCTCAACGAAGACACCAGCCAGAACCTCTTTTCCGACATCCATAGTCGACCTCAATGAAAAACCCGCAGTCTCGAATTGAATCGAAATCTACGGGTTTGGTATCAGTAGAGGATGAAAGCGGCCACGAGGCCGACAATCAACCACCCAAGCACGTCCTGTCCGAGACCAGACATCCTTTGCTTCCTGATCAGGGTGATAGCCCTGAATCTACTCGCCGGCGCCATGCCGATATCGCCAAAGCACAGAGCCCTTTCCAGCCTCGCAAGCCCCTTACGCCTCATCCCTTCAGGACAAATCGAAAGAGCCGCAATCGAGGCAAATACAAGAACACGTGACATATCCTTTCTCCTTGGTTAGAACTGCACTGAGCTATGCCGCCTGAACCTTGAGAAAATCAGGGCACGTACTGGCGCTGCTGAACGACGTCAACGAGCTTGGGTACAACGCCATCCTCATCGAAAACGAAAACGAATCCGGGTAGTGCATATCGCCCACCATGGATCGGACTCGTTCGCAGTGCAGCGCTGGCCAACCTGTTGAGCCAAGGCAAGAAGGACTCTCTCGGCTTCCGAGTCCGCTGCCACGAAGCCTTGTGATAGCGCTCAAGCCTCGAGAGTACCTTCGGCTCGATCAGCACGTCGCTTTGCAACGCCATGCGCCGTTGCATCTCCTGCTCCGCCAGCTCTGCCTTGGTGTGCTTCTCAAGCACCATCCAACGCAGGTACCAATAAGGCAGTTCTGCGTAGTGCCGCCCCTTGAATTTTCCAAAAGTAACGACTGATGACATGACCGATTACCTCCTTGTGGTTGATGTGCAAGGGGGAAATGCGAAGCACGGGCAGGGAAAACGGGCACAAAAAAAACCGCCTCAGAAAATGACTCTCTGAGGCGGCGGTGTTACATCATCACTTCACAGGGGCGTATCGAGCAGAGACGATCTTCTCGATGGCTTCCCGCTCAGCTTCCGGTGATCGCGCCGTAACAGCGGCGTGGAGGGCTCCGTTTAGGCAAGCCAACACCTCTTCCGTTGCACCTCGAGCACTGGCATCCGCAAGCGAACGACCATTCGCCAGCAACATCTTTCCCCAGCGGATGAGGCCGCGGGTCGAGATGGTAGTGGTCATTTCGCCCTGCTTGAAGGCTTCCCGAACGTCCCCAGCCACCTCAACGAGGAGTTGGATGAAAGGACCGGCAAGATGTTTGCACTTCGCGTGCAGGATCTTGCTTTCCTCCATCGGTGACAGGTAGTCCACCGTCCCGACGAGGAAGCGGTCAAGCAGCGCGATGCTCTGCCGCTGGATGCCCCGGTAGTTAGCTGCATCCATGTCGTGCGCCACAGCGTTTGCCGTGAATGCAACCCGAAAATCCTGGTGCGGCTGAACCATTTCACCCGTTTCAGGCACCAAAAGCGGCGCCCCATCCAGGATCGTATTCAAGCCACCGACTACGGCTGGATGAAGGAAGTTGCCTTCATCCAGAAGCAGGATACCCCCTACCTTCATGGCTGCCAGTAGCGGGCCGTCAGCCCACTTCCACTCTTGGCCGCCACCAGGTACGGATGCCATGCGCCAGGCGCCGACAAGTTCCTGAAACTCCATTCGCCCGTGGCAAGCCACACGAAAGAGCGGCCACCCCGTACGAGCCGCGAAGACCTCGACCATCGAAGACTTCCCAGATCCAGTGGGGCCGGTCAACATCAGATTCTTGCTCACCCCGGCCCAGACCCATGCCACTAGCAGACGTGCATGAGCTTCGGTGAAGCTGTGGGACGGGTTGTCTGGGGGCGTAAACGGCCCCGCTGACCTTACAGGAACTGCCCTTTGAGCCGCCTGGGGGTCCTTGAAGGCAGACCCAAAGATGTTGCCAAGCTTCTCGGTTACGGCTGTCGTTTGTGACATTTGAATCTCCTTGTGTTTAGGGCTGCAAGGAGAGATGGCAAGAAGGCGAAGTGAAAACTGAACGTACGCGAAAAAACACCCTCTGCCGAAGCGAGAGGGTGAGGGGGGCAGCACTGAGATTAATCAGTGCAAGCTCCTGGTGATAGGCTCACCAGTGCGACCGCTCCTCATCACTGCAGGAAGCAATGATGCTTGAGGAGCAACAACCGGCTCGATCTTCCGTTGGCTCTTACGGGCCTTGGAAGCGATCGGTTTCTCATGAGCACGCTGAAGCTGCTCAAGAGCGAGAGCAAGCTTCTTGCTCTCTTCTTCCGCGCGTTTTACAACGCGCTCAAGCTCGGCGATACGCCTTTCATCTGCTGAAGGAGCCTCGCGACGATTAGCTGTCGGCTGGCGCTTCTCTTTGTCTCCGTCAAGGTTCCTCCGAAGAGCTTGCTGCAGCTCGCGAAGCTGAGCACGCTTCCTGTCTCGGCGCGACGTCATGAAAAGACGAAGCGACAAGAGCGCGAGGGCACCGATGACTACAAAACTGAGTAATGACACGTCAATCTCCTTGGGTTAGGTCTGCCCTCAGAGATGTGCCTAGCACAGTGATAAAAAAGGGCCCAAGCGATTGCGCTTGAGCCCTTGTGTGATGTCAGCCTACCGCTTTCGCGACAGCACCAAAGACCGCTTGCGAAAGCCGGTCTGCACTCATTGCCCGGTCAAAGGCAACCTCCTCCTCCTTGAGCATCGCCTCGAGAGCATGGCCCATGGACCCGATGAACACCACCGCGATCTGGATTCCGTTCTGGCGGGCAAACCTGCACCCAGCCATCAGAGAATCGTGATCGTTGGGCTCGCCATCGGTGACGACGACCAGAATGCGTTTTTCCTCCTCACGAGCCGTGATGCGGATGAGTGCTTCCTCAACCGCATCGCCCGTGGCCGTGTCACCCGACGAACCATCATCCCACCGGTGCGCCGACAGCGGCTCATCAAACTCCTTCAGCACGCACACGTGATTGGCGAACGCGATCGAGAGGAAAGGGACCTCGTAGGTCGACAGCACGGAAGCGAGCGCAAAGTGCGTCTCATAGGCCGCTTCTTGTGCGGTTGTTTGGCCCGCGGTTGTCCTGGAACTACCGTCGGTCAGCGGCATTGTTGTCCACATCGATCCCGAGTAGTCGACCAGAAGGGCGACGGCAGTATTGGTGCCTTCAGTTTCTTCCTTCTTCCGGAAAACCTTCAAGTCACCACGCGCAAGCCTCTCCGGTGCACTGTGAGAGAGCTTACGCCCCGAGTACCCATCCCACGAGGAATCTTCGACCGTGGACTCGATCAGGCTTCCAAGCCGGGTGCCAAGCTTTGCCTTGAGCTCGTGCCGTTTCAGATAAGCCCTGACCTGACCGTGGTCTTTGATACCGGTGGTACGGGTTGCATGTTGCGACCGAGCACCGGCCCCCATGACCTGGCTGGCCCCCATCTGCTGACGCAACATATCTTCCATGCTGACCGAGCCGACAGACTGTGCAGTGAGTGCTTGACGCATCGCTGCGGCCTGCTCGCCTGCGGAGCCTTCTTCATCCCCCTGCGACGAAAACTCGCCAGTTTCAGCGCCTCCTTCATCTGACACGTCAGACTCAGAACTCCCGTCTTCACTCTGAGATGACTCAGGGGCAGAAGGATCATCTTCGCCCTGATCGTCCGACAAAGCCCCCGACGACGCATCTTCTTCATCCTCACCACCGGAAGCAGCAGACTCAGAAGCATCGCCCTCATCCTCGCCACCGTAACCGGCGGGCTGAGAGGCATCCCCCTCATCTTCATCCTGCCCTGCCTGCGACGATTTCTGCGACTCATCCTCCTCGTCATCTTGCGATGCCTTGGATTGCTGTTGCTGCTTCTGCCGTTGCTGCTCTTCCTGCCTTTCCTTCTCTTCAGCAGAAGTCTCGAGGAGCTCGTAGACCTCCCAAGCCAAGCTAGAAGCCTCGTCCGTGGACGTTATGGCTGCAGACCGGTCGGCAAGCGCGAAAACGTCCTCGACCAGGTCGGTACCAAACACCTCCTCGGCGAGAGTCCGCCACTGGCCAGCCATTTCATCTAAGCAGTGCTGCCTCAGGTGCCTACTGCGAAGCCCCATCACAAGCGCCCTGCACAAGATGTCGGCCGGCTGATACTCCTCGTCTTGCTGTGGAGCCTCAAGGATGCCACGCACTGCGAGACCGCTGGCCGCATCGAAGAGCATTCGAGCCGCCCCGGGGAAGATCCTGGCCAATGCCAACTCGATCCGTATGTCCTCGAACACGTTATCGAGGGCGCGAACAAGGACGTTCCCTTTCGAGCTATCCTTGAACTCGGTAAAGCGGCAGTGCGCCGCCTCATGCGCGACCAGCCCGTACAGAAGGATCATGTCCTCCTCTGAGCCAGTCGTTGCGAGGTTGGGTAGATAGATCACCTTGCCCGTCGTCGCTGCTGTTTTGATGTTGCCGAAGACGACCTGGACGCCGAAGCGACGCCCCAACATGGTTGCGACGAGGCGAAGCGCCTCCTTACGGTTCTGCTTGAGCATTTCAGACTCCTGTAGGTTAAGGCTGCAGGAGCGAGATGCGGTGAGCGTTCTATGAAGGCAACTCGAGACGAGCCGCCAAGTTAATCGCGTCTTCGACAGTCGCAACGATGGCAGTCGTACACGTAGCCAGCATCAGGTTCACAGGAAAGCCAAAGTTTTCGATCACAGCCCCATCCGAGCATGTCAACAACCCATCTTCATTACAAAGATGGGTAGCCGGATCAATTCTCAACATCATTGGTCGGCGATCCTGACATACCCCAATCACAGGGATACCAGAACTCCAGGCAAGACCGCATTCGAAAGCAGTTCCAGAATCCGGCTCGACTGAGCTTCTAAACGGATTCAAGTTAGCGATTAGCAAGTGGGCTTCTCGTATTTTTGCTACATTCTCTCTAAAAATAACCTTCGAATCGCTAATTTCATCGTCACCTGGGAAAAGAGGGTAAATATCTCGCGCCTCGCACATCCTCCTTATGGCGTCTTTCTTACCCTGGTAGCACCCGAAGAACAAATCGGGTCCGGCAAAATAGACTAGCTTGCGCATAGAGCCTCCGGAACACCAACCCAAATCAGTTCGCCATTCTCGTTCCTGGCCAACTCAATAAAGCCAGGCGGCGTTTCCGCGGCGAGTTTAGAAAAGCCTTCATCTGTCAATCCAAATGATGATGCTTTATACCAATTTAACCCGCGCTTCACCTTATAAGGCTGACCTTTTATTGAATTTAGAACGAAGGCCACGGCATTCTCTTTATTCCGATTTTCAAGAACAGCATTACTCACGTCTCCGAATTGACTTAGCTTATCCTTATCCTTCCTCGGTAATTTTTTCAACTGTTTCTCCTTGCGCTCACGTTCCAACTCTTCTTCTTTTTCGACGATCATTACCGCTTTTTCTTCAGCCTGCTTTTCGATGACTTTCGAGAGCTCTTGCATCACATCTTCATCGAGGACATCACCAGATCCAGATTGATCGGCAGCCTCGTCAGGTTCAGAGGGCGTGCCTTCCTCCTCTAGACCATCAAGATCGTGCTCAAAGCTGTCGTTCTGACTGGAACCTCTTTCTCCCGCGATAAAATCATCAAGAGCTGCGCTAACAGCAGCAGAGGTTTGTTCAGCGGATTCTTCCGAAGGGGATGAAGCCCCGTCTGGTTCGACGTTTTCGTGTGCATTGCTTGGCTTTTCTTCAGCCGCGGGCGAAGAAGCCTCCTCAGGCGCTTGCTCTTGTGCGCCGCCGTCATTGACTTGCGATACAGGCGAGTTGTCTTGCGCGATGCTCTCAGTGGGAAGAGGCGCCTCTTCAGTGTGGACCTCAAAAAGCGCAGGGTGGTCAAACAGGCTGGAGAGCCCGGGAAGTATGTGTTTTGGCATGATCACAACAGCACCACGCCACGTTGCCAAATGCTTCCCGTTCGAGGCATTGAAGAACGAAACCGAATAGGTTCTGAGCGGCGGCGTAGGATTTGATGATGAACGCATGTTCGGGTTGGGGTCGAACAAAACTTCCTGGTCAGCAAGCACTTCGAGGAGCGCCCTCTTCAGGTCTTCAGTTGGACTAATGGACAGTTTTTGGCCAAGAAAACGGAGAAGCTCCCGCTCTTTGAAAACAACGATCTCACCTCTTTTCTGGCCTATGGTTTGTGCCTTGTTACTCCCATTGACGCGCCCAGGTTCGGAAGTAAGCTCGTGAAAAGCCGCCCAAAGGCGCGTCATAAATTCCACCGTTTGCTGTCCGGTTTGAACCGACGGAGCTATACCTGACTCGATTTGGCCTGCGGACCGATCTGCCGCAATCAGTAGCTCCATCAAGGCGTGCGTACGGTCGTCATATGCACGCTGCCCCTTATCGAGCGGGAAAGACTGGGGCCGATGGTAGTACCCGACAGCTCCAAGAATTGCCTCCTGGTCGCTTCGTGGGATCTGCCAAAACTCGTCGAGTTTTGTCACCATAAGCGCTGAGACGCTATCGTGCTCGTGAGTTTCTTTAAGGACTTCACCCGTCTTGGGATCGCGCAGGAAGGTTTTTAGCTTCCCAATATCATGAGCGAGCGCGATGATACCTACTAGGGGGTCAGCGGGATCAAAGGTGTAGCTGGTGTCCCGGAGGGCTGTCACCAAGTCACCCTTCGGTGTCTTCAATCCCTCATAGGTCCAAGTAGGCGCGATAACGATCGCTCTTTCGCAGACCAACAGCGAATGTTCCCACAGAGTTTTTCCTCCATGACCTCCGCGAACGTGAGACGCAGGCATCTTCGGGTCAGATAGCAGGATGCGAAGAATCTGCTTTGCGAGACGGTAATGTTCGGGGTGCGCTCTCTTGAGATATGAAAGCCACCGATCAACTGAATCCCTCCCCGTTTTTTGTGGAACGTTCTGCGCCATAGGGATGTGATATGGAGGAATGGGAGGTGCCCCAAGGGAGCAGCTCAAACCACGAACCCTTTTCCCCTTCAAATACTTGCTTAAAAGATATTCGTTAATGATGTAGGCAGAAACGACTATGCCAATGGCGATGAAGATGGCAAGACTGATGGAAGACCCTGCCTCTAGCACGTAGCTAGACAGTTCTTCTGTTCCATTCCATGAGCCATCAAATAGCCCATAGAGCGTTAGGCAAAACCACCAGAATGAAGTCACCAAGGCAACGGACTGGACAAGTTTGTAGCGCATTCCACACAACCCGAAAAATGAAAAAGGGGGCCTAGCCGATAAACCGGCGCCCCCTTGTCTCAAAACCAACCTTTCTCAAAGCGTATCGAAAAGCGCTTGCGCCTCTGCGTCACTCACTTCGGCCACCGGAGACTGCTTCGAACCGCCCCCGGCCAACAAGGCTGCCTTCTGTTGCTCAATCCGGCGAGCTCGCGCTTCCGCGCGTTGGCGCTGGGAGTCCTGAAGCTCTTGGCGCATCTTGACCATCCACTCCGGAGTGACCTTGATTTCATTCTTGGTCGTTACCCCAGGCGCGGTTGTACATTCAATGAAATGGATTTTCCGTACGGGCTCAATGCCCGTTTCAGGATCAATCGGCTCTCCCGTCCTTTTCACGTCGGCCAGTAGCCGGCCAACGATCTCACATGCGGCGCCGCGCATCACGCGCTCATACACAGCCGATGCCAAACGCCCGTAGTAGCGAACCGGGATCAGTTGAGACTCATCCTCTTTTTGTCTGAGCAGAATCTCGCATCGCGCTCGAATTCCCTTTTCAGGGTTCGGGGCCCGGAAGCGTGTCGCAGCGATGATGCCGGCCAGACGGACCATATTGCTCGAGTCAGAAAGCTTGTCGTCCCTGCCGCTAAAGAGCTTGACGCCGTGGTCCTCGAAGTTCGTCGTCGGGGCACCTGCCACTGGAATCTTGTCAAACGCCGAATCGATCGGCATGTCGAGAACGGTTGCCACATCGAAGCCGACTGCGGTCGCAACAACAGTCCGAATCGGCTCCTTCGTCACAGGGTCTTCGCCGATGATCTTACCGGTCAGGTTGCAGATCGCTCGAAGCGGCTTCAGATCGTGAAACTGAGGCGGGATCTCGTCGTACTTTCGCAGAACAAGGTCGAGGTTATGGTTATCCAGGTTGGTCTGCTGGATCTGGAAGTGACGACCATCTCCTGCCTTGCGTCGCAGATACCCAGCGAACCACCCCACATTCAAGAAGCCGTCAGGGTACTGGTACAGGGCTGCGATACGTCTGCGCTCTTGTGAAAGCATGATGATTCCCTATTTCGTGGCATCGGAAGTGTTACATCTAGGATAGATAATAACTCGACGCCACCAGATTGCAAGCAATCCAGGGCATACTCGCAGGAACCAGTTGCAAACTGTGCGTATCTGTGATCATCGGATCGGCGCCGACGTCGTAACCAAACGCTACAAGCTGAAGAAAAATCCTTCCTTTCAGACGAAGGAAGGAAGCACAGAGCGCCTTTTTTGCGCATACAATGACCATGCAGAACGCAAGGTGTGATGGAAAACAAGGAACCAATGCAAGACCGTACAGGCCGTTTCCGGACGGGAGCCTGTTTTTTTTGCATCGGTACTACATGCATCCCAATCCACCAAGAGAGAATTCGACCCAAAGACTTAACATCGGAAATAACATGACCAAGGATATCCCCAAGGGGAAGCCGCTGATTGACGCCATTCATAAACGTAAATGGGAGTTGGGCGTAACAACACAAGACGCCGCAGCTGCAATCAATCTTTCTCCGCCTTATTTCCAAGCAATGCTTTCAGGAACAAGGCCGATTCAGAGCATGTCTGATGAAGCCAAGCGCCTTCTTGCGGAATGGCTTGGAGTAAGTACGGTCGATGTTTATATCCTGGCCGAGATTTTGGAACCCAACGACTTCCTGATTGAGCAGGATCTTGGGGATCGGATGCGTCTTACTATTCAAAAGATAAGTGAAGACCCAACCGTAAGTCAGTTTGCTCCAAGCAAGGACGAGTGGGACATCCTTTCGGACAGAACAAAATTCTTTATCTGCATGATCTACGAAAGAATGTACGAAACTGAGATACTTAGAAAGATACAGCGAAAAGAGTGGGTTATTGAAGAGCCCAAGACAAAGAGATCTCGGACGAAGAAGAAAGACGCCGACGCAGAACAGAGCTCTTCCGGCGAATGAACCGCATATAGTTTTTATCGCGGTGCAACGAGATACCCGCAGAGCAACAAAAAACCCCGTCACAAGCAATACAGGCTTGTGACGGGGTTAGGTTTCTAGAACCAAGCTTCCTCTGCTGCACTCTGAAGCATTGCATCAGCGATTTCAGTCTCAGCCTCTGTCGTTCGCTTCGTAGAAGCTTTTGCCGCAGGAGCCTTCTTCTGCAAAGTGATCTTGAATCGCTCAGAGTCATCCTTGCGGAACTGCTCAGCAAGCATAACGAGATCGATGCCGTGGTGCTCCTTCACGCTCTCGAAAAGCGCGCCGTAATCCACCGCTCCCTTGCTTGAGTACTTGGTGGCGACGATGCCGCAACCTTCGTACGACGACTCTCCATTAGCTGCAAGAAGGTTCTCGATGTCTTTTGCACGCGCATCGAGGGTTTCTTTTGCCATGTCGTACTCAAGCTTCGCTTGACGCCATGCACTTGCTGCATCGATCCAAGCATCGGTCGCAGGGATGTCATCGTTGATGACAGCCTCCCTGAAAGTCTTTGCTTCAGCGTACAAACGCTGCTGCTCCAGCGGATCAGACTGCACGGGGATCTTGATCCCCTTCCCCGCCCAATAGACCCAGAAGTCCATCGAGAGGATCTCGCCATTCGATGCAAACATCTGCCACTGCATCTGGGCGAGATAGTAAGCAGGGATTTCACCGGCTTGCGCGGAAACCCATAGCTTCGGCGCATCCCCGTAGCGGGAGTATGGGCACTTGATCTCAACGGCTTTTGTGCCCGTCAAGGTCAAACCATCGAGACTGGCAGCAACCCACGGAATGCCATCATGTTCGATGCAGCACGGCTGGGCATAATCGCCATGATCCTGAATCCAGGCAGCCAAAGCCTCATCTTCCGTCTCTACGCCATGCGCCATAGCAGGGTTCATCTTGTCTGGCTCCCTGCGGCCGGTCATCTCTTCCCACAACTGATACCTCGACTTGAAGGGCGAGATGCCGGCGATCACGGCGATGTTGCTTGCAGTGATTCGCGGGCCGTCAATGTCCTTTCCTGCCCTCCAGTCGTGCCACTCCTGGCTACGCTGGTCGAGTTTAACGATCTTCATAACGATTTCCTCCTATTAAGGTCAGTGATGCGGGGAGGAAATGCGGGTACTAAAGGAAGAAAACGTGCGGGAGGCGTCAACGCGCTGCAGGCTGGCAGGAGGCATCGCACGGAATGAGGTATTTTCCCTTATCGTCTTTGGCAAGGATGTACCACCGTTTTGCCTGGAGCTCGGGCATCCCCTCCCAGACAGGCCGAGAGAAGTTATGTCCCACATTGGCGAGGCTGATCTCGCCTTCCTTTTTCGAATAGGTGATGAACACCTCAGGAACCTCCTTCTTCGCCTCAAGCGCCGACGCGACTTTTGTCCCAGCAAACGCACCGACTCCAACCTTGACGACCGCATCAACCGGCACCTTGAACCAGGGAACAAACAGTCCGAGATCAGGGTTACTTACGTCGAATTTCACCTCTTGCAGATAGACCAGGTCGCGGCCTTGTGTGTCTTTGGTCATCGAAGCGCACCCCATAGCAAGCGCAGCCAAGGCTAAAGCCAGAGCCGCTGTGACCTTAATTTTCATTTTCTGCTGCATCTCAAAATCTCCAGACGAAAAAAAACGCACACACTCAAAGAATGAGCATGTGCGTTTTGGTTATTACATCGGAAGTGAATCAGCAGCAACTTGCTGCTTTGCACCACCTTGGCGTTCAGCCTTCTCTTCACCAGTCTGAAGACTGATGAACTTCTCGCCTTGGGGACGCTCTTTGCCGGCGCCAACTTCGCGAACGAAGCCGGAAAGCCAGACTTTGCGGCCGCCGCCGACCTCAAGGTCGCCGTTGTAATACGGCACGTCGGAGTCAGACACTGCCTTGTTGCGCGCCTTCTCGAGACGCTCCTTCGCTTTCGATCGTTCCTCTTCAGTCATCTTGAAAAGGGTTCCACGAAGCCCGCCTGCGACCGAAATAATGTAGCGGCCGTCATGGACGGCACACTCAATCGGCAAGCGCCCAAAGGCCCCGGGACTATAGGACCCGTCCTGCTGCCTTACGTCCTGAGCCGACAAATGTCCAGCCAGAACAACAGCGGCTTTGACACCCTTGCCGACAGGGATCTCGCGGGCTTTGGATTTCTCCTCAGCAGTGAGGGTGAACATGGCGCCCTGAAGGGCCGAAGTGATGGTGATGATGCTCATAATCTTCTCCTAGTAGGTAGTTGGACTGCACGAGTGAGATGCAGTCCGTCGATTGGTAAAAATTGAATTTCACATGCAACGCTGCATGAACCTACTTCAATCCTATCAGAATGTACAACCGAGCTAGGCGCCTTCAAGGTTTTGCTCTTTCGAGAGCTCATCCATCAGCTGCTGCTTACGAGTCAGCAGCCACTCCTGAACGCCTTTCTCCAGGCGCACGGCAGCCGCGCCCCCCCTGTACCTCTTGATGAGCTCGAAAGTCGATACCCACCATGCCTGAACATCCACTTGTCCCTCGTTTTTGAGACGAAGCGCCTTCTTTGCCCACGACTTGCACTCGCAGACGTGCCTGAATTCTTCCGAATAGGTGTCGCTCTTGCTTTCCATTTCTCGCTCCTGTTGAGACTGCACAGGAGAGATGGCGAAGGCCAGTAATGAAAAAACCCGCCGCTCACAATGTGGTTTGTGAGGGCGGGCGATTGGGGCGCTAGAACCAGGCTTCGGACACAGCATCTTCTGGCAGCACGTAGTCATCTGCCGTGTACTGAATGACTGATGACTCATCCAGGTTCCGCAATGTGGAAAAGGAAATTTCCGCCTCGGTGCCAGCATAGTTCGAGCGGATGTTCTCGCTGAAGTACTTCCCCCTGCTGGAGGACTTCTTCCATGCGGCCCATACGTTTTGGGATACACCGTCGTAGACATAGCCGCCGCCGATTGAGAACACAACGCCCAGTCTTTGCTTGAGGACGTCGTAGCCGGCAGTGGCTACCGAGCTCGAGGCCATCTTGTAGCCCTTGCTGAACTTCACCTTCATGCCACCCTCCGTCGCAACGAAGCCAGCAGCACGTCATTGATATCTCCGTCCTTAGGGCAATCGACCCATGCACGAATCCCCTCAGACTGAAGTTCACTTGATAGGTCTGCTGCTGCAGCCTGACCCGGCCCATCAGGATCGAACTTGATGATTACAGTCCGATCTGCAAGGAGCGGGTTCCATGCATGGTTCCACTGCCGACAACCTGGAACAGCAATCACCTCGTCCTCATACCCCATTGCCACAAGTGACAGCAGGTCTATCAGACCTTCCACCAGCGCAACCGTACCCTTGCCTTCGTTCCACCGCCACGGCATGAGCACGCTTCCATGTCGCAACGCTTTTGGCCCGTATGACTCACCAGGGAGGCGACGGAACTCAACTGCATCATTACCGGGAAACCCGAACAGGATCGGCCGATAGACGATGGCAGGGAGCTTCTTTTCCGGACTAAGCAACCCGCTTGCCAACAACAGTTTAATTCCGACAGTGCGAGCCACTTGGCTTGCTGCGATACCCACATCGGACGAGAGCATCCGGAGATACCCTTTATCGTGAGCCTGCCTCAACAGCGGCAATGGCAGTCCTCGCTCCTGTGTGAGGTAAGTGACTACGTTGTAGTCCCAGTACCCAACCTGAGCATCCAGTAGCTTCTGCATTGCCTCAGCAACCAAGCCAGCGTCCGGAGACGAAGGAATGGCCGCTCTCCTACTATGGCGAAACGGGACAACAACCCGTGCGTCTCCGGCAAGCTTAGCTGCTGCTTCCTTGTGAGAGCAGCGGTGGTACAAAGCCGCTGCCTCAATCACATCTCCATGTGACCCACACGCGAAGCACCGAAAAAACTCTCCTTTCCCAGAAAGAGTCGTCTTTCTGGAATCGTGCTCACTTGGACCGCAGTGAGGGCAGCTGGACCAGCGAGGCCCAGTTCTTGTCTCCACCGGCTCCCCTAGTATTGATGCCAAGAACGACGACAGCGGAACTTGCTTCCTGACTTCTTCGTACATGTTTCATCTCCTTATTCAGGCGTTGATCTGCACGAAGGTAATGCGACCTCAACGATAAGAACTCGACAGGTGTGTTGGCGACCACGGCCGCTAGAGGTGAGAAGCAGTTCACAGATAGCAAAAACCAGCAATGGTAAAATTCAGTAGAAATGACACCAAAATACTGATGCATCCAGCCCAGGCGCGTCGGCGCACCGACCCATTCATGAGTGCCCTTCGCAAACTGCGCTACATGCAGTCCGAGGCGGAGGTTGAGGCGTTGGTTTCTGCTGCGCTGACAGTCGCCGGAATGCGTTCATGGTTCTTGATGATCGGGACCAAAGATAAAGATGGCCTGTTCGGTGGAGCCAGCGTCCTAGCCATGAGTTCAGACGCGACCGGATGGATGCCCCGGTACGCGAGGAACAACTGGGCGCTCGTTGATCCGTTCGTTCTGCACACCCAACACTCAAACACCCCAATCCTTGTGCCGTACGACGTTGATGGCGAGTCAAGTGGCCAGAAAGAATTCTTGAAGAAGCTCTACGGAGAGCTATTCGCTTACGGAGTAGTCGTCCCGATTCATCTTGCTCAGGAACGCCTGGCTCTCTTGTACGCTGGGAACAACCAGGAGCTATCACGCAAGACAATCGAAGAGGCCGTACCGATCGTTGCAGCAATCGGGCAGGAGGCCGCAATCTGGCTGGAAGCGCAGAGGGAAGTTGAAGAACGGAATCGAGTTCTCCCCCTTACAGCAACCGAGCTTGAGCTTCTCAGCCTCGCACGGCGAGGGTTCTCTACGAAAGACATCGCGGCCATGCAGAAAATAACTACAGCCACCGTGAACAACATTTTCCGCAGAGCCAACGAAAAACTTGGCACGCACTCCAGGCAAGACGCAGCGATCACAGCAGAGCGGCTAGGCCTCTACCGCGCCGCAATGATCCAAAACGCATCGTTTCTATGACGAAAGTCATATAAGGCCCTGTTATAAAACAGATTTAAAAAACGTTTCTCTACCAAAGCACCGCCCGCGTGTCAAGGAAGGAGGCGTCGCGCTGCACTGCAAAAATGCCCCTGGGTTTGCTGGACGAAATTCTCTGCGCATGTAAAATTCCTTTTACTAGGTACTTATTGTGCACACAGAATTTCATAGTAAAACCACAAGAGGACAACCATGCATCAAGAAGCATCGCTCACTGACGCTATCGGCAAAGCCCTGCTTGGCTTTGAGCCGGGCCAGACCGAAATGGACTTCGGCACGCTCTGCACCAGGAGCGTTACTGCGCTCGAATCTGTCTCTGAGCCCGTCGAAGCTGTTGATCTACTGATCACAGTGATCTCCTGCCTCTCGAATCGCAGCCTCGATGCCGACGAACACAACAAGTTCCGCGAGATGGCAGAATCCCTGGGGCGCGTTTGGACCAAAAAGGCTAACTGCTCACACTAAGCAGAGATGCCAAAATTTTTCTCAGCCGTAGATGCGATCAAGGCGTATCGCGCGGGGGGCCTTACTGCAGACAACTTTCTCTGCTACCTCTATCAGGATTCCCGCGCTCGTTACATCGTCAAAGTAGTCGTACGTAAAACCGGAGTACGGCCATCGCTCTCCGAAGAACTGTTCCAAGAGTCAGTTCTGGTCATCTACAAGCTCCTTGACAAGATCGACGAGCCCGAAGGCTTCTACAGCTTCTGGTACACAATCGCGTGGCGATCTTCCCAGACGATAAGGCGCCTTTACCCTAGCCGCGAGATCCTCGACTCCCAGCGAAGCGAGAACCAAGAACCAAGAGAAGAGGATAGAATCAGCGCCGAAGAGGCTGATACGAGCCTTTTGCCGCTTGACGAAGGCAGCGCTACAGCCTTCGCACGCTCCAAGTTTTCTGAAAAACTTGCGGGGGACCTCTTACACAGGGAAATCGTCGCAATGACCACCAAGGCCAAGAAGCCTCGACAAGTCGTTGGTTTTGTCTCTAGCAGCGTCCAGCAGGGCGTCATCAAGGCCGAAACAGGCGAAAAAAAGACAAGATCCGACCTATCTCCGGAGCAGGCGGAGCTTGCGGCAATCCGCGGCGAACTTGGCATCAAGATTGACGACTATGCTCTCGCCCTGAATATCCCGCGCGACCGCTTGACCAGCTACCTGTACGGCAGAGCCAATGTTCCAGCTGAGGTGCTCATCTCTGCTCGAGAACTGCGAGATGCTAGCAGTGCGAACTCTGATTACCCTCAGAAGATCAAGACCCTGTTTTCTGACTGGCGCAATCGTCTGTCGATCACCCCTAGCGATGACGTGAAGCTTGCTGCAGCACTTGGCATCACCGTCGAGCGCCTGAACGCGATCGAATCTGGCAAAGAGCCGATAACATCCCTTCAGTTGGATGAATTCGATAAGCTCGTCGAGCGATTCGAACTCTTCCTTGCATGATGATTGCTCATATCCTTGGGATT
Organism: Aromatoleum aromaticum EbN1; assembly: GCF_000025965.1. NCBI lineage: Bacteria > Pseudomonadati > Pseudomonadota > Betaproteobacteria > Rhodocyclales > Rhodocyclaceae > Aromatoleum > Aromatoleum aromaticum. Next base: position 59,793 of record NC_006823.1, read on the forward strand.
GCGCCGCTTCCGGAGCGCCCCTCGGCAGCTCCAGTACGAAGAATTTTGGTTGAAGACACCGTCCGCGCCCCGTCCAGCCCATCCCGGGCAAGCTTCCGGGACACTGTTCTTCGAGTTTTGGCAGAACAGCCACTTACGGTGCCGGAGCTTGCTGACGAGTTGAAAGTCAGCGTCAAAGTAGCTGCAGCAGAGGTCAACAAACTGAGCCAGGCTGGGCTGGTTGCAGAGGAAGGCGTTTTTTTCACGGGCAAGCGCTCCCTCCCCCTCTTCAAGTCGACCGAGACAACTAAAACCGCTCCCCTGCCGAGGAAGTGAGTTAGCGCTCCATCTCCTTCGCGCTCTCGATGTCATCGGCCCCTGCTGTATCTGCATGTCGAGCTGCGTCAGGTCGATGCGCATAGATCTCCGTCGTTGTGACAGAGCTATGGCCAAGTTGGTCTCGCACTGAAAGCAAGTTAGCTCCCTGGCGAATCCAACGGCTCGCTGCGGCGTGACGATACAAGTGAGGGTGCAGGTTCGCCGACAGCTCCTTCCCCGGGCTGTTTTCATCGAATACCGCATCAAGGCCTGCCGCCACAATCCGCTTGTGCATAGCCCGCCGCGTGATGGGCTTTTTAGGGTCCCATTTCGAACCTACAAGCGGCCAGTCTTCACCCCTGGGCTCGGGACTCAACCCGACGTCCAAGCGGTACGCGGCAAGCAACCTCAAACAGACCTTGCTCACTGCAACGTCGCGCCGCTTAAGCCCTTTCCCGACCACCGCCAAGAACCAGGCACCGTCTGACACAAAGAGATCGCTCATCCTGGCTGAGCACAGTTCGCTTACACGCAACCCGAGAAAATACAAGGCCCCAACAGACCATCGATCGGAAATACTGGCTCCTGCTTCATCATCGAGCCACTGCCTGACCGCGCTTTCGACAGACGACTCCAACTGCTTCCGCGTTCGCTGGCTACGGTTTTTTTTGCGCGCGTTCTTCTGCCAAGCACGGTAGAACTTAACCGGGTTCATGCTGACTCGCCTGCTTTCATGCAGGAACGAGTAAAGGTTCGCGATCACGCTCAGCGCCCTCTCCACCGAGGTAGAGGAAAGCCCTGCGCTGGCAAAGGGACGCCAATCTGGCGAGCCAATCGGCCGTCGAGGACCGATCAGATCGGCAGGAGGGTTCCGGAGCCACTCTTCGAAATCCTGGAGATCTTCATAGACAAGTCCATCAAGCGAAATTGACCGCGTCTTCATCCATGCCAGAAAGCGCAGTGTTTCTGCCTTGTACGCAGCCATGGTGTTTTCAGAGGCGGCGCCTACGGCGTCGAGCCAGAGGCGAATTAGCTCTTCGTCGCTGTTGGCGCGTACCAAGGCTCGAGGCAGACGATCGGGAGCGGCCTCCTCCAGCCTTGTAACCTGCCCCTTCTGAACCAGATCCACATCACCGATCATCAAGCACCTTCCTCCCGGCCGGTTTCGACCATGCAGGACCACAAATCCTCTTCCGATTCGAACCAGACCAGATCGTCACCATCCCATCGTCGCACAGCCACCATGCACCCGCCGGCGAAGAGTTTTTTTACTTCCGCAACGACCCACTCCTCACCCTCCTCGATCTCCCCTCTCGACTCCGTGGCAATCAGGATCGCTCCTGGACAAAGGAATGAGTAGAGCGGCTCGCCAGAAACTGTTTCCTCAGCCGGTTCATCCTCGAAGATCCCAGTGGCACCTGGGCCCACCTCGAGATCGGGCTTGGTCTTCTGCTGTGCAAGCCGACTGATCTTCATGAACCGCGCTTCGGCCCGCGTAAGAACAGGCAACCCATTAACCGCATCGACCCATCGCTGCTCAACTTCATCTCCCGTGAAGACGCGGCTCAGATGACGGACCGTAACCCCCCATCGATACGCAAGGTTCGAGAGCGACCAGCCTTTCGCGGAAGCTGCTTCGCGCAGTTCGTTCCTGGCCAACCGTTGCGTGCGCTCTCTGATCATCGGCGATCAACCCGCGGGTCACTGAATTCTGAACTTACGGCCATCTGTGTCACTGAATCTTGAAATCTAGGCCTCTATTTTAGACATCGGCGTCTATTAATACAAACTTAAACATTTGATTTTAATTGATTCATGGGCAATCAAAGGCCACCGCCTTAAGTGTTTTAGAACCGCCATCTTCCATGCCCCCCCTTCCAAAGTTCCCATAATGGGGGGTTATGGGAACCGACTGACCATAACTAATAAGTTTTGGACGTTTGACGTCCGAAAAACGTTTGTAAAAATCCGATACAATCAGAGTCCTTAGCACTACAATCAGATCGAGAATCCAGTGAGCGCACTGACGCAAAATGCAGCAACCGACGAACCCAAGGGGCGACAAGGGCTACCGGCTCTTTCCCACACACTTATCCACACAAATCTGAGGACAACGGAACGTGCGCAGCGCTTTTTCCGCTTGGCTCAGGCTAGTGCGAGCCTTCCTGCATCACGGCGCCCTGCTTTTGGCTGGCCGTGCGGTCTCGAGGCGTCCACCGACCGCTCACCGAGGCCTGTTCATCCACCTGTTCACGCTCAACGTGCTGACGCTCGCACTTGGCTCAGCCCTTCGATCCTGGCCCCTGACGGTGATGCAGCTGGTGGCCACAGTCCTGCTCGCAGCTTTGTTCCTGGTGGCGTGCGTTCGCCTATGCGAGTACCTGTGTCGCTACCTGGCAGGCAGCTCCGCGTTGAGCGATGGCGCTTCATGGCTGCTCCTGCTCACGCTCCTCCCTGCCACGACGATCGAAACGATCTCGTCAGCGCTCGGCGCATCAGTCTCTCCGCTGCTGACGGCATTGGCCCTCACCCGGCTGCCGCAGCAAATACGTGAACTCCAAAAACTCAAGGACAAGGACCCAAGCCATGACCTCTGAACAGACAGCAAACACCTATAGCGGCCTCACCGTGACATGGCACTTCGTGGCAGCCACCGTATTCGTCTTCTTGAGCACGATGCTGGCGGCGATGGCCGTGCGCGGTTACGCCCCGCTCCTGAGCGGTAGCCTCTCTGCTGCGTTCCTCGGGACCACCGTCCTAAGCGCCTTTGCGGGCTACGGCCTGCAACAGAGGAAGCGCTGGGCGGTAGGCCTGAGCCACATCCTTACAGGAGTGATCGCCATCGGCGCTTTGGCCCTGATCCTGATGCCGCACTACGCGCCCGAGATCGCCCCGCGTACCAACCTGCCCTTCTGTGCGGTAGTACTCCTCACCTCGATGGCCTGCCTTGTCTCAGGGCACCTCGCCATTCGCTCGAAAGGGGCCACTCGATGAGAGCCACCGCAGTTTCCTTCGAGGACGTTCGGAACGCCTTCTTCGAAGTTCTCGCCGAAGGAGGAAATCCAACATTCGAGGCGATCTACACCAAAATCGGCCGCAGAGGCGGCGCAGATGTGGTCAGGAAGCTCATTGCCGAGGTCAAGACAGAAGCGGCAAACCTGCACGAAAAGCTCACGCTCTCACGCATGCCAGGAGTGCCTGACCCCTTGGTCGATCTGCTCAATGAGTTCGCGCGTACATCATGGGATCTGGCCCTGGACGGAGCCACCAAGAATCTCGAGGCAGCTCGGGCTGACCTGGAGCGTAAGGAAGACGCGCTCGAGGAAGAAAACAAGGCCCTACGAGCGACCGCAGATGACTTCGTACAGAAGGCTCTACTGCTGCAGAAGGAGCTTGCCGGCCTCGAGCGTATGTGTGCTGAGCGCACAGAGCGCATCCAGGCGCTCACAGAAGAGGTCCAGCACCTCACGGAGCGCAACGAGAACCTGCACGCAGAGATCGCCCATTACCAGAGACGGATTGGCGAACTTGAGGGCAGCGTCCAGGCTGAACGCGAGCGTGGTGATCGCTTGCTCGCATCAGCGACGGAACGTCACGAGGTCGCGCTCGCCTCCCTGACTGAGCGCCACCAAGCCTTGGTTGCCGAGCTAAGGGCGGAAGCCGAGCGGCAGATGAAGCTTGCCGATGACCGAGCAGACGGCGACCGAAAGCATCTTTTGAAGCAAACAGACGACCTTCGACAGGAGTTCGTCAGGAAAGAAAGCTCGCTTAAACAAGCGCTTGAAGGCGCTCAAATAAATGAGAAAAAAGCACGGGAAGAACTGCGAGATTGCCGCAAGGAGAGCGCCGGACTGAGAGAACAGCTTGCGGAAGCCAATGGAAAGATTACAGCGCTATCAAGCATTGAGGCCTTGATCGGGTCGCTTAGGACGGCAAATAACACACCGGAACGTAAGGAGCAGGACTGATGAGGTACGACGAAATTGAGCGTTCGCTAGGGGTAGGCTCTGAGGACAGTGATCGCGTTATCGATGCCGAGCTCGTATCACCCGGGCGACTGAGGCTGATCACGATTGCATCGTTGGTCATCTCCATGGGAGCAGTGGCGACCGCTGCATGGTTTGCAGCCGTCGCCACGACTCGGCCAGCAGAGCAGAGTGCTGTCCATCAGTCCTCGCAACCCCTTGTTGATGTGGTTCGTCAGGATGCATTTGATGCGCTACACGCCTCAATTGATGACCGGGAAGAAACATACAAGGCCCTGTTCGAAGCCAACCAGGATCGCGTCTCAAGCCTCGAGGCACGCACGAAGCAACTTGAAACCGCGCTTGCCGCTCTGCTGCCGCTGATCGGGAACGCAATGAGTGCGATTGAGGAGTCTCCACGCTCCGAAGCCGCGACGAAAACAACACCTCAGAAACCTGTTGAAAGAAAACCGCAAGTAGCGATGCCTGCCAGACAAGCAGCTCCTCAACCGTCCGTAGCCACAATCGCTCCTCCTCCCCCGCGCCCGGCTCAAATGGTCGTGCCGCCCATCGCCCCTACACCAACGCAGACCTCAACAATCGACGAGACCTCGCTGCCGATGCGCGTCATCAGCAAACAGGCTGCTGGCATTCAATTCAAGGGAGAAAGCGAGATTATGGACTCGAGCGGCAAGTCCGTACGAGCTGGGCAGACTGCAGCAGGTCTCGACGGAAAGGTCCTACGAATCAGCCCAGAAGAAGGCTTGGTCATCACCGACCAACGAATCTACGTACTCGAGTGAGGCGCCCCATGTTCAAACTTCCAGGCAAAGGGAAAGACCGTAAGCAAACTTCTCATGAGACAGCCCAAGGTCTTGGAATCACTTCTCTCATCGCGAAGGGTGTGACCGTCAAGGGAGCTATGGACCTCCAGGCGGGAATTAAGATTCACGGCCGCGTGCTGGGCGACGTCACGATCGCGGACGGATCAGGCGTCGTTCTGTTGCACGCAGAATCAGAGGTCTTTGGTTCAATCCTCGCTGAGCGCGTATTTGTGGCCGGAACAGTTCAAGGTGACATTCGCGCTCGGGAAGTTCACCTGTACGGGACTGCCAACGTCACCGGAGAAGTGAGCTACGGCACGATTGTGATACACGATGGTGCGATCCTGAATGGCTATGCACATCACAAAAATGCTGACCGGTCCCTACTTCGCGAAAAGGTGCAAACCAAAGTCATTATCGACGCAAAATAGATTCAATTTCCTTCAAAGAAGATTGCTTTGTAAAAGGATTCCGTCGACATAAGCTAACTCCTGAATCCGTGTTGTCTTCAGCGCGTACCCGCTCCGCGAGCCCCAGCGCATGATTTTTCTGCTGCCTGACTCCCAATCTCAGCTCACCGCAGCCCCGAGCGCCGTCCTTTCACGGCCCGGAGCGCCGGTGAGCCGGGCTTCCGGCGGGGGCGCTACGTCATTTTCCTGCTCCCGCGCGGCCGTCGCCCTTCCGCCGCTGCGAAATAGCCTCGATTCGGAGAATTCAGTCGCCGGCTTCGCATCACGGCGAAGCCACCACACACAGCCGCGCCTGCACCGTGGTGAACACCTTCACATGCGCGGCGACGCCGCGCCCGAAGTCCAGCACCAGGCGGCGAGCGTGTTCGACGAACTTCGCCGCCCGGTACATCACCTCCTGCAACACCGTCTTGATGCGCCGGCGCTTGGCCGGGTGGCGGATCGGCGAGAGCTCGCCGGTCAGCCCGAGCTGCCCGATCAGGCGCAGGCAGTTGTAGGCGAATGCGGCCAGGTGCACGACCGCGTCGTTGGTGTCGAACTTGCCCGAGGGCAGGCGCTCGAGGTCCAGGTCGGTCTTGATCTCGGAGTGGAACTGCTCGTGGGTGCCGTGGTGCTTGTAGAGCTCGATCACATCGGCCATCGGCACATCAAGGCTGGTCCACCAGCCTTCGATCTCGATCTCGGGGGCCAGCAGGTGCTGGCCCTTCTTGTCGATCGTGCGCTCGGTCACCCGCACCACCAGACGCAGCGTGCGCTTGGCCTTCTTCCAGGCGCGCTCCACCTGCAGATCGAGCAGTCCCACGCGCTTGCCCGCGCGGACCTCCTCGAAGACGCCGGCGGCCTCGGCGCGGGCGACCCAGGCGGCCTTGTCCTGACGGCGCGGATTCCACTTGGTGAGGTAATCGAACGAGCGCTCAAGACCGGCCCAGCGCTCGCGCTCGGCCGCCAGCGCGAACAACAGCCGGGCGCTGTCGAAGCCGCTGTCGGCGCGCCACAGCACCTTCGCGTCCGCGGCGCACACGCGCTCGAGACGCGGAAAGACCCGCTCGAAGAAATACTCCGTCTCCAGTGCCGAGTGGTGCGAACCCGCGCGCAGCTCCAGGCCGAGGTTCCAGCCCTCGTTGCCCAGGTACAGCGCGATCGGCGTGTAGCCGTCGACCCCCTGGTAGGTGCGGCTGACCGCCTCCTTCTTGGTGTCGGAGTTATCCATCACGAAGGTATCCATGTCGGCGCACACGTAGCCCTTGTGCGCCGTGATCGGCGCCTCGGTGCGCTCGAGCAGGCGCAGGCTCAGCTCGTCGGTCAGCTCGCGCAGCTCGGCCGCGCGGGCATCGAGCCGTTGGCGCATCCACACGCTGCCGGGCACCTTGGCGAGCCCGAGCGCTTCCTTGAAGAAGCGATCGCTGCGAAACGGCTCGATCGCCTCGAAGTCGCTCTTGCCCAGGCTCAGCAGCCCCACCATCGACTTGACCAGGTCCGAGGTGCGCATGCCCTGCGACACCGGCAGCCTCGGGTCGATCACCGCCTCGACCTGTGCCGCCTGGCAGCACTGCCCGATCAGTGCCAAGCCCGAGTAGGAGGTCAGGTTGAGCTTGGCGGATTGCTTGACTTCGAAGCGCGGCATGGTCGGTTGGGTGAATGAGTCGGATGCGTAATTGTACAATTACATCAATGTGTTAGGCTGGATTTCCGGCTAAGCGAACACGGATTCAGGTAACTGATAGAATCGGTAACGCGCCTTTTTAGGCCAAAAGAATACAGAAAATCAGACCGATTAGAATTTCTGCGAGAAACCATCTAGCGAAGAAAATCAGACATTGAAAACACAAAGCCCTGGGATCGAGGTACGAACTCGAGCCCAGGGCTTATGTGTACAACTTGCGATTACGTGTGATACGTGATCTGTACTTGCTAAGAAAAATCGGTTGGCGCCGATAAATCCAATCCCACAACGATGGAGCTATCTTAGCAAGTGCAAATTACGCGTCAAGGGCTTCTGTCGACTTTTTGCCAGAAAAAGGGAAAAGTCGGCCTCTTGGACCGTCTTTTGTGGCCTCCTCATACTCTGCTGCCCCGCTGTCTTCACAGCCACGGCGGCTTCCCAAGCTCCTCGTCGACGCTAAAGCGCGCGTCTTCGATTCGCTCAAATTTCTAGACCTGAGCACCCTTGCCCGGCGCACGCTGTCGGGGCTCCTCACTTTCCTGAATATCAGGAAGCTCGATCAGCCTTTGTGGCCTGAAAGAGAAGTGCTACGCAAGGAGTGCCATCTGGGCAGCGTTGAAACCCTCAGTCGCGGCATTCGAGAACTCTCCGATCGCGGCTACCTGGTCAGGGAGCAATGGCGACGACGCGACGCAGCTCGCCATGGACAGTTCGCTTATTCCAAAACATGGCTGACGAATCGTTGCCTGCTTGAACTTGACCTCATCTGCCCTGCCCCACAGATCGACCCCTCGCAAGACCAGCTTGATGCTATCGAGGCATGGGAGGCCATCCAAGCAGCAGTCCCCGTCACCGATCTGATTCTGGACGCAGAAGAAGGCGCAGGAGACGACGAAAAGCATTTAGACAGCCCACCCTATCCCGACGAACCATTCGAGGCGCTAGCCGCCCCAGAATCGCGTTTTGCCACGGAAGTGCGCGACGACAGCGACGCACATTCCCTCGAAAAATTTTATCCACAGGCGCCGTCGGTCAATTTGACCCTCGGTATACATGAGAGTGAACGTCCCACTAAACCTCAACTCATAAGAGAACAACCCAGAACCGCCAGTGCAAGATCAACCGGCAGGTCATCAGGGGACTTTTCTGAAAAACTTCAAAACCAGATAGACCCGTCAAGCCGTTTACCAGTCGAGCTGACCGCCTTGTTTGACTATGGCTTGAACAAGCCGACCATTGCTTATCTCATGCGACTTGCCAGAGAGGCCGACAAGACTGGAGCCCTTGGGTCGATCTGGAAGCTTGCGAAGTCTCGAATCGATGCGCTGAAACTGCAAGGCCGATCTGTCTTCAAATACCTTCGTGCCATGATCAACAAGCCAACTGACTTCGCACGGGTCGCGTCGAATAAGGCCCAAACTGAAGCGATCAAGCGGGCGCAGTCTGAAGCTGCGCGACACGTTGAGATCAAGTGCGACGAGCTCGAGGGGCAGCTTTTCAGGGGCGAAGGAGGGACGATGATTCAAGTCGAAGCAAACGGACTGCTGCGTGTTCATAGGCCGGGAGACGTGGTGCGATACGGCCGGATGAACGCAGAGTTTCTCGAAGCACTTGCAGCCGGGCACTTACGTCGGATCGTAGCGGCTTAATTGAGAGCCAATAAGCCTCATGCATGAATCTATGTGGCGGAGTTGATCGATAAAGGCCAGTTTTCGGAGACACAGTTAAATGACGAAGAACTACCGCAGTGAAGCACTCGGTGCTATCCACGAGACAATGGAAGCGCTCTCCGAGATTGGCGCAGTCGACGAGCGCACCATGCGCGAGTTTGACGAAGCGTGCCTCACGTCCGTTGAGGCTTTGTCGCCCGATGAGATTCGTGCGTTGCGCGAGCTGGGTTTTCAGCTGAAGGTACAACTAAAAGAAGGCAACGACGAGCCCGCGTTTGATGCGCTTATCGACGACCTGATCGTGTTCATCGAGGCGCGAGGCTTGCTGATGGGAGGTTTTGGAAATCCGAGTGAGCTTTGGCATGAATCGTTGATCTGCGCGGCGGGTCGTGGTTCAGCGTCAGATGAGGACCGATTCGCAGTGCGCAAATGGCTTTCAGGGCACCCAGCAGTTGAAGAGGTGCAGACTGGCGCCTTGGTTGATGCCTGGTATGGTTGGGAAACGGAGGATTGAATCCCTGCATCTACCTTACTGACGCCAACGGTAGGAAGAGTCGTAGAGGGGTGTCGCTTAGCGCGATGAAGTCGTAATGTCGGTAGAAGGCGGCAGCGTCATCGTCCTTGGCATCAACGATCAGGGCAAACGCGGCGATCTCGGAACTGGCGGCACGGCGTAGTGCATTGACCAGCAACGCCCCACCCAAGCCTTGGCCCTTGAGCGCCTCATCAACAGCCAAACGCCCCATTCGTATGGCTGGCACCGCCGCATAGCGCGGCAACTTCCGGGCGATGTCGCCAGGTAGATCGGTCAGCGGAACGCTAGCCGTAGCGAGCGTGTAGTAGCCGACGATTTGTTGATCCTCGCCAAGGGCAACGAAACAGGCCGCGACTCGACGACGAACATCTTGGCTAACCTGCTCGCGGAAGTAGCGATCTAAAGGCGCTGAACCGCTGCTGAAGGACGAGCGGTCAACTGTGGAGTCGAGGGCAACGATTCGCAGCGGCGAACGGTTCATTCAGCACCAAACAGTTGATCATGCTTGGCCATCGCCCGCTTCAAAGCAGTGGAGGGTTTAGGCGGCGAAAGCAAGGCGTCGGCAAAGCGCTGCTGGTCGGCCAACGAGAGTCGGATTACCTCAGCTTGCTCGATGGCCTTCTGAGCGGCGTCCTTTACGGCAGTGACGACGAAATCGGTCATGGTGCGTCCTTGAATCTCAGCCGCGCGTTTGAGCAAAGCGTGCAGGTCCGGGCTTATTCGGGCTTCGAGCCGGGCGGTGGAAGTTGTAGGTGGCATGGTAGGTTCCTCCTGCGTAAATTGTACGGCTAGTTGCCGGTATGTTCAATGTCCCGATCTTAGCGCCCATAGCGGCCCGCACGGGCGGAGGAACGCACTCAGCACGGCCGCAGATGCAAGCGACCTTCTTCCACTGCCTGCATAAAGCGCAGGTTAGCCGGCAGCGCAACGCGGCCGCGCTTCGGATCAAAGCCCTCCATGTATCCAGTTTCACCGTTCGTGCGCAGCGTCCCGATCGCTTGACCTTCTGCGTTACGCACTTGAAAGCCATCCCCGCGTGCAAGCAGCACCGCCAGCTTCTCGGACAGTCGCGCCCTGGCTGAGGCGGTGAGCACCCCGTCGATCTCGCTGGCCGCTTGCTGCTTGAGCAGGTAGGCGTAGTCGCGTTTCTGGCTGAGGACTTTGCGCAGATAGGCAAAGACCGATCTGCCTCTTAGCCCATGGATGTGCTGCCAGAAGAGCTTCACTGCTGCGCCAAGCGCACCTTGCTGACCTTGGCGCTTGGCGTGGGCCATCAGGGTGCAGATCAGCGTCTTGGAGACACCGAGCTTCATGAGTGGCGTCACGTCCTGTGGCAACCGGGATTTGGGATCGATGTTTTCAGAAGAATCCTTCAGCGACGACGGGTCGGGTAGGGATTCGCGCGTGGGAAGTTGTCCTTTTAGCTGTAGATCAAGGGTAGGTTCACTCTCTTGTATACCGTGTCTCACCACGAGACACGGCTCCTGTGGATAAGTAGCGTACGGGGTGACGGTCGTGGGCTCCTGGGGAGCCGCGTCCGCTTCCCAGCCCGATTCGTCATCCTGCCAGTAGTTGCGGCCGGCCTCCCACGCCTCGAGGATCTCTGCCTGGTGCTGTGCCTCGCAGGTTTCAAGCGAAGCATCGATCTCGAGCAGTCCGGCGGCACTGGAGAGTGAATCGACAGAGGAGGGGAGGGCGTCGAACTCAGCGGAGGAGGATGGGGGTACTCCAACTTCTGTGTGCTGTTCGTCCTCAATCGAGGAGGCCTGCGTTGATGCGGGCGAGGTCGAGAGTATCCGAGGGCCTGCCAGTCCGAGCATCAACAATGTCTTGTCGAGGACGTAGATGTGACTTCGACTGAACTGCCCATAGGATCGACGGCCCCAGTTGCGGACTTGCTCACGACGGATGTAGCCCTTGTCTTCGGCTTCCTGAAGGCCACGAAAAAGTTTGGAGCGACTACTGAGCAGGGTTTCAGCTTGAAGCGTGTCACGAAAGGCAAAAACAGGTTGTTCAGGATGGCCAAGCTTAAAAAAGGCCAGCACACCGTAAAGCACCTGGCGCGCGGTCTGCGACAGGTCCTGGCAGTACAGGCGGTTCATCACCGCGGCTCGTGCGTTGATCAGGGGGACAGGGAGAAAGCGCGGACGTGGTCCGTCGCAGTCCCCTCGGCCCGCATTGAGGCGAATTGGAGTAGTCACGTGAAAAAGTCCGGGTTCGCCTTTTTCAAGGCAATAGAATCCCTTGACGTTTCCCGGCTGTTTGATACCATTCACCTCAGTTGGCGGTGAGGTCTGACCGGTTGGCCCCGGTTTGGTATCAGACAGCAGAAAAGCATCACCCTTTTCAAGAAAGCCCGGCTCGGTTGGCCCCGAGACCGGGTTTTTCTTTTGTCAGCAGGATGTGTCTTTGTTTTGGTCGCTACATCGCGATCTCCAGTCTATAAACGTGCGAAACCCCGCTCGGGGGCGGGGTTGCGTGATAGTCAGCAGGACTTTAGAGGCCGGGTGATGCGGGCGTCCGCTGGGGGGCGCCGTAGTATCCGATTTACCATCTCTGCTAACCTAAAAATAAAAAATCGTTAAAAATCAAAGGTGTTCAAGTTGAAACACGGCCTTCAGCTGCCTTTGCATACTTCTTGATCAAGTTCTCGATCTCTTCCTTAAGTGCATCTGTGGCGGATTCGTCTGAAAAATCCAGTCGAAGACATGATCCAGTCTTCCTGACAGAGCAGAACGTTGTATTGCCCCTTCGAATCGTGATGATCTCCGGCACTGGTTTCTCTCTCGCCTTGCCTTTTCCAGCGCTCTTGATCAGAGAAATCGCCTGTTTCATGCTGATTTCTTCTGATGCAACCTGCTTAAGAGCTTGTGCAATCACGTCTGCCGGATGATGCTCAACAAGCTTCGATACCTCGAAAATTCCAGCAAGGCCGAACTTCTCAGGGTTCAGTTCCACAACATTCAATGCAGCTGATGGAAGTGTCCCGAACGCCATGAGCCGAGAGATAAGACTCCTATTGATGCCCGCCTCTTCAGCAATCTCCGATTGGTTCTTGCCGGTCGAAGCCATACGCTCCTTGAAGCCCAGGTATTTTTGGTAGTCGGGCAGGTCGATAGAAAGCAGGTTCGAGTAGAAGGCTGCCCGCTCGACGCCGTCGTCATCGAGATCGACGACGTGAACGTCGATCTCTGTGCGCTCGAGCTCTCGGTATGCGGCCACACGGTTGTGGCCGGCGATGATCTCGAAACGGCCGTTATCGATTGCGCGGACAGTTACCGGCGTCGCAAGAGGATTGTTCGCCAGGTTCTCCACGAGTTGCTGGTACTGCTCGTCGGTGAGCTTCCTGCGTCGGCCGGGCACTTCTTCCAGGAGGTCCAGGCTGACCTTCGCGGTTACGGCAGGGAGTCCTTCCGCGGGCCTTCCGAACTCGCTATCGGCGGGCATGGTGCGAAGCACCAGGCCGACTGGATCGCGTTGCCGCGTCTTCATTTCCTATCCCCTTTGGTTTTCGAGAGCCTGTCGACAATCTTTTCGCGGATGTAAGCCGCGAACGCCCTGTACTCGCAAGCCGATGTTGATGTCGGTTTCGTGATAGAGAGCGGCATGCTGCGCTCTTGAGAGTTTGGCAGGTCTTCACTTACAGAGATCACGTAGGGCGAAACGCTGTCGCTGTAAGTCTCGAGCTCACGCCGCATGCGGCTGATCCGACCGACATTTGTAGAGTAGTGCGTCGGGAGAATGATGAGTTCAGGCTTCAAGCTCCATTCATCCTTAAACACATGAATCTCGGAAATCATCTTGCTGATGCCCTTGATCGAAAAAACATCCATCCGTATCGGCGCAATCAGCAGGTCAGCGGCGACCATTCCCGAGGATGTGGTAGTCGAAACGGTAGGTGGACAGTCGAGAATGATTACGTCATAGATGCTGGTGTCAAAACCGGGGATCGCACCCTTTGCAGCTTCATCGAGCATGTTGCGCAAGAACCGCTCACGGTTTCCTGTCGCGACAAGAAGAGTCCGTTCGATGCTGCTCAGGAATGTGTCGGCGGGGACGAGATGAGGCCCGTGTTCCCCAAAGGGCTTTTTGATGAGACTTTTCAGGTCATAGGGCATCTGCCTAACGCGGCCGCCTTGCTGCGAGCTCACGTATGCCTCAAGGACATTCGCGAGCGTTTCGCGGACCACTGCCTTCTCACTCAAGCCGAAACTTTCGGCTTCCTCCATCATGATGTCAGGTTCGTAACCCATGATTTGTGTTGCGGAGGCCTGAGAGTCAAGGTCGATCAGCAGCGTCCGAAAGCCCAGTAGTTGAAGCTCAACGGCCAGCTCAACAGAGGTGACTGTTTTGCCTGTCCCGCCTTTGCACACGGTCACTGCAATGACGAACGGCTTTCCATGAGTCTGAGGAACCTTGAGATAACCCTGCATCCGTCGCCAGAGCGCAATCTCGAAAATCTGCGAGGGCTCATAGATCCGGATGGGGGGTGCCCCAGGGTTCGTATCGGAAGCTCTCCGAATGTCGAAGTTCTCCGAGTAACCCCGGAGCGTGACATCTGTGACGCCAAGCATCGCTGCCGCCTGTCGAATCCGATAGGTCACGCTTCCGATGTCTGCAAAAGTGTCTCGAGGTTGGCTCATGGTGTGTTTGTTGTCGTTGAACTATGGTTGCATTTATAGCCAAAATCGAGACTTGATGCAAATGCCTTCTAAGTGAATGTTAGCAGGGCGACCTTGATCAAGGTCAGAGTGGCAGTCCTGCAGTAGCGCTTGCCCTACTGGACGACTGTTGGGATCTGCGTTGCTCGAGCAGCTTCGCCCGTTTGTTCTTCACGAGCTCCTTGTCGCCGACGATCGCCTTTTTCCCTACGGAGTCACGCACGTCGTCGACGAGCTGCTTGCACATACCCCTGACGCGCAGCATGTAGTCGCCCGGCTTCATCCCTCCGGCCGCAATCAAGCCGAGCGCATCTTCCCAGAGCGCTGTCAGGCAAGGGTCCGTCAAACGCTCGGGGAGACCATGAACCACGGCACGGCCAAATGGGGTCGAGATGAGTTCTCGGTTCTTCACTGCGACGTAGCCCCGTTCCTTGAGCGTCTCGATGATCTTCGCCTGAGTCGCAGCGGTCCCGATCCCTGAGGTTTCCTTCAGAATCGCCTTGAGCTTGGGGTCCTCGACGTACTTGGCCACGGAGCTCATGTCGTCGAGTAATGTCTTCTCGGTGTAGCGCTTCGGAGGGGTCGTTTTCCCCTTCACTACCCGGAGGCCAGCCATCTGCAGCGTTGCGCCATCCGCGACCTGAGGCAGCGGCTTATACGTATGAGGGGCCAGTGCTCGCCAGCTCTGCGCCATGTTGAGCGACACCTCGCCCTTGGCGGAGAACTCGATCTCACCGTGAGAGAACGACACCACTGTCTCTTCGATTTGGTGCGAAGGAAGCAGGCTCATGAGGAACCGTTCAGCCAGGAGCAGCCAGGCCTTCTGTTCGTCGGCGGTGAGCGTTTTGAAGTCGGCCGATTTCACGGTCGGGGTTAACGCGTGATGTTCCGTGACTTTCGATGAGTCGTAAATCGACGCTCTCGGTACTGCAAGAGAAAGCAGGGGAGCGAAGGCAGTGAACGAAGTCTGCTTGACGATGTGTTGAGCGATTGTCAGCGCGTCGTTTGCCTGCCCTGCCGGCATGTACTCACAGTCGGTCCGTGGGTAGCTGGCCAACTGGTGCTTTGAGTCGTAGAGCGACTGAGCAAGTTCGAGTGCTTTGGAGGCTGACCAGCCATAGCGCGAGTTGCACTCGCCCTGGAAGGTTCTGAGCATGAACAACCTCGGAGGGCTCTCCTTTTTAATGCCTGTAGTTACCGTTACGGTAACGGATTGTCTTTGCTTGACCTCCTCGACAATCCGCTTTGCGTCAACCTCGCTCCAGATCCGCTTGCTCTCGTCTGAAGGGTTGTAGGTCAGAACGATCGGGCCTTGAGGTGTTTCGAGGGTCACTTCAAGTGAAAAGAACGGGCGGGCGCCGAATTTCTCGATCGCTTCATCCCGGCGGACGACCAGTGCGAGAGTCGGTGTTTGAACACGCCCTACAGAGACGAGCTCGTCATTCGCCAGGAGCTTAGTCGCGGCAACGGTCAGGTTCATGCCTATGATCCAGTCTGCCTCGGACCGACATTTTGCTGCCTGGTAAAGATTGAAGAACTCCGAGTTCGGCCGCATCGAGCTCAACGCCTTCTTCACGGTTACCGGGTCTGTTGCGTTGATCAGCAGGCGCAACGTCGGCCCCTTCCACGCGCTCGACTCGAGAATCTCGTCGATGAGCATCTGGCCTTCGCGATCGGGGTCGCCAGCGTTGACGACCTCGGTAGCCTGAGAGAGCAACGATTGGATGACGCGGAGCTGCGCCTTTGAGTCCGGCTTGGGCAAGAGCTTGAAGCACTCGATAGGGTAGGGCAGGACATTGACCGCGGTGTTCCAGCTCTTCCACGCGGGGTTATATGCTTCTGGAGGCGCAAGCTCGAGGATGTGCCCGTGCGCCCACGTAACCACGTCGGTGCCTACCCGTATGAATCCGTCGTCGCGGGACTTTACGCCAGGAAGATTCTCTGCGATTGCCTTGCCCAGGGACGGCTTTTCGGCGATGTACAGGCGCATAGTCGATTCTGTTTAGTCGTGGATGGTTCGAGATCGGTCTTTGCCAAGCATCTTGGAGACCAACTCCTTTGTCTGCATGGGACGGCTAACGGACTTGAAAACGATCTCCGACTCGTCGCTGCCTGCCGAAGAAAATTCCAGATCGCCGTAGCCAAAGAGCCGGCCGACTAGAGACTGCGTAACGGAGATCGAGCGTACATGGGCGACTTGGATCTGGTGAGATTTGCGTGCGATGAGGCCGTATCGAGCGGTGATCGCATCGGGCGTCACCGTGTAGAGCGCCGAAAACTTCAGGTAAGCGATCCTGAGTCCCGCGAACCCTACGCAAGCAAAGCCAGCTGCAGCGAGGACGGAGGCCTCAACATCCGATGCCTCGGACAGCGCAGGCAGGAAAAGCACAACGGCGACCGCGAGCATGGCCAGGCCTGCCAGTAAAAGCGCCCACAGCGGGTAGATCGACCGATTGGCGACCCGTAGGGCAAGAAAACGCCCGTCGATCACTGACGAATCCATAACTTTCCTCCTAAAATTTGACTAGCACCCTTCCTTCGGTTAGAACTAACTTCGTACACCGAGGAGCCACGGGAAATGCTGCCTCGGGATCATCTCGACTCCGAACAATCAAGGGCAGGTTCGGTGAGGAGACTTTAAGTGGAACTAAGCACGGTTTTGTCCATTGGCGCTATTGCGCTGTTTTACTACTTGATCGCTAAAGTGCTAATCGCTCTTTCGAACACGTGGGTAGGTGATCTTATTCTCGGCGCAACCAATCGAAAGCCCAAACACTGGACACATTACGTCGGCGAAACCCCAGAAAACCAAGCTTTTTACGACACGCGTCACGTAACAAAGCTGGGGGTTGGCGCATTTACCCTCACCACTGACGATGATGACCTCTGAAACGAGGCCGCCAATTGGAATGGCGGCCTCGTTTTGCTTTAGCGGTCAGTATTTCCTGATGGCGACGATTCGTTATTCACGCGTGTGTTTGTGAAAAAATCGTTGACGGCGTTGGAAAACGGCACACCGATATTCGAATTGTAGGCGTCAGCCGCAGATTTGATTGCTCGTTCAGGCAGGCTCAACGTCTCGTCTACCATATAACCTCCAACGCCCAACGCAGCTTGAGTAGCATTAATATCTGCACCGCGAGCAAAAACGCGGGCCTCTTCTGCTGTAAATACGCGTGCGCCCTCAGGCTTAGCGGGGGATTCATTCGCAGGTCTTGAAGGAATTTCATCGATCGGTGCAGGCATCTCTCCAGATGCCATTTTTGCAAAAGTAGGATTAACCTGCGGTGCAGGCGGGCCTGCAGGGGCAGTTCCATGCCGTGCCTTGAGTTCTTCTACTGATTTTCCTTCAAGGGTTGTAACAGGACTGCCAACACCCTTGTTGCTGCCAAGCTCAGGCGTATCGAGACCTTGGGCCCCCGTGATCTGTTGTCCTACGCTCATAACGTTGTCGTACTGGCCGGACGAAAGCATCGCACCCATCACCCAGCCAAGTTGAGCATCGAATGCTTGGACGCCGAGACCTTTCTCATGGCTTTCGATCTTGTTGTAGGCCTCACGGTATCGATCGGACGCCTCTCCTGTACCGTTATAAAGCGATGCATGCATACCCATCACTGTTTCGTACATTCCGGCCGCCATCAAATTCCTATTGATTTCACCCGCATGGCCAGAATAAGTTCCGGAAATACTCGATGCGACTTGCGTTGCCTCCTCATAGGCACGAACGGTGGAAGCCTGGCGGGAAACGCTCTCACGAATCCCCGCTGCCTCATCCTCCGAGTACCCAGCTTTGGTAGTAAGAGAGTCGGTACCCTGAAGAGATGAGTACTGTTGTTTGCTGAATTCGTTGCGAATCGCGTTTGCCCAATCCTTACCCTCCTGCGTATTCTCAGCCCACTCACGCGCCTTCTGACTTACTCCAGTCATGTTTCCTGCTGCAACCCCAGTCACGCCGGTGCCCATAATGGCCCCATTTACTGAAGTCTTTAGCTGAGCACCAAGTTCGCTACGGATAGCGTCAGACACCTTGTCACCAAAAGCGCTGTTCTGGGACATCTTGTCCGCAAACGAAACGGCTTGCGCCCAAGTTTGACCAACCTGCGATACATCTGATCTAGCGGTTTGTACGGCGCGATCCCATCCGCTGCTAAAGCGACCGCCTTTCGACCAGTCTTGCGTAACTTCAGACCCCACCCTAAGGGCTTCTTGTTCCTTGTCAGCGACGGACTGAGAGAGGCCATCTTGGAGGTTGTACTTGACGCGTGCGGCGCCTGTCATTTGTCCGCCGGCACCAAGCGAATAATCCCGTACTGCCGCGTTGCTACTAACCGCACCCACATTCGATAGGCTGGGGGCGGCCATCTTCTCGTCTGAATAATCCTTGCCACTCCAGCGCTCACCAAGTTTGGCTAAGGCGAAATACGAGCCTGTCATGGCAGCCAGGGTGATCAACGGTACTGCCGCAAGCAAGTCGGAAGCCACCGCGATCTTATCCATCGTCTCGGAAAAGAAGAGCGGCACCGCTTCGATGGGGAGGGCCGCGTTAGCGGGAGCTGGAACTGGAAGAAACATTTTCTTCAGGTTAGCCATGCTTTCCGTCCAGGTGTACACGATGAAGTAATTCACCATGTAGGCCGCAGGCAGCCAACTCTGCGTCCAGGCACCGAAGAGGATGTACTTACCCAAGAGAGGAAGGGCATTGGCACCGGACATCAGTGCCACGATGATTACTAGCGGTGCCAACCCAATAAAGATCGCCAGCAAGAACCCCATGGATGTGATCACTGTACGAGTGAAACCCGCGCCCGAAGCCGCTGAGTCAACCGTGAACGCTTGCTGTTGGCCCGATAGCACCTGGGTGCACTGGAAGTAAGCAGTCGGATCGCTAGAGTTGTTGCCACACTTGAAAACATCATTTGTCGTTTGGTGCATCATGATGTTCGCGCTCGTCCGCTGGGCGCTAAGGCCAGCAAGAGTGGAGTTCGTGGCGTAGAAATTCGACAGATCAGTCCACGTTTTATCGGTCGACGTAGAGTTCCTTCCGGTAGCGTCACGCATAGCGCGGTTCAAAGCCGGATTCGTTTCATTGAAATACGCGATGAAATCAGATTGGATCTGAGGGCCTGCGTCAGCGCAACTCATGACAGTCGGACTAACCGCATTGGCTGGGTAATAATTCGTGTGCCGATGTGCAGTCAAATTAGCGGCGTTAGTCAAAGCGCCATAAACACCGTCGGTACTTGATAACAGTTGCTGCGGCGATGAGGCTCCAATCATGCAGTTCCGGACAAAGCCCCCCCAGTTCTGCGTCATGTGGGGACTGTAGGATGCGGCCTGACGAACGGAAAGCATCAGCTTGAGTGGATTGACAAAGCCATCCGTCGTCAGCTCCGTAGCATTGGCGTCAGCTGCTTGAAAAGCGGTCTGCGAAAGACGGCCGAGATCCATTGCTACAGTTGTGATGATCGAAGCGGGTACCGCTACCATTAGAGGTACATTATCAACAGCTCGCGAGCTACCAGAGTAGATGTCCTCGATCACAACTGTTGCCTTCGTGTAACCCCCAACCATCCAAACGATGAACAAAACGAGCAGCATCGTTGGGTTGTTGCCAGACTTCCATTGACTCATCAGACCATTCATTAGAACAGCAATCAAAGCAAACAGAAAAGCCAGGTAGATGAGGGTGCCACCGAAGTCGGAAGCATCGCCTCTGAACGAACTAGACCCGAAGATCATTGCAATGGCGTTGAACAGCCCGGCAAAAAAGCCAGCGTCACCTAGTGTGTAAACCATCCATGAAGACATGGCTATTCCTCAACGCGGGGTCGTGAACGTCAGAATCGAAGGGTCGCGCCTGGCGATCGTTCTGACGTATTCGTCAAGCGCAACAAATTCCTGAGCGTTCGCCTTCCGGTTAGTGACGATTCTCGAGTACTGATTGCCAAGCTCTCTCACTCGATCATGGATCTCGGGCGGAATGGTCGTTGATCCTTTCGTTGAAAGAACCTGCCTTGCTGCACGCAAAACCGCTTCCGATAGAACGATGTGCAGCTCCTCAGCAATCAAAGGGGCCGCTTGTGCGGCAACAGCCGAGGCTGCACCTTCTTGACTCTGAACCTCGAGCATCATGGAGATGAAAGGAACAGAGGTCGCATTGACGAAGCTCTGTTGTGTCGCAGACAGCGTGCAATCAACCGCGCACGCAGGGCTCATCTTTCCAACGATCGAATCAGCCGTGGTACTGGTTCCATCAATCGACCCAAAAAGCATACGATTGGTATAGCCAACCGTCCCCTCCCAGTCCCAAGCGACTTCATCCATCGAACGGCAGCCGTCGCGGGCCGGCGCCGAACTGCACGAGTACTTGATCTTCTGGGCACCACTTGACCTTCCTGTCTTGAGGTCATGAAGATCAATTTTCCCTGGCCTTTGCGCCATGCGAGGAGTCTCCGATGCACTCGGAGCCGACTCAGGGTCGTAGATTGCGGTCCCCGTCATCGTCATCACAAGCTCTGCCGCGTATTTCGTTGAAAGGCCGGCGAAGTATCCTCCCCCGAGAAGTTCACCAACCCTGTTGTCGGCCATCAAATCCCAAACAACGTTACCGCAGAACTCGATCGAGCCGGCCTCGCAAGCCTGCTTAATCTTCGCCTTAGGAGATGCTTTCACTGCTTCTTGAGACTCGAACAGATCGCCAACACCCCCCGCAATCGCTTCAAAAAAAGCAGCTCCACTTTCGGCGCTCGTGGACGCACGTTCAACGCTATTGAACACGGTGTCTACGGCCTGCTTTGCGATCGCACACGTATTAGAGCTAAGTTGGTTAAGAGATTGAAGCTTCGACTGAATTGTGCTGACGAGGCTTTGCAGCTTCGGATCAATCGCAGCGAGCGCGCGCATGAAAATGAGCCCGAGCGCATTTTGTGCGATTGACCGAAATACCGCGATAAGCTGATCGGAGTCGATGAACGAGAAGCTTCCAGCAAATAGGTCGATTCCCCCACAGCCGGCAGACATTCGCGGCGGATCGAAGGACACGATGTTAACGTTCCGAATAGGACTTCTCATGGCAACGTTGCCTCCAACGAAGCCGCGTCGCGTTTGTGATTGATAAGCTACCGGATCTGTTACGTTGATCAGCATTCCATCGAGCGCTCCACCCAGACTCGCGTGCGTCGGTGTCATCATGGTGTAAAGACTCAAGCCGACAGCAAGGGCAGCGATTTTGATATTTGGCATTTTTAGTATCTCCCCTGTAGGCGTTCTTTCAACAATTTAACCCATTCGGCCGGATCATCTGACGCACCATCAACCATGTCTTCAATTCGTGCGACGCCCCGCATGGCAGGATTGACCGCTGCGATCATTTCATCTGATATCAGCTTCTCAGACTCAGCCACAACTAGAAGGCGATCAACAAGCCCACTTGCGGACATGGCGCCTTGAGCAACGACGTAAAAATTGTTCGGCGGGACAGCATAAACAACGGTCGGTGTGAGTTTTAGGTTGAGTGACTGAAACTGCCCTGCGTCTGGTATCCAGTTATCCATACCTGGAAGGGGCTTGCCATCAACAGATACAAACCGAGTTTCAAAACCATACCTTTCTTTAAGCATGCCAATGACAGGAAACTGCTTCTCGCAATGAGAGCAGGACGAGTCGAAGAACATGAAGATGCCACCCTTTGATGCAAGGTGCTTCGTTACTTCGTCTTTTTGTTCCTTGTTCGTAGCAAGTACTGTTTGCCTGATGAACGTATCAAGGGGCATCCGGTTATTTTCATCGAGAATGGGGTCAGTCTTGACGACGAGTTGTTGAAGATGTGCAAAATTCTGCGCCTTGTCGAGCGCGATTCTTTGGGCGTACAGATACGCTTCCATGTCTTCACGCTTTCCTGAATCCATCGCTTTCTCAAGAAGAACCGGCAAGTTATCTCTGAGCCACGCTGTAGAGAAAGGCTGAGTCCCCGTATTAGCTGCTGTTTCAGTGGCTGGAGAGGCCGAAGCTGGAGGTTCGGGTTCTTTTTCCAATTGAACGGGTTCAGCCGGAGGGGGAGGGGTCTCATACCAGAAATAGCCTTCTCCTCCCCGCTTGAAGAAGCTTTGAGCGTGAACGCTCGAGGTTGCGGCTACGATCGCTAAAGAAACAAGAATCGCCCGTACAGGCTTACCAGATCGGATAAACGACACCGACGACCTCGTCAACATTGATTGGACCCCAATATCTCGCATCGAAACTTCTCGGCTCAGTACCCATCATTGCAAGCTGTCCATCGACCAATACTTGGGTCCGGTCATAGCTACCTGGCGCGCGATTTAGCTTTTCCAGCAGATCGAGATCACCGAATTTACGCCCAGCTACGGTGACTGCATCGTTTTCTACCTTGATGATGTCGCCTGCGACACCTGCGAGATATTTAACAACAAGTATCGAGCCGTTTCCATCAAGTAGGCGTTGATTCAATTGATCAGTTAGCCTTCCGTATGGAAGGAACGCGAGTAGCTGACCCCGCTCGAAATCAATGTTCTCTGGACGGGTCATTTTGACGACAACGAGTTTGTAAGGGATGCAGCTGAGATCACCAACCAGAAGAAGAAGGCGATACTTTCCAGAGACGTGTGACGTCGCTGCAAAAAGCAAAGCGAGGAGTACCGACGCAAGGAAAACCACCCTTATAAAAAGAGTGGCCTTTTCCGGGCGAGTAGTCTCATTCGAGATTGAGGCCGAGTTCATCTGCGACGAGCTGTGTGATTTCCAACTGGGGTGCGTAACCAAGAACTGCCGTCCGGTGTACGACGACGTAGCCTGCATCGACGTATCGCTGCGTTGCGGTCTTCAATTGGTCAGCAAACCTAATGGCCGCGTCCCTTGCTGCACTCTCGTCGAGGCCCTTTCCTCGAAGGTCGTTCATGGAAGCAGTAACAAGTTTTCCAGAGTCGATGACAACGAAAGGAACACTGCTCTGCTGAGGTGCAAGGTAAGGACTCGCGACAAACAAAGTGCCAGCGGTCAGGACAGCAGACAGTACTGCTGCCATGATGACTGGGCCAACGTTGGAACCGTCAGCTGTCTTTAAGGAAGCAGTACTGTCGCTCATTTCGATGCCTCGGCCGCGCCTTCTACGCCAGCGGGACGCTCAATCGGGCGACGCGCACGACCGAAAAAGAACATGCTCCCGGAACCGAAGCAGACGCCGGATATGAGAACCAGTGGATCAAAATTGCTGAAGAACGGAATCAGAAGGATCGCGCCACAATAAAGAGCAAAGACCAGGATCAAGTCTTTCTGGGTCAGGGTTTTCTGCTTGGACATGTTCAGTTTCCTTTTTCGAGACGTTTCTGCGTGTAAAAATCAATTACTTCTTCAGGATCGGCTCCTTGTTCAATGGCTGCGATTGCTTCATCGCGTTCCTCACCATTGCTTGCAAACAACGTGAACATGAATGGATCAGGCCTGAATCGAACAATCCCATAATCTGAATCCGAGCGTTTGATCATCAATTCGGAATACTCACCAGGCACAACATGAAGAGACTTGACCTGATGAATCCCGAACGCATCCATAGAAAACTGTCCGGACGCAACGGCCGCATCGACGGATTCAGCACGCTGCTCAAGAACAATCTGCCATGCGCTATTGGCGTAAATCGCTCGGCCGTTCGGTGACTGGAAGAGATCGCCAACGCCCTGGGTGATGAAGATGACTGCCCCTGAATTTTTCCGCACTTTGCGATAAAGCGCTTCGATCGCTTTCGCCATCAGGGGGTCATCCATAAGCTCCCATGCTTCGTCCAGCACGAGAATCTTACGACCCGGGGTCGTGTACATCTCGGTCGCGATGCGGTTCATCAGTTGCAGGAGAACGACCTTTTGAAGAATCGGACGTGACTTGAGATGCAGGAGATCAAGAACGGTAAAGCGATTACTGACATCGATTGTGGCCTCACCCTCGAACCAACGCCCGTAGCTGCCGCTAACGGTGAATGGGTAAAGCTGCTGACCAAGGTCACGAACGCGCGGATCAGGCTGTTGCATGCACCATTGAGCGACAGCGGTCACGGTCGAGTTATGGGCATATCGGTCCCACGTGGCCTTGATCCCTTCTTCGAGAGCCGCCATTTGATAGTCATCAAGACCGCCCTCTGGTGCAGCCATCTTGGCGATCGTGGCCTTGATGATGTCGATGTCTTCATCAATCTCGCTGACGAAGGTAAAAGGGTTCAAGATGATCTGCGACTCTTCGGAGAATTCGATGTAATCCCCCTTGAGGGCACGGTTGAGCTTAAAAAATGACTTGCCAACGTCAATGACCCACACCTTGCAGCCTTCAGCAAGGTTATCGACGATCACAAGCTGTGCCAGGAAGGATTTACCCCCGCCGGTGCCAGCAAAAACGACTACGTTGTATCCAGTATTCGAGTCCCAAACCGAGAATGCGGACACCTGACCACGCCTCGTTACAAAGAGACTCGTAGCGTTCGCGCCGCTGCCTTTGTAGTCAGCGAACAGCGGGACCAGCGGTGCAGCCTGTCGCGCACTCATGGTGTTGGTGCGGAAGGTCCGGGTCATGGCATCAGCCGACGCGTTCATCGGCAGGGCGTTGTGCCAGAGGAAATCCAAAATGCGCTTGTCTTCGCGCATGTCGAAGCTAAGCGTAGAAAGGTAGGAGTTCAACGAAGCGGTTTGACGTGCCAGTCGATCCCTGTTCTTCGAGAAGATCATCAGGCTAAGGTTGACCTCGAGAGCCATCCCGCCTTGACCGTCAATTTCATGAATGAAGGTCTCGATGCCTTCCTTCTTGTAACCAAGGATGGGAAACCAAGTTGCGGAGTTTCCAATGCATTGCTGGGTAATCCACATGTGACGCTGTCGAACCTCACCTTTCTTCTTGACCTGGTCAGGATAGTGGGCAGTGAACTGAAAGAAGAATGGCTCAGTGATTTGGTTTGCTCCGCCCATCTGGTCACCGATCAGAAGGTTGGCAACACCAAAAACAGTTCGTTTCGGAAACAGCTTTGGGCTCATTACACGCACAAAGAATTCTTGATCACTCCCTTGGTGAAAGAGGATCTCATTTTCTTTGAACTCAATATCGTCGCCCGGATAGAAGGCTTGCTCTCGAATTGGTATAAGTTCGTCGTAGCTGAACTCAGGCTTCTCCCACATGTGGTAGAACTTCCGAATCAAGTGCAGATATCCATGTGGGTCAAGCATCCTGAACTGGAAGCCAATGGAGCTAAAGCCTTCCATCACCCGTGTGACATCAGATCGGATCGATTGGCGTTCCTCAAGATCCGGAAGACTAGAGCACGGAATCTTGACGGTGAAGATCAACCGGAAATCACGGTTGAGCACGCCATTTGTCTTGAATTGAGGCTTATGGACGGCATCCTGGAACATCTTGACGCGGGTGCGAACGAGCTTCTCCAGAAGACCCGTAGCCTGTTCTTTCCCATCGGTATAGGCGTCAAGATAGGGGTCAATATCGGGAGAGCCGAGAAGACCTACCTGTACGAAGGAGCCTGCCGGAAGCGGGCAAGCTAATGCAGCTTTGAATTTCTCAAAAACTGACCCCCCGCCCCCTAGGAGCGGGGTGGTCATGAACGTGGCTCCAAGATGTCTTTCGCCAGACGGCGAAACGCAGTAAAACAGGCCGGTTTCGTCGTCAAAACCCTCTGCGCCAAGATATTGCCAAGGAAGGCGCCTCTGATCCGCAACGGTACCGCGGACAGGGGTTTGCGAGGACTTCGTGAAGCCAAACATGGGCTAACTCCGTGTTAGAGGGTGGCGGTGAACATGGATTCGAGGATGCCCGGGCCCATGGTGGCTGCCAGAGCAACGCCGACGGCCAGAACCAACCACATGAGCGAGTGCTTGACGATCGTCATAGCCAGGCCGGTCGCCAGAACGCCAAATGCGACGAGCAGACCGAACGTTCCTTCAGTCCAATCACGAACCTGCTGGGATGCGACGTCGAACGTGGTGTCGGTAACGGCCATCGCGAAAATGGCGTACGCAGCGAGTGCGATCAGCAGGTAGGCTTGCTTTTCGAAACGGGCGAAGCCGGCGGACAGGTTTTGAGCGTATTGCATGTGAAACTCCTTATCGTTACTCGAGGGTTAAGGTGCTGAGGTCGGTCGAAGGCGCGTTACGTGACGCCTGCAGCCGGGTCGGGGGAGTGATCGTCTGCGATGCAGCAGACTGACCATTTTGCGCATCACCAGTTGGCGATCCCGAATGCGCAACACCGGTAGTTACACGGTGAGGAATTCTTGCATTACGCAAGGTGCCTTCCTCGTGCACTCCAAAAGTCCATTTTCTTTGCTCGATTTCTGTATATACATACCCTCCCGAGTGCAAATTGTCGTTCTTGTCAGTCCATGGGAATACCCGAATCCGCATTACTTGAGCGGGCATCCGCACCGGTGCAACGCCATCCGAATGGATTGCAAGTTCAGGCGGCATTGTCCCTACAGAGGAGCTTGTGGCCGTAGAAGAAATAACCGATGGAAGCCTTTCGCCTTCTTTCTGCTTGCGAATAACGGCGTCAACATCGATCTTGTTCTCGGTTGTGTGATTGGCAATGCGCTCCTCGAATTCATCAATGCTTCCGCTCGTGATCGCATAAACATCACCAGGAGATGCGCAAGCGCCAGGACCGATGCCAGGGCAGGACGAAGAGTCGCGGCCTGCAGTGTTAAGCGCGGAGGCGCAGCCGGTTAGTGCAATTACCGAAAGAGCAATAGCCAAGGCATGGGGTTTCATTATTGAATCCCCCCCGGAATCCGGCCTTCCGAGACAGCCAGAACTGCGCCCGTCCGCGCATCGACGAGTCGATAGGAAACCACCGTCTCGCCACCCAGATGGTGATAGGAGCCAAGTGCAATCACTCCAGCGTTTGCGGCTTCGGCGCGTCGTTTGACAACTGCATTAACCGGGTGGCCTGAAGTCCAACCGGAAGACTCGGTTTGCACGACCGGCACACCCGAATTGACAAGTGCGCCGGAGATGAGCGTCGCAAGGCTTTCGCCGTAATAGCTTGGGCGCAACTGTCCGTCATGCTTAACAGCCGGTGCAACAACGACAGTTGCTGGCATTGGCGTGTTCTTGAGGTAGAGTCGCCCGAGATTTGTACCAAGCTCGGAAACCGTGCTCGCCACCCACGGAGTTGGAGCTTCGATTTGAACTTGGGTCGCAGTAGTGCAAGCTCCGACAATCGAGGATGAAATTGCGATTGCGACCAAAATGGACTTCTTCATCATCACTTAACCTCCAGACCCTTCGTCAGCACGATCGTCGCGCGTCGGGCTGCATCAATTTCAACTACAGGGAACATCTCGCGAGCCATTTCCAGATAAAAGTTGGCAACCTGGTTTGCCGCGGAACTTGCACCGCTCATTGCTCCAGCTGTCAGTACGTCACCCATTTCAAAACGCTCGGCCTGACCGACGCTCGTTTGGGTATTGGCCCATTGATCCGGGGTACCCCATGGCTGAAGACCCTTCGCAATGCCGCCCAGGAATCCCGCAGTGAGTGATCGGGCGATCATCTGGCCTTGTTTGGATACCAGTTCGCCTTTGATACCTACGCGACCATCGTCACCGACGACATACCCTTCCATCGGACCTTCGATAACCGCACCGTCGTCCTTGATGCACGAGAAACCTTCGGTGCGCATAACGGCTCGTTCGCTCGAAAGGTCACCGAATCCGGAAATGATCACGAAGCACTCACGAACGTCATGAGTGAAGTGATTGGGGAGAATTGCATCGGTTTTCACACGAAGGACTGCCGGAACGGGATCTTTGCTCTTCGCGTTGGAGGTCGGAACGTCCATACCGTTGAGCAAGAAACCTTCGAACTGACTTCCCATTGGCAGGTAGGCAATCCGCTCCTTGTCGTCTTTTGTCTTCTTTTCCTCTTTGGGGGTCGCTGCCCCTACTACACGCAGAGTTGGGGGCGGTGGTGCGAACACTGGCGCCGCACTGACTGAGGGTTGAGGAAGCGCTCCAGATGAGAAAGCATCTGCAGGGTTGTCGGCAGAAAGCGGTTTCCCATCCTCACCAACAACGGGCAGGCCATCAGGTCCCACGAGGCCTTGTGCCACTGCGCCGCCACCGGAAAACTTCAGCCTTTCGAGCTCGCGGCTCAACCGCTGGACCTCATCCACAAGGTCTACGGTCACACCGTTTGAACCCTGAGTGCCGCGCATCTCCTGAAGCTGACGGAACAGCAACTGGCGATCGGCCTCCATCTTCTTGACTCTGTTATCCATGCCCACTGTGCTCTTCTCGATACTTTCGAGCTTCGCAGCGAGGTCATCGACGCCAGTTTCCCGAGCAGTAGGGACACGGAAGTTCGCGGGCCTGTTTGCACCGATAGGTTGTCCAGCAATCTCTCGCGTCGGGCCTCGAGTTGATTGAACAACTGCGGCGAGCGCGATAACGCTGACAAAGATCCCGCCCACCATAATGCCCAGCCGAGCGTTCGATGGAAGCTCTTGCCATTTCTCTTTCAGACTCATCGCGCACCATTCTGGAAGGCGGTTTTATCCGAAATCACGTAGACGTAGGCGTGATCACCTTTACGAAGACGCGTGCTCGGAAGGATGGCGACAGCACGAACGCCTCGTTCCCAAAATGCTGCTTCATCGAGTTCGATTTCTTCGTCACTAATCGATTCAACTCGGTAACGCCATTGATCCATGGTGGCGCTCGAGTACCGCATTTCCGGCCGGATCAATAAAGGGCCACGGCGACCCACAGCGCGAGGCAGGGCTGCTTCGGACATGCCGACGGGAACCTGATTGACGGCAGCCTGGCGCATCATCTGGATCAGCCGCTGCTGGTAGTTGT
Source organism: Aromatoleum aromaticum EbN1 (assembly GCF_000025965.1). NCBI lineage: Bacteria > Pseudomonadati > Pseudomonadota > Betaproteobacteria > Rhodocyclales > Rhodocyclaceae > Aromatoleum > Aromatoleum aromaticum. The sequence continues at coordinate 88,738 of NC_006823.1, forward strand.
CGGGTTCATTGTTTTGATCTGGCTGTAGTCCAGGCTCCGGAACATCGAACTGAAGAATCGCTGTCTGTGACGGGATCGCCTGGGGAACCAGAATCAGTGAGATAACCGGATCGTTCGGACGAGATCCGGTCACAAAGAGTGACTGCGGGTCCGTGCTAGTGCTGGGCATCTGAATGTAGAGGCTCTGCCCGACAGCCTCCACGATCATCCCTTCGGGGATGATTCCAACGGCCTTAGGTGCGGCAAATGGAGTGCCGACTCGGTTGGCCTGAACCATTGAGACGTTGACGACTTCGTTCTGCCCAGGCGTTACGCGGATTGTCTGCGCTTTAAGCGCATTAACGTCGCCCGAGAGGCTCGAACCGAACCCCGGCATGGGCAAAGGCGCAGTTGCGCGGGGCTGTACATCAAGTCGCGGTTGCGGCGGAACTGTCCCTGCCACAAATGGAACTGCGGGCGGCTGGTCCGGAGTCGGCGGACGAATTGTCGTCTGTGCAAGAACCGATGAGGAAATCAGCGTTGCAACAGCAGTCAGTACAAGTCTTTTCATTTTCCAGCCTCCTCGCGGAAGTTCGGATGCTGTTGTCTCCATTTCTGGGTACGCATTTCTCGGCCGTCGTAAGTTTCAATGCTGGTAATCCATGGGCGGCCAGTTCTCATCTCGACGCCCAGCTCGTAAATCATTTCGGTATCTGTCTTTCGCCCTGCAGCATCTCGGTGAGTTGCAGTGCCACCAACGAAAACCTTCATGGTTTCGGGTTCGAAGAGAATTTCGTTCGGCTGGAATACAAGCGAGCTGCCCGTCCCTCTGAATTGAGGGTTTTCGGCGGTTGCTTTTAGCGTGCGGCGAACGTCCGGGAAGATTCTTGAATCCACGAAGAGCTCGAGGTTCTGAGCGACGAAATCGATGTTGTTCGGGGTTACGTTCGCAGCCAGAGTCGTGAAGTACATCCCAAACGATTTAAGGTAGTCGGCTGACGCTGCCGACCACCCGAGCTGAACTTGTCGATCCAAGTACGGAGGAATGAGGATGATTCGTTCGCGTTGTTCCATCGCCCGACTGACAGCTATGCCGCCGACTGCTATAGCGATCACCAATCCAACCGTAAGGACGATGACCATCGCTGTTGCAGCCTGCAGGCTACGAAAAAGCATCGGAACTTTCATAGCCAGAACCTCCGACGCATCCCGTCTGTGTACACTTTATTCATTCCGCCAAAACCCTTTGCATAGAAAACATGCGTGATTGCGCCTTCGAGTTCCCCTTCCTTCCAGCGCCTCATTATTCGAATAGAGATAAGCATCACTGCAACGCCGAGAAATAGACCGATCGTTGATCGCGAGAGAATGCCAACAGAGAACAGAGTAAACCCGACAATAAATTCGTCAAATTCCCATGCGTAAAACTGTTGTTGGGAATCGACATAACGGGGAATATCAACCTCGAGCGCCATTATTGCTTCCTCAATTCAATGAGAACTTGTCGATTCTTTTGGCGACCAGACTCGGTATCAGTTGGAGCAATTGGCGACCGTGCGCCCAAGGAAACAAGTTCCATCTGGGATTGCTTCATGCCTTTCAGCTTAAAGAGAGAGGCAACTGAGGCCGCGCGTTTGTAGGCAAGACGATCGTTGTACGAGTTGGTGCCGATCGGATCTGTACGCCCAATAAGACGAATCTTGGTGTCATCCCCAAACTGGAAGCTGGATATGACCTCGGGGTTCAACGGAACCGTAGAGTCAAAGGCAAAGAAAACGGTGGCGCCAGGAATGAGGTCATAGTCACCCGTGTTCGATCCAGTCCCGTCGGACTTGGCTGATGTCGAGGCGGTACGAAGTGGAGTGCGCTCCATTTCGACCCACTGAGTTTCACCTTTCTGAACGGGGCGCTTAATAAGAGTTGTTGCCGTGTCCTGGCCCACGCCGTAAGAGAACTGGCTAGGTTCGTATTCAGTAGCCTCGAACGGATACACGCTATGCCGGTCTTGTGCGATTACCGATGTCGCGCCGATGAACGCCGCGGCAGCCAACAGAATATTCAGAGGTACTTGGGGTTTCACAGCTTTCTGCCTTCGATCACAGCAGAAGTGATCCCGTTGAGCAGTTGAATAAAGATCCCTTCATGCCCATTGGCGTTGTCGGGAGTAACGAGGTACTGGCCTCCGATCGTGATCGACGGTGTTGCCTGAACCTGATTCCGGAAAAAGATATGGGCAAGTGGCTCAAGGCTGTCCTTGGTGATCTTTGCCCACGCAGCAGCGTAGGCCGCATGAGGGATACCGGCGTCTCGAGCAACAACAGACCAGGTAGCGGGCTTGACCGGATCGAGCCCCCCGCTTTGCAACGCCTTGTAGGCCGCAGTTTCAAAAGCTCTCAACGATGCTGCGTCAAGAAGAGAAGCTGCAAGCCAAGCTCTCGCGGAAGCAATGACAGACATGTCAGGATAGATGACCGGAACAAACTCGAAGGTCATTGGACTAGGGACCGTCGCGCCCCAACGATGGAGCATCTCGTGCGATGCACGGCATGCAGGGCAGCTGAACTGGAAGAAAGCAAGAATCTTGTTCTTGTCTTCCGGGTTTGGGCCGATGCGACGAAACGGTTCCGGAGGGGCATCTTGAGCAAACAAGGTGGGCGCCGCGAGCGTAGCTGTAGCAGCCATCGAACCGTTAAGCAGAAACTGACGACGATTCAATTTTCACCTCCTCAAGCTTCTCGTCCTGGCCAAGAGCCTGACGAATTTCGATTTCAGAGCAAACTCCCATCTCAATGAGCACTCGACCAATAGGGCGCAATACACCATTGCGCTTGTACTCAGTCTGCCTACTAATGGCCTGCTCAATTTCGGATGAAGTGGCAACCCCAGATTCAATCAGGGCATAGCCCAGGCGTTTGTACTCAAGCTTCAGTGCATCCGCCGACGAGGTAACGCGTCGAGCTTCATCCAGCGTCGTCAAGCCCCTAGTTGCTTTGGAAGCGGCTTCGAATGCGAGCAACTCAAATTGAGGCTGACGGGAGGCGGCTGCAACAATCTCTTCAGGGCTGCCTCCGCGAGAGATAACCCGCCGGACGGCCTCGTCGCCAACAATCATCTCCACAAGCGGGACATTCCCTTTGTAGGAGAGGGCGTTCGGAACACGGGGAAACGATTCGCCCTCGAACGGCAATCCATGGATTCGCATCCATTCGAGCTCAAGCTCATTCGCCGAGCCCCATGATGGCTTGAGTTCTGGATCAATTCGACGAACCAGCCGTTGCGCAGTGATTCCGCGCAGGGATGCGGCAAGCGTGCCAGGATCAACGCCGAGTTCAATGAGCCGCGTGCATCCCATCGCAGCGTTGTTTGCGTGCATCGAAGCGATGACGAGGTGACCGGTATTTGCCGCTTCAACCGCTATACGTGCCGTCTCGGCGTCGCGAATCTCACCGATCATGATCACATCCGGGTCCTGACGAAGAACTGCTCGCAGTGCGGCCGGATACGGCATGTGAATTGGATCGATGTTGATCTGATTCAGGCCGGCAAGTCGATACTCAACCGGGTTCTCGATCGTGATGATGTTCAGGCTGTGGTCGTTGATCTCATTGACCAGTGCGTACAGCGTCGTGGTTTTTCCAGACCCTGTCGGACCGGTTACGACAAATAACCCGTGCGGTTCTTGAAGGATGACCCGCATTGCCTCATCGACTGCTGGAGGGAGCGCAAGCTCAGTAAGGTCCATCGATACGTTCGCCTGATCAAGCAGTCGGCAGACGACGCTTTGCCCATCGACCGTCGGTACAATGGACACGCGAATGTCGATGACTTTTCCCTTTTCGGGGAAGCGAAGACCCATGCGCCCATCAAGAGGAGTGTGGTGATCCGAAAGGGAAAGGCGAGAGCGACTCCGTACCTTTTGGTCGAAGATTCCTGCGTAATAAGACGGGTATTGGCCGATTTCCATCAGTGCTCCACCAGGTGCGCGTCGGCGCACTCGAACCCCCTTGGTGTCTTCTTGAAAGTGGATGTCGGCCGATCGAGTCAGCGCAGCTTCAAGAAAGAGCTCGTTCAGTACCTGAACTGCTTCGCGTTCATTCGGATTGTTTGAGATGAAATTGTCTGGCTCTTTCAAGGCTGCTGCTCCGGTTCTTGTTTCGTCCGATTCTCTTGCTCAATAGCGCCGGGCTGGGACGCTGCAGACTCATCGAGAAGCTCCAAAAGGCGCTCTCTGAATTCGTCTCGACCGTGCCACTTCGTGCAGTCCATGCGGTTGAAAAACTGGTTGGCGACAAAGCCCTTGAAGCTGTTCTCCGCCTGAATCGACCACCGAAGCATGTCCAACTTCGTATCGGAGCTAACTCTTGGTTCGAGCGTGTCTCGCAAGACGTTGCCGATACCTCTGATGACACTTCCGGAGCGTTCAATACGCTCACAGGAGTCCTGCGGGACGATCACCCAAACAAACCATCCAACCATCAGAACAAGGCCCGCACCTCCGAGAAGACTTTTGATAATCATCAGGACGACCTGTACGCGGCCCACACCTTTCGGATGTAGATGTCACGCTTTTCCGGAGAGCGTGCGTTGTAGCTACCCACGGCCTCCCATGTAGCGCCATGCCGCTGAATCTTCATTGCCAAAACCCACGCCCCCATTCGAACGTTGAAACACGGATCAAACAAATCTCGCCGAGTGATCTGAACGCCAAATCGAAACTTCAGGTCCTCGATGTGGATCGTTCGAACTTGCATCAAGCCCAGATCCTTGCCGTCGGGTCCGATCGCATCCGGGTTAAAGCCGCTCTCAACCTTCGCAATCGCCCACAACAAACGGCTATCCACACCGAACTCGCGTCCCGCAGCATCAAAACAAAACGCATGTGCCGGCCCCGACAGGTAGAGCAGGAGCGATGCGAGAGTGAGAGCGGTTCGGATAGGATTACTAAGCATTGCGGATTGCATTATCATGCGTTCAAACAAGATTATCAACCGACGCAGGGAGAATCACAAATGTTTCTACGAAGACTGCCGAGATCCCTACTGGCTGCAGCGCTTACAGTGAGCTTTCCTGTCGTTGCCGAGGCCAGGGGCCTTGTGGATCGTGGAATACAGGCGGCTGCCGATGCGGCGAGCTCTGTAAGTTCGTGGGCGACGACAGGGGTTGAGAGCACTGAAGCCACAAGCGCCTGGAGGGCATTCAAGGGACGCAACAAGAACGCACTGGTGCGGCTCGAGCGGCTGGCCGACCGAGGGAACGCTGACGCGCAGAACTACGTGGGGCACATTTATGCAGAGGGGCTTAGCCGCCAAAAGAAGGCGGAAGATGTGGCTGCGATCGCCGCACGTTATTTCGCTCAGGCAGCTCAATCCGGGCACGCGGTGGGAACATACAACTTCGCGCTCATGCAGCTGAAGGGGGCGGGCGTACAGTTCGATGAGAAGCGAGCGATGTACGCGATGAACATCGTCAAGGATCAGATACCTGCAGCTGCTGTCCACTTGGCTCTTTATCATTACAAGCGAAATGAGTACGGTATCGCTTGGCAGAATGCGCAGTTTGCAGCGTCGCGAGGCGAGGCGATGGGTGCCTATATCGCGGGGAAAATGCTTCACGAAGGGACGGCGAGTGGTGGATCGAGCCGTCAGATTCGGGGATACCTACTGGATGCTGCGAAGTCGTACATTTCAGATGCGGCCTGGATCGTGGCCACCACCTATGATGACGATGCATCAACGGCAGACAGCCTTATGCTCTCCCGAGCGTACCGTCTTATTGCAGTGGGGATGGAGCGAAGCGGATCGAAACAGACTCCACAGATCCTCGCGGGACTTTCGACTCAGGAAGCCCGTAGGGCTCAGAACTTTGCTCAAAACTGGTTCAAGCGGTTCAAAAAACCTGATAATGCCTCCTACATGAAGACACTTGCCGAGCAGCCTGCGATTCTTCCGCCTCGAACCTACTAACGCCGGGTCAGTTGCTTCTACCTGCATTCCGCGATCACGTTAATCGCCGACGCCCTTTATCTCTTCGTAGTTCTGCATAAGGCGCCTGTACATGTCGGGAGGTAGAAAGCCCGGAGCCGGCAAGCCGTTCTCGCATACGGGCACCCTTATAGGCTGCTCGTAAGGGGTCACGCCACCCTGTTGCGTTTTCACGCTCATCTTCAAGCGCACATCAAAAACTCGGCATCCGGCCTCTCTTCCGGCGTCAACGACCAGTGCGTGAATATCACCAACTGCCTGAGTGTAGTCGCGAATATTGCGCTCAAAGCGGCCGGTAACCACCCCTTCTGCCCTGCCCCTCTCTGACGCAATATCGAACAGATCTGCAATCTCACCAGCATGGATAGAGGGTGCAACAACAAGAAAAGTAATCGCCATCAAGCGCAGTTTCAATGTCTGCATTTATTTCTCCAAAAAGGAGCCTCATCGTCAGAGGAGGCTCCGCATCATGGGTTATTCGTACCCGCTCATCGACTCAATGACACGCTGTCGGGCGAAATCCGCCCCAGGCTGGCCCGTCGAATTCATCAAATCGGCGTAGAAAGGACTGAAGTCGATTGCGCTGAAGTTAAGACTTTGGAACTGGGATGCAGTAAGCCCTGCGCAGCTTGTGCCAGTTCCCAGCTGTGCTCTGCCTGCGTCACCGATAATCTTCGCCAGCTCTGAGTTGTAGCAGCAGTAGCTGCGTCGGCAAGTCTTTAGAATGCGACCGCTACATCGGCTCCCGACTTGAGTACATAGCCCCGCGCCTTTCTTCATTGAAAGCATCTGCTCGGCTTCTGTGCAGGATGTCAATTCGAAGTAGATGTAAAGCAATACCATCAAGGCGAAGAGGTACGGGTTGAAGTAAAGATTGAAATTGGTTCCAGCGACATTTGTCGCCAATGTCGTTGTGCCAGGTATAGCCCCCCCGATAAGAGGAATGGTCGGCATGTTATAGGCGAATGTGAAACCATAGAAACTGAAGCTCGGATTGAAAGTGACATTTGTCCAGCTATTGGAGATCCATCCCTCCATACCAACCGCAGAAAGGAATGGTTGAGTCGAGCTGTACATGAAGTCATAAACGTAGGGCGCAGACTTGTACCAGACGTAGTCGATCCCCGTCATTACAGCTGATACTGTAGCCGCCGATACGAACTGAGAGACAACATCGTTATTGCTCTGGGCGCCACCTGAACTTTGGCAACATTTGATTGAGATGCCCTTGTTACGGTAACGGCATCGCTCAGAGCTTCCTGAAAAGAGACGGAATGTGTCCGGATTCAGGTAAGTACCGGCCTCCTTTGCAAACTCCATTGCTGCGGCAGCCTGCAGGAAATCTTCTTGATTCGACGCATACCCAGAGTCCCAGCATTTTGTAACTCCATTGTTATCAGTAACGCACACTTGCTGTGATGAGCAGTTGTCGACTGGAATAGATGCGCTATCAAGAGGGCACTCATAGTTCCTTGCGAAGGTTTCACACTGGTTCGCGTATGGGTTTGCGACAATTACTCCATCAAGTCCACGCTTCGTCGCGGGGAATGTCTTGGCACATGTCCGCTCTCCTTGCTGCTGGCAAGAGAGCGCCTCCATCGCGCCGCAGCCTTCCTCGAATCGATCAGTGATGCATCCGAAGGGTAACGATTGCGACCAGCACCGTGTTATTGCACGACCGTTGATAATTCGTGTGCCGTAATCGCTGCAGTGCGCCTCAGGGACAAGGCCAGGGTTTTCAGGGTCAGGTTCATTCTCAAGGTCGCACCGTGAATTTGACTCGAGGTGGCCGCAATTATTCACCCATGTTTCGGAGGAGATAGTCCTGCAAACGTAGGTGTCTTGCTCGGTCGTACATACCCAGGTTTCGCCGACTTGAACTTGTTCAGTACCGGTAACCGCGCCAGTTTCCGGATCGACGATGTTGCGCGTTTCGTAGATCGGGTCCCAATAGCCGCCAACGCAGGTCGTGCCAGTTTTGGTACAAACCGGGCTTTCCATACGGCATGTCGTTTCAAGGGGTTTTTGCCACGTGTTCGTGCATACCTGTATCGGGGCCGGGGGCGTAATCGAGCATGAACCCCCAACAGGGCGGGTGCAGCTACGATTAACGCTCGACACGGTGACATTCAGGTTGTAAGAGCACCAGGCTTCATCAACGATCCGCCCCTCATTACATGTCTCAGTCCGGAAAGTAGCTCGTTCGAAATCCTCAGCAACACATGCGTTCGGCGAAGCGGTAATTCCGAAGCCCATCGTGCTCAATTGCGAATTCGGACTCTGTTGGATTACCCTAGATTGCGTAAAGATTGGATCGGTTGGAGCCGGCCCTTTAGACATGTCGATATTGGCTTGCGTTGAGGTATTTACCGCAAAGCACTCCATATGCGCGGGATTGTTGGGGTCGAGTGTTGCAGAGCCGCATGCGTCGATACGGGCTTGTCCTCCAGGGCCCGAATCAAAGTTCGAACTAAAGTTCAGGGCTTGCGGTACGTCCGCTGTTGCGTCCGGAAAAGGCAAGGCGTCTTCGGCTTGTTGATAGATGTCAAAAGTTGATCCGGGGCGGACGAGATTCGAGAGGTTACTTGCTTCCGAGTATGGGTCGACTGCATAAACAACAGACGTGAAGCAAACCCAGAAGGCCATGAACCTTGCCAAGAACTTGAAGAAAGCACACTCTATGAACACGGCTATTTCTCCTTGATCATCGCAAGCCGCTTAGCTGCAAGTTGTCGAATCTCTGGCTTGGTTGCGCTCTGGGATATTTTCTCGAGAGAACCGATGATCGATATATCTCCAAAAACGGAGGCGTACTCGCCAACTGGAAAACAGCCTTCGTCGTCGACATTCAGATTGTCGCGGGACAGGACTAACGCGGGTACAGCGTCGATCTTGTAGCCGGTGAACACCTCGGGATTGATAATCCACCCAGCACCGCCGGCGTTTAGTGCGCCGGCCTGCTCCGTGGTGCGTCGAACCGTCCCGCCCTTGTAGTTACCTCGAAGCACGAGCGTTGCCCCAGCGGCTTGTGCCTGCCGCGAGTACTCGCGGATAACGTCGGGTGGCATTGAGAACGAGACAAACAGCATGAGGGTGCCGTCGGAGTTTGTCGGCGCAGCCTCGGAGGTGCGTGCAGTCTCGTACCGCTTGACGAGTTCGTTGAGGTCAGAGAAATCCTTTTCCCCTGCAGCCTTCTTTGCTGCTGCGTCGGTTGTAACGCCGAGCTGATTCGTGCCTTTGAGGGCCCGTGCTGCCCGCATGGCCTTATTCATTGAGTCCATGCCTTCGACACGAAGCTGTGCTTCATCGTCTTTAAGCTTTACGTCGGCTTTGTCAAAAAGCTCTTTCGATTCCGTTCTGATCCTGTCGTATTCGGTAGATGTCGGATGGAGATTCTCTGAGAACGCATAAGCAGAAAGTGTTGAGAGAAATAAGGTCGCGAGTTGTTTTTTCATTGCAGGTCTACAACTCCCTGGCAGCAATGACGTTTGCGGAAAATGGTGTAGCCCATGTCTTTGCCATAGACGGGAACTTCTGCTCCTATTTCGGCAAGATCAGTCATTCGGCCCAGAGGATCGCAACACCGGCCGGCAACCTTTCTTTGGGGAATGTAAAAGGTGCGGGACACCTTATAGGCACGCTTATCCATCATCAGCATCGGATACCCTACACGGCACATCGCGTCGCTACCATGTGTGGCCCAGATCATTCCAGATGCATGCATCTTTGCCAGCAACCGCTGAGTCAGCAGTCGTCCCGTTTGCTCGGCGGAAAGATGCGATGTGTTATCGCCTGTCAGTGGATATGTTCCGCCGTTGCAACCTGCGCACCAGAACAGACTGGAGATCGGAAAGCCCACCGCGGCAGCCCCACAGTCGACTGCGCAGGCATTTTGAGCAGCAGTGTCAGCGAAGGCATACATGTATGGGGTGATGATTCCCGCGAGCTCCGGATCGTCCCACATAGGGTCAAGGTTCGATGTGTAGGCCAGGTCGAAGTTGAGTTTCTCCATGCAATCGTTGTCCATCACCGTTTGCATGATGAACATGAAGGGCGAGACGTAATAGTTGATATTGCGGAACGACTTTTCGCCGGAACGGATGGCACCTTGGTCATAGTCTGTAGCGGTTGTGATCTCTTCTGTTGTTCCGCCAATCAGGCCTCGAAAAGAGATGTCCAACTGCATACCGCCAAGCATCGGGTAGCAATAAGGCTCGTTGACGACCTCTGCAAAGCGCGATTGCTCCCAGAATTCCACTGGAACGCCAAAAACCGTACTACCCCCTTTATCCAGACAGCTGCATAGCAGAGAGCTGTCACGAGTCAGAGCATCTTCTTGTCCCATAGAAAGGACGTTTGCATTGAAGATGCGAATTGGAAACATGCAACTCCAACAGATATCCGTTAGTGGATTGGGAAATTTACCGGGGCAGGTTTGCGCGAAGGACGGGAGAGGCGTCAACAGCGCAAGAACGAATGCGATGAGGGGCAAGAGACGCTTGATCATTGGGTTACCTCATCGACGCGTATCTTCATTCCATCTTGAGAGAGGACTGCTGGAACGCGCTTGATACCGAAGTGCTGGGTCAGTTTTCCGTGCTGGTCGTAGTAGATCTTCACTTTCCAGCGGTCTTGGAGCTCACGCCAGGAGCCTCCGACCAGCACCACTCGATTGAGCGGATTTTCCTCAAGGTAGCGAGCAGCGATAGAAACCTGCTTCTCATCCCGAGCATCGATAAAGACGAGTGACTTGGAGAGGGCGATGTAGTTGAAGGGGTTGTAGACGACGCCCGCTTTTGCTACGACCCGCCCTTGTTCGTCGACTACATCCTCGGAAAAACTGACAGACGGATCGAAGTGCCAAGTCTTGTTCTCTGTGGCGTAACTGATCCCTGGAACTGGGGGAGGGTCAGAGAATGTCGCAAGCGTTTCTTCTTGAAAGCGCCGTTGCATTGCATCCATCTCGCCATTCGACTGAAGCCGTTTGATGAGATCCTTGATCTGTTCAACCATGTCTGGCTCAGCGATCGGCCATGTTTGCCCATACGTTGAGCCGATGCGCTCGGCGGAAGCTGAGGAGCACATTAGCGCGGTCAAGCAGGCGAGCAGGATCTTGGTTCCTGGCCGCACTGGATTCATCGTTTCGCGCTCGAGTCGTTAAGCCATGCGTCCATGGCGGCCACGGGCATGTAGCCGGCCTTGAAGGTGCCGTCGTCGCGGACCAAGGACGGGGTTCCGGAAACACCAATTTCGCGTGACAGGCGCTCGATCTTCTCAAGCGGGTTGTCGCACGTCGCGACGGGGGGCGTCACCCCTTCGACCATCATTGCCGTCCAGGCCTGTGCTCTGTCTTTGGAGCACCACACGGATTCAGCCTTCTCTTTGGCGTTCGGATGCAAGGACGCGATCGGACTCAGGAAGACATGCATGGTGTAGTTGTCCAGCTTCATGAGTTCCTGCTCGAATCGCTTGCAGAACGGACAATCAGGGTCGGTGAATACGGCGAACTTCCTGCTTCCGTCGCCCTTGACCACCTTGAAAGCAAGATCGAGCGGAAGCGAGTCCCACTTGGCGCGCGACAGGTTGTTGCGGGCCTCTGCGGTCAGGTCGACTTGTTCCTTCATGTCGAACATCGGGCCAAAGATGAAGTAACGCCCCGATTTGTCTGCGAAAGCGACCGTACGCCCCATAGTCACTTGAAAGATTCCAGGCACCGGAGAGCGCTTGATTTCAGCGATCGGAGTGTTGGGATAGGTCTTCTCCATGTAGGCCTTAAGTTCTGCCTCTTCGGTGGTTGCAGCAAACGCACTGCCCACCACACAAGCGGCGGCCAGAGCGGTAACAGACAGAGTTCGGGCGAATTTTGAAAGCATCGTGTGATAACCTTACAAGAAAAGACAAATGGAATAGTAACTGTCACCCAGAAGGATATCAAATGCTTCCACGACTTGGCGGATGCTCTGATGCGGTTGCCCTTTGCAGTCTTGGCGCAGCAGTCGCCGCAACAACTCCGTTTGTAGGGGTCGATCCCCAGCATGCAGCTGCGCTGGCAATGGCCGGTACTACGTGGTTGGGCTACCGGGTGCTAGAGAAGGTGTCTTTCTCAAAGGCTGCGTTCGACTCGAACGTAGCGATCTCGTCGTCAGTCAAAACCCCTGATCTGGCTGGAGAAGCGGGAATGCTTATTGGCTACAAGGTCGAGGACGGAAGGCCCGTGTATGTGCCGGACGAAGACCTCATGCGGCATCTGTTCATTCTGGGTCAAAGCGGCGTTGGCAAGACCGTCCTGGGCGCCAACCTGATCTTTCAGCAGATTGCACGCGGGGGCGGGCTCACGTTCATCGACGGCAAGATGACGGACGAGGAACTGCAAAAAATCTGGCAGATGTGCGCCTGGTGCGGTCGGGAGCGCGACCTTTTCATCATCAACCCCGGCCGGCCCGAAATGAGCAACACCTACAATCCGTTGCTCTATGGTGATCCAGACGAGATTGCTGACCGGCCGATCTCAACCATTCCTCAGAATGACTCCAATCCGGGAACGGACTACTACAGAAAGGCCGCGCACCAAGGCATCGTGACTCTGGTTTCAGCAATGAAAAAGGCCGGGTTGGCCTATAACTTCATTGACTTCGCGGTCATGCTGATGAACTCCAAGGCTCTTGAAGAGCTTGAGCGCAAGCTCATGGAGGTCGCCCCAAACTCCGATGAGGCTAGAGCCTTCAGTCTTTTTGTCGATCAGTTTCGGTATTCGGCTAAGCCCGGCGCAGATGCCACCATCGACATGAAGCGGCTGAAGGAAGTGTTCGGTGGCATTGGGCAACGAATGTATCTGTTGGGAACAGGAAAATTCGGTGAAGTACTGAACTCGTACACGCCAGATTTGAACCTCTTCGAAGCAATTATGAATAACAAGATCATTTATGTTCAGTTGCCTACGATGGGGAAGAACGAAGCAGCGATGAACTTCGCCAAGATGTTCATCTCTGATTTTAGAACGTCGATCTCGTGGCTTCAGGATCTACCCGAAGAAAACAAGCTTCAGATACCTCACCTCTTCTTCATGGACGAAGCAGGCGGGTACGTTTCCATGAACATGACAAGGCCTTTTGAGCAAGCTCGCTCTGCCCGAGTGATCCTCTGTCCGGCCGCCCAGACCATGGCGAACTTCAAAGCGATCAGTGAAGAGTTTGCCGAGATGGTCATCGGAAACACCTGGACGAAGCTGATTTTCAAGGTCGGAACGCAGGCGTCTGCGGAAGAGATGGCGGAAGTCGCGGGAATGCACATCGTCAACGTACGGCAAGTTGCGGAGGCGCGAAATAAGGGGACCAGCTCCCAGCTTCTTCGTCTCGACCCCGCAGCCAGCGAAAGCGAGGGTCTCAGCGAGACGGTGACCTACAAGGAGCAAGAGGAAAACCGGGTTAGCGCCGATCAGCTCAAGGCGCTTGGGAAAGGTGAGTGCGTGATGCTCTATGGCGGTGATCAGGTGCACCACCTCAAAATACCCATGCTGAAATTCGATTCTCAAGAAGCGAAGAAGTTCGGAAAACCACGTGTGCACAGATTCAGGAAGCGTGCCGTCAAAGGTGCAGACTTCTTCAAGAACGCGGAAAAATATCTCTCCCGGAAAATGTCATGAACGAATGGTCACTCGGAGAGATGTTGGTTGACGGAATTCGCAAGTCACTTTTCTACGGTCTTGCGATATTCCTCATCTTGATGCTCATTCCGGCAACTCGTGAAATGTTTATGAAGTTTGTCGGAGTCGTTGGGGGCGAGACCGGTACTCGCGTCTTCAATACAGTCATCTATCTGATAAAGGGAATTTACAAGGCACACGTTACGTTGATCTGGCATCTCTTTAATAGCAGAAAGCAAGTCTTTTTGTCTCCCGATGAAAGCCAGATAGGTGGGGCGGCAAAAGAGAAGATCAAGACTTGACTGATGAGGATGGATTGAGACGTGAGCAAAATCAAGAAGGATGCCCTTGAAGAGGCTATTGAAATTGCTGACGAGGTTGTGTTCAGCGATAAATGGCTTGAAGAGAGTAGTCTTGAAGTCTTGAAAGGTGACCCTCCCCCCTTTGAGCAATTTTTTGCAGAAGGGACCGACCTTGAGGAACTGGATGTGGCGGATTCGCTGGACGATTTCGCGGCAGACTTCAGTTTTGATAACTTCTCGGAAGCGGAATCTGAATCATCTGCAAGTCAGAAGATTCAAGCGGCCCTTAGTACCCTGAATATCAAGGACACAGAGGGCGTTGTTACGGCAGAAGACTTCGAGGAAGGCCCTCCACGCCAGGCATTCCAGATCATCATGCACTACGCAACTGCACTGTTGCCAGAGCTTGCCTACCCAACGAAGCGCCCGAAGAACATCGTCTACTCGCACGAAAGAGTGATGCAGGCGGTTCGTTTCATCTTTGGTAGAGAAGAGCATGAGGGTGAAGGACGGGAAGGAATCAATTTTGCATTGTGCTGCGAGACGATTGGAGAGTATGTCCGGCCTGATGTAATAAGACTGCGGTTCCACTACGAGTTCTGGCTAAGGCAACTGCGCTTCCAACACGAGTTCCCGTTCCTGATCGACCCGGTGCCAGCATTCATCGAAAATCACGCATATTTCTTGAATGGGAAAAGTGCAGCGATTATTTGCGATTTGCTCTGGTCACACCCTGGACTCAACGTGCATGAGCTTTACCGGCGTGCAATCGATATGGAGCCGACCATCACGTTGAAGGAGTGGGAAAAGAGCCTGGTGATGCTGGACGAGGAGTACATCGTCAGCGAATTCGTCGGTCACTGGTATCTCACAGGGAAAAACCCGGTTCGCTCGCATCAAGACGACGTTGCTGCGGGGAGACGCTATCTATCTAAGTACGGCCGACTGAATTGGTCCGCCCACTTTGGGACTCCGGCGTGATGAATCGTCGAGATTTCCTGTTATTTGCAGCCAGCGCTGCTGTTGCCACGGCGCTACCTCTCCCTGCTCAAGCGCAACAGTTGCCGCGAACGCTTTGGATCGCTCGCGATAACCCTCAGGATGGTGTGCTGCTCGATATCAGCACTGGGAAAGGGATTGCCTACCTCCAATACCTTTTGCGTGATGTTCGTGCAAACCGTCAGGGATTGGTCCATCCCCAGATCGTCAGCAACCTTGCTTGGGTCCAAGCGTGGCTCGCGCACTGGGGGCTGAAGGCGCCGATCGTGGCGACGTCCGGCCTCCGAACGGAGGTGACCAATCGTGAGGTGGGAGGAGCCCATCAGTCTCAGCATCTCCCTGACAATAATGGCGTCTTTCGCGCTGTCGATTTCTGGGTTCCCGGCGCAAACTCTGAGGACGTTGCCAGAATGCTCGAGTGGGCAAGAACGGGAGGTGTCGGCTTCTACCGGTCCTCAAAGCACATTCACCTTGATGCCGGTCGCCCGCGTTCGTGGGGACTGGCTAGAAACTGAACAACACCATGCTACGAAAAGTCAGTCTGTGGCTTTCTAAGAAAGCAGCTGGAGATATGGATCTCGACATTGCAGGAAACAACACCGTATCGGAGGCAGAGCTCCACAATACGATGGCGAGCATTCTGCTGGCAGATATTTTGAAAGAACGGCGGTCCGAACGCAGATGGAAGCTGTTTCGGCGCTTCATGATCGCATCTTTCTTTATCGGTGGTGCTGTGCTGTACGCGATGTTTTACACAAGCACCCTTGGCATAAAGGTGAACATATTTGAGCGATTCAAAGAACGCGAGCCTGAGCTGGCAGTGGTGCGTATCTCTGGGACGATTGGTGAATTGGTGACGGCGGACACGTTGATTCCTGCCATTCGATCGGCCTTTGAAGCTAAGACTACGAAGGCCGTGGTGCTTCAGATTAACTCACCAGGGGGGGCGCCCGGGGACGCCGAACGCATAGGTAGCTTCGTGCGCGAGATGCGTCTTTCCAGTGAAATCCCGATCCATGCAGTGATCGAAGGGATTGGTGCCTCCGCGGCGTACTTGATCGCGATGGAGACAGACAGCATCTACGCTGGTCGTTACAGTCTCGTAGGCTCAATCGGCGCAGTTCTGTCTGCGTGGGAAGCTCACCAGTTGCTCGATCGCATCGGAGTTCAGCAAAGGACGTTCTCGTCTGGCGAACTCAAGTCGATGTTGAATCCGTTCGCCCCACCAAACGAAGAGGGTAATGCCAAGGCTCAGAGCTTGGTTGACGAAATGGGCGAGATGTTTAGGGAAGACTTGATGCTGGCAAGGGCAAAGAAGCTTACATCGGGTATCGACTATGGGACCGGGGAGGTATGGAATGGTGTGGTGGCACAAGAGATCGGGCTAGTCGATGAGATTGGAACGATCGAGTCGATCCAGTCCAAGTACGGACTCGAAAAGTTGCGCGTTTATCGCCCGTTTCGACCCTACAGTTTCATGCGAATGATGGCAGAGTGGGCGCAGGACCTGGGTATGGCGTTACCCTGGATTTCTGAAGGTTACAGTTACGAGCTGCGCTGAGGGAGTGGAAGGTCATGATCGGTTTCATCATTCGGCATCCAATTTTGTCGACAGCAGCAGCAGTGATTATTGCGCTTAATTTTACGGATGCTCCGCTGTCACATGCTTTCGAGAAAGCCAACGTGTCGGAAGTAATGGGCTTGGATGCGAACGCAAGTGGCTTGCGTGATGATGTTGAGAGCTGGATTCAAGGGCTCTACCCAGAGGCAGCCCACCCGATCCGGGTGGCCGCAGAACAGCTTGGTAAAGCGTATCAGCTTGGGATGCTGGCTTTCCACGAGAACTCGCCAGCGCTTAAAAACAATGCGATACAGGCCTATGGGATTGCGCAGGCCTGTGTGGGAAAGCATTTCTCACCCGAAGCTGCTGCGAAGATCAATGCTGGGATTGAAAAAGCTATGGGAAATACATCGGAGCGAGCGCAGTACGTTGTTGCACTCAAGGCCCAGCACGCGCGGGTTGTGAATAGCAACCCTGGCACTTACAGCTGCCCGTATTGAGCTCGGGGCGGCACTGGTTCAGGCTTTGCCCGCACGTCAAAGGAAAAACGGTTCGCCGTGAGGAAACGTGATGGCAGGCAAGCCAATTTCCTTGCGTCCCTTGAGATAGGTATCCATCTCAACAAAGCCAAACTTTGCAATTCGCGGCAGATGAATAAAAACGCCGTAAGTAAGGTGATACTGCTTCAACAGTTTTTCGATTCCATGATGAGGCGGAAGGCCCGTCTTCATCCAATCTTTGAGCAAGTTGACCTCATCGCTGTCCCAGCAAGGGCAGCCAGGTTTCTCATAGAGGTGCATTTCGTTGCAACGCGCACAGACGGTCGCTAGGCCCCTGACCAAGATAATTTTACCCTGCTCGCTCTGGACAAGAAGGCGCTCCTGGTTGTAGCCCCGAGCAAAGAAAGGGTCCTGTATTGCTAGATCGAGAGGCGCGATGAATCCTTCGCGAGCAGCCCTGCGGCCTTCACGAAAATTTTTCAACTCTTCTTCATCAAAGAGTTTTACGGGCTTCTTGTGCGCGTCGATGGATCTCAACCGTAATCTCGAGATTGCTCATTGCTATATTCAACGGAGCCTGCATCCTTTTTGCAGCGATGAAGCTTTATAATCGTCAGAAATCCAAGAGCAAACTCTTCGTAGTTCATTCCTTGGTATGGCTCTGTGCGTTTGAATTTGCGACACCAGAAAGCGTAATAGCGGAACCCTTCCTCAGTGAAAAGTGCGCCACCCTCTGTGGTCCTGGATACTCCTTCGCGCCAAAAGCCTTTCCAGCGGAATTGGTCGAAGCGGATAGGATTGCTCTGCGTCATTGAGTAAGGCTAACACTGGAAAGGTTTGCCTTCAAGGATTCTTCTTATACAAAAAAAACCCGACCTCATGAGGCCGGGCTGTGTGTCATCGTTTAGAGATCCGCACGTAGTGCCGACAACGTAACGCTTGGCGGACAGCTGCAGCAGATCCACCGGCATGGGCTACTGCTTCCGAACCCTGGTCATGCAATCCCCGCACTCTCAGTCCAAAGAGTGCATTCGTCGCTTCACCCGTAGTTAGAAGACAACTTTGAATCATCGTCTTGATAAGTCGCCTGTAGCGATTCTCGATTCCAGGAAGATCGATAAAGAATCGACATCCATTCAGTTTGCTCCGTTCGATCTGATGTTCGGAAGGATCGCAAGGTGAAAAGAGGCTGACGACTTCGGAACTGACTCCGCAGATCTCGAAAACCATTCCGTCAATAATGACGCTGTCACCAGAAGCCCAATTATTTAAGTGCATCGCTGTAACTTGCATCGTATCTCCCGTTCGATAGTCCTGCCTGCAGCAATGCAACTTCTTGTGTGAGAAAAAAGGTTTAGGGCTAAACTGCGCCGCAGAGGGCTGCGGAACCCTCTATTCCCGCGTTTACAAGGAAAAACAATGATGGACCTGAAGAACTTGTCGCTTCCTGAGCTGAAGAAGCTCTCTGTCGCCGTTCAGAAGGAGCTGGACCGGAGGACACTTCAGTCGAAGAAGGCGCTGATCAAGCAAGTACAGCAGATGGCAGCTGAACATGGCTTGGATGCCGACGAGATGCTTGCTGAGGTCGGCTCGTCCGGCCGGGAAGGGTCGAGCGTGAAGTCAGGTGCCGGAAAAGCTGCTCCTGGGCGCAAGAAGAAGGCACCTGCCGTGAAGAAGGAGAAGTTGCCGCCGGTGTACTGGAATCCGGTGAACGCTCAGGAGGGCTGGAGTGGCCGCGGCCGCAAGCCGTCTTGGGTGATCACGTTCCTGGAGAACGGCGGCGATCTCGAGAGCCTGAAGAAGCGGCAGTAAGTTGGAGGCAAAAAAACGCCCGGGACAATGAGGTCTCGGGCGTTTTAGGGTCAGGATTCAAATGAAGCCTTGGTGGCGGAAAACCGCCTCCTTGACCACACTGCCATCGGGCAATGCCTTTTCGACGCTCACACGTTTAGAGAACGAGTAGCGCGGTTCGATGCCCTGCTGCCGCAGCGCATCCTCAAGCGCCGACATCATCCACGGCGCCCCCCCGATCATCGCTTCGAAAGCGAATCCGGGGTTTCCGTCATCGCGATCGTCCGGACTCGCAAGACTCGCAGCCAGTGCGGCAATACTTTCGCACCGCTGAAAAATCTCCTCTTTCGAGGGGAGCTCATTGACTGTCAGACAGCCGATGAGCATCGCCCGAGCTTCGGCGGGCAGATCGACAACTCCGGCTTGCTTCTGCTCCGGTGTCGCCATGTGCTGCGTTAAATTGAGCATCATGCAAATTCCTCCTCGAAATGCTCATACCTGTGCCAGGGTTCCGACTCAGGTTCTTCGGCCTTAAAAAGACATTCTGGATTGTGACCGCCGTAGCCGTCGACCCACGGGGTTTCACCTTGGGGTAGCCCGTCGATTTGGAAGCGCTCGTACCGGTTGACCCGGCCCATCTCTCGTGTTGGCGTAATGTGCCACATCGGCACCGTCGAGACGGAAAGCCATCCTGCCTTGATGAACTCGTAGAGATCTTCAGAGCGGACATCTGTCACCTCCACGCCCCTCCAAACCTTGATGGTCGGAATGAGGCCATTGAAGGTTTCTACCCGCCAGCCTCGGCGGAGAAAATGCCTGACGTTCCTCGGAGACACCAACTCCCTCACGACACCGCCGAGCGTGATCTCGGAGCAAAACCGCGGCTCCGTGACCTTCTTCAATACAAAGTGCCGCCCCGACAGCCAGTCCTCTGTGACAGAGTAACCACCAGCGATCAGCAGCGCCTCAAGGACGTGATGCTTGTCCCTGCCCGGCGTCAATTACCTTGGCCTGTCGACGTCAATTATCCTGGCCGGTGGAAGCGAGGCATGAGGGGTTCAGCCTTTCGGGTTTGAGGTTTGGGGTTTGCGTTGCTCAGAAGGGGCGAGCCCCTTCTGAGCAACGCGGCGACGGAAACTCTCCACGTTCATCTCGAAGATCGTGGCGTGATGCACCAGGCGATCGACGGCGGCCAGCGTCATGGCCGGTTCGGCAAAGACGTGATCCCAGCCGGAGAACGGCTGGTTGGCCGTGATGGCCAGGCTCTTGCGCTCGTAGCGTTCGGCGATGAGTTCGAACAGCACCGAAGTCTCGCCCTGATCGCGGCGGACATAGCTGAAGTCGTCGCAGATCAGCAGATCGAAACGATCGAGCTTGGCCAGTTCGGCCGGTAGCCGCAAATCCCGCCGGGCGGCTTGCAGCCGCTGCACCAGATCGCTCGTGCGGGTGAAGAGCACGCGGTATCCGCGTTCGACGAGCGCGTGGCCCAGGCTGGCAATCAGATGCGTCTTGCCCACGCCTGGCGGGCCGAACAGCAGGATGTTGGCACCTTGCTCGAGCCAGCTGTCGCCCTCGGCAAGCGCAGTGACGTGGGCTTTGGAGACCGTGGGCACGGCGGCGAAGTCGAACGCTGACAGCCGCTTGTCCGGCGGCAGGCCCGACTCGGCCCGATGGCGATCGATACGGCGCCGCTCGCGCTCATTCATTTCGTGCTCGCACAGTGCCGCCAGAAACCGCTCGGCAGGCCAGCCCTCGCGGTTGGACTGCTCGGCCAGGGCCGGCCACAGACGCTTGATGGTGGGCAAGCGCAGTTCGGTGAGCATCATCGGCAGCGTGACGGCCTCGACCGCGCTCATGCCGCCACCGCGAACAAGTCGTCGTAGGCCGACAGCGGCGGCAACGACACGGTGACCACCGGCATCGGTGTCTCGCGCGGTGCGAAGCGCTCCGCCAGCGCGTCCAGATCGGGTACGGCGTCCGCCTGCAGCACCTCGCCGAGCACCTGTGCCAGTTGCGCTTCACAGGCGCCGCGTGCGGCCAGATCGAGCAGACCGACCATGAGCTTGCACGCCTGGCGCTCGGGCAGTTTCTCGACGAGCCGCTCCCAGGTCTGCCGGTACTCGGTGCGGGGGAACATCTCGTCGCGCAGCGCCCAGCGGGCGAAGGCGCCGGGCTTGCGCTTGAGCGCGGGCAACAGGTGGCGGTAGTCGATCTGCTTGCCGCGTGGCTTGCCCGCCGGCACCGTCCCACGCACGCTCTCGAACACGGACACCCCGCCGAGCCAGCCCTCCAGGCGCTCCGGGTAGAGCCGGAACTGGAGCCGGTGGCCGATCAGGCGCGAGGGCACGCTGTAGAGCACGCGCCGTATGCTGACCGTACCGAACTTGGTCACGCGCGCCTCGATCTCCTCGTACTCGCTGGTGCGGCGAACCGGCAGCGCCTTGAGCTGGCTGCGCTCCTCGGTCAGCGGTGTCTGGATGCGTCGGTTCAGCCGTGCAACGACATCGGCGACGACGCGTTGGTAGTCGGCGACCGTGGCAAAGTCGCGATGCCCGCGCAGCAGCAATGCCTGATCGAGCGCGCCCTTGAGACTGCCCTGGCGCGATTCGATCGCGCCGTTCTCATGCGATTGCCCGAGATTGTTCCGCGTCGGACGCATGCCATAGTGCTGGCAAAGGTCTGCATAGCGGCGCGTGAGCGTTTCCGCTTCCGCCAAGTTATTGAAGGCGGCCGACAGGCTGTCGGTGCGGTGCTCCTCGGGCACGCCGCCCAAGGCCCACAGGGCGTTCTGCAGCCCCTGCGCCAGCGCGGCGAAGCTCTCGCCGCCGCACACGAGTTCGGCGTGGCGCCAGCCCGAGTAGGCGAGCGCGAACTGGTACAGGCGATGCTCGAAACGCTCACCGGCGATCGAGACGTTCAATTCGTTGCACACCGTGAAGTCGGACAGTGCCAGCCGCCCGGGCGGATTGGACTGGGCGAAGAAGACCTCCTTCTCCTGGCCATGCTCGGCCCGCCACATGCGAATCCGCCGCTGCAGCGTGCGCAACACGCCATCACCGAACACATCACCGTGCCGACGCTGCAACTCCTCGAGCAGCGTACGGCCCTGCAACCCCGGCTCGCGCGCGAGCAGCGGCAGCAACTCCTCCTCCCACACTCCCGCCAGCGGGTCGGCACGTGTCCTCCAGGTCCTCGGCCCACCCTGAGACGGCAACCCGTCTGCCTGCTCGATGCGTCGCGCCGAGCGCACGCTGATGCCCATCCGGGCCGCTGCGATCTGCTGCGTCGCCTGCCTTCTTGCTTCCGTGTATTTGCGCACTTGTTGGTCCGTGATCTTCCTGCCGGGCACTGAGCGCCTCCCAACGTCTGTCGTCAGAAGAGCACTCTATCCCTCGCTTCCGGACCTTCCCGGCTGCAGATCCAACCGGCCAAGATAGTTGTCGTCGACCGGCCAGGCTAATTGTCGCCGGCCATTGTCCCCATAGACCTGGTAAAACAGGTGGCCAGCCAACAGAGCGCGAGCGACAATAACCCCACGCTCGTCCGCAAGTGTTGCGATCACGACCCCAAGCAGGGAATAGAACTGGTGGCACAGAGCGCCTTTCCCCTGCATGCAAGAACGTACATCGTGGTAAGCGGCCTCAAAGGCCGAATAGTCACCGCTGACCGAGAATCTCAGCCCGGCGAGTTGCGCGAGGCTCTGGATTTCGGCATCGCTGCCGCTGAACACGCGCCTTGCTGCACGGCCCGGCCGCATGCCGCCGGCGACCAGGGACTCGAACTTCGCGATCTTCTCCTGCATGATTTCTCTCCTCTCTGAACTGTGGCACACGAGGGCGCCACGGCAGGCTGATGACAAGCTTGTGATCAGAGATGAGCTTTGCGGGGTGTGAAAAATGTGGGCATAAACGAGTTCATACTGAGCTTGAGGCATCTCCTTGCTGCAGACGCAGCCTGATGGTCAGGCGCGAAACCAAGGAGATGTGAAATGGATCAGTATCAGTTCTACCCCACCCCCGCCACGCTTGCTTCAAGGGCGTGGTCGCTCTTCAAGAGCAAGGAATGGGTGCGTGTTTTGGAGCCCAGTGCCGGAAACGGTGACCTGGCGCTGGCTTGCCCCGCATGGCGAGACGATTACAGGCGCCGTGTACCTGTCGATTGTTGTGAGATTGACCTGAGGCGGCACCCTACCCTTCGGGCCAAAGGCTTGAATGTGGTTGGGACGGACTTTTTGCAGTTTAAGAACGGGCATCTTTACGACGCAATCGTTCTCAATCCTCCGTTCCGGGATGGTGTGAAGCATGTGTTGCATGCATGGGAGATTACGTGGGACTGCGAGATCGTCGCAATCTTGAACGCCTCGTCGCTCAAAAACGCCTACAGCACCGAGCGGGATCATCTTCTCAGCCTGATCGAGAAGCATGGCAGCGTGGAGTTTCATACCGGGGCCTTTGCAACGGAGGAGGCCGAACGCAGGACAGAGGTCGAGGTTGCGCTCATCTACCTTCGTAAGAAGGCTCAGGTGGAGGAGATTGTCGGCGACATTCTCAGTGAGATGAAAACAGATGAAGAAACCGGCGAATCGCTTGCGGGTGGGTATGCCGAAGCGCAGTGTCTTGCTCTGCCCAACTCGGTGCTCGAGAACACGGTGGTAGCCTTCAATGCCGCTGTTCGAGCCATGAAGGACGCAGTACTGGCCGAGGCGCGCGCAGGCTATTACTCGGGCCTCATTGGGGAGACGATGGCGGTCAGAGACGGCGCTGAAGGCGGTAGCAAGCGCGACATCTCAACATCGTGGGTACAGGGCGAGATGGCCTCGCGTTACCTGGAGTTGAAGGATCGCGCCTGGGCATCGGTGCTTCGCAGCGTCGATGTGATGGATAGGCTTTCTTTCGGGGCACAGCGTCGGCTCGAAGCCAGCTTCGCTGAGATCAAGCAGATGGAGTTCTCAGTGTCCAATGTCCAGGGGTTCATCCTCGGCATCATCGACAGCCAGGATGAAATCGCGATCGGGATGTGTTGCGACGTGTTCGATCACATTATTCGATGGCATACGGAGGAGAACGGGACGCTTTATCGGGGTTGGGCATCGAACGACCGCCACCGGACGGCCGGCATGAGAATCAAGACGACACGTTTCATTTTGCCGGGATTCCAGCTCGAAGGGTGGCAGCGTCAGCTCGGATGGAACCAGATGAAGATGCTGCAGGATTTCGACAAGGTTTTCGCGATGCTTGACGGGGGTAAGCTCAAACCGGAAGTTGGTCTGTGCGACATCTTCACCACGGAGCTCGAGCAGATGCGGAGAGGGGCCCGGGTGTCATCGAGCTACTTCGATTGCAGGTGGTATCCGGGGATTGGGACCATCCATTTCTTCAGTAGGAGCGCTGCGCTGACGGATGCACTGAACCGCAAGGTCGGCCGCCACCGCCAGTGGTTGCCACCTGAAGGGACGCGAGTTTCCGAGGATTTCTGGAAGCAGTACGAGAAGTCGGAAAAGTTCGACAAGGAGATTCGCCAGGCGTTGAATACGAACCGCAAACGGTGGGAACGCACAGCAATCGACCGTCTGTTCAGTAGCGATGAAAAGGAGCGTGAGGCGGCACACGAGGCCGTGGCCGATGTGATTGACCAGGTCCTTGCGCGGCACGGAATCAGCACTGATTTCTTGCTGGAAGATTCTCAACAGATGCCGCTCCTGGCGGCTTGACCAACACAACCCCGTAGCGCACCGTACTCAATGGTGCCTATGGGGTTTTCTTTTGAGGAGAAGCGTTTTGAGGATCGGCTTGGTGGCGTGCTGCGCGAAGAAGGGAGCGGAGCCATGTGCCGCAAAGGATCTCTACTTGTCCCCGCTCTTCAAGAAGTCTCGGGACTGGGTCGAGCGTCACTGCGATCGGTGGCTCATCCTGTCCGCGGAACATGGTGTTCTCGCGCCAGAGACGGTCATCGCACCTTACGACCGAACTCTGAACCAGATGAGCGCGAATGATCGGCGGGTGTGGGGTGATCTAGTACGGCAGCAGCTTGAATCGGTGGCCGGAAGCCGCTTCGTGGCCCTCGCCGGCGTGAGGTATTGCGAGCCGCTGGTCGCTCTCGATCTGGAGCGGCCGATGGCCGGCCTGGGCATTGGCCAGCAGCTCGCATGGCTATCGCACGCCAGAAAAGCAACGACGTTTTGAACGGTTAGCCGTTTACGCCAGCGATGGTCCGAATATTAGCGCCGGAGGCCATAGCGAGCGCCGCGACCTTGTCTATTGGCTTGTGCGCCTCGAAGTAGGCAACTGCTGCGACCAGAATGTTGCGATTCTGAATGACGGGATCAGGTGTGCCAATGTGCCCGTTGTATAGCTGCATGACCAGCTCAATGTCGTCGTCGCATGGGCGTAGCTGTTCGACGAAGGCAAGCACATCGGGCTCGGCGACATCTTTGAGGTGACCGTCGCGGATCAGGACGAGCAGCCTCAGGGCGCATTCGTTGGCATCCACCACCCCGGCACGGGCCAGCGCAACCTGAAGGCGGATGGCGCGGAACAGATCCAAATTGATCCCTGCACCCCCGAACATCGCCCCATCCCCCGCTAACAACCAGTCGGCGCTGATCCCGAACGTTTGCTTTATACCGAGGAGAAATTCGCCACCCGGCCTCTTTACGCCACGCACGACGTCGCTGACGAACCTCGGCGACGCACCAAGCTGTCGAGCGAATTCTGATTGGCTGATGGCGAGATGCTTGATCACGAGCGAAAGGCGCCTGCCAAGGCCATCAAAGCGTTCCTGAATCGTCATCAATCATTTTTCCGACTTAGCCATTGGAACGAAGAGATCAAGGTCTGGTTCGTTATCAACGGCCTCCAGCTCCGGGCGTGCGACGGCAGCCAGCATCCAGGCAGCCTTTCTGAACAGGATTTCGGCCGACGCACGATATCGCCTCGCTTCCTCTGTCGCGATGGTCTTTGAGCATCCGATCGGTGGGCGTGACTCGTAGCGCTGTGCGGTTGCCAGCGCATGATTAGCCTGAAACTCGAGGCAGCTTGCGCGCATTGCAGCCGTCTGGGTATACCAAACGTTGGTGACACTGACGACCTCCCCGCTATCGAGCATGCGGTACTCCAGAAAACCTGACTTTGAGGCATTTGCAGTCAGCAGCTCGTGTGGGCGGGATTTGTCGAAACTCTGCACGAAGGCAGGGCGTTGGTAGGGCGACATGTGTTCCTCCTGAAGTTTGCCGCGCAACAGCCGAATTCAGCGGCTCTTTCGCCACTCCCACGGGGGAACAGGGTTCGCATCGCGCCAAAGCCCACGTTTTGCGAGGCGTGCCTGCTGCTCAAGCCCGAATAGCGGCGAGTTCGCCGAGGCGTATTGGGTATAGACCCAAGCCAGCCCACTCTCGACCATTTTTGCGTTTGCATTGACGCCATCGCACGTCACGACGCCGACGTTGCGTCCATACCGGTCCTTGGTGTGAACGGTGATCTCCGCAAGTTTCCTGTAGCACAACCTACTGAGCGCATGCTTGGCTTGGTTCCCGAAGGCCTGGCCACTCGACTCTGGCGCATCAATTTCCGCAAGCCGTACGCGATACTCTCTTTTGCTCGAATCAAGAACCGACAGCGTGTCGCCGTCAGCCACACCTACGACGGTGCCGGTGATCTGCGGATTGCCGGCCGCGAATGTGTTCAGGGAAAAGCATGCAAGCAGAATCAATGTATAGCGATCGAACATGAACTCTCCCACCGCTAAACGCCTTGCGTTGTTGTAGCGGGGGTTTCGCGGGTCATAGACTTTGACTTGCGCGACCTTACGGTCGGCAGCGGTTTGGGTCTCGCCGCCACGCCCGTTCCAGGCGTGTGCGCATCGATGAGGACCACCGACGCACTGTTTTGATCGCGGGGTGCCGTATGCCCACAATGCGGGCAGACATGCACTCGCTGGGCGAGCGTCTTGGGCACGGTGGCCCAGCACTTCGCACAGCGTTGCGAGGGTTTGAGTTGGCGTGTATTCGCCAGGTGCAGCCTCGTGCCAGCTTCCGCCGCTTTGTACGAGAGCATCTGATGCGCCATACCGAAGGCTGCCGAGAGGATTTCCCGGTTGAGCCCGGCCTTCTGCCGCACGCGCCGGCCCGGTGCTTCCACCGTTCCCCGCGCACTGCGGCTCATGTTCTTTGGGGCCAGTTCTTCTGTAGCGATCACCGCGCACGTTTGAACGAGCTTCGTGGTTTCCTGATGCACAAACTCTCGACGCAGGTTGGCAATCCGCTCATGCAGGCGAGCCGCCTGCCAGGAGATGCGCTTGTAGCGCAGCGAGCCTTTACGCTTTCTCGCCCGCTCCCTTTGCAGCGTAGCCAGTTTCGGCAACTCCTCCCGCACCCATCGTGGGTTCGCAATTGCCTTGCCGTTGTCGAAGGTTGCCCAGTCGGAGATGCCGAAATCGATGCCGCGATGTTGGGCATCGCTACGCTCACGAGCACAGGCCGTTTCCTGCACGCGCAAGGTCACGGAGGCGAACCATTCGCCGTTCTTTCGAGTGATCGTCAGATCGTTGGGCTTTGCCTCACTACCGAATCGATGTTGACCGCGCAAGCGAATGGACATCGCATCCTTGCCGCTGCCCAGGCGTAGCGTTCCACCGCGTTTGCCGCACTGCATGAGTTTCCAGCCCGCAGGATCGGGATAGCAAAAGCCCGAGAACCGTGCCGACGACTTGAACCGAGGGAATCCCGGTGTCTGTCCAGCCTTGACGCGGCGAAAGAACGCGGCAAAGGCCAGATCGAGTCGGCGCAGGGTTTGCTGCAGGGCGTGACTACCGAGTTCGACCAGTTCCGGCCGTGCTGCCTTGATTTCGGGTAGGACATTCTGCTGGTCGTAATAGGAGATCGACTTGCCGCACTTTCGGTATGCCTCGATGCGCTCTTGCAGCGCCGCGTTGTACAGCTCGCAGTGCAAGCGCACCCAGCAGGTGAGCCGTTCGGCCTGCCGTGCGTTGGGGTATAGCTTGAAGGTGACTTTGCGGCGTTCCATGCGGATATACTACAAGAATTCTATTAAGGCGCAACCATGAAAAACGCCAACAAATCGAGTTCGCACGCAGTTTTTAACCTTAAGCTACATATTATTTTCGTGACGAAATATCGGCGTAAAACGCTGACGCCGGAACTGCTTGATTACCTCAAGGAAGCGTTCGCTGATTGCCTCTCCGCTTGGCGCTGCAAGCTGGTGGAGTTTGGCGGTGATCACGTCCATTTGCTGGCCGACATCCATCCAGCACTGGACATCTCAATCCTCATCAACAACCTCAAGACAGCGAGTGCCCGGCGTGCCCGCAACCGTTTTGCCGATCACCTCGCAGCGTTCTACAAGAAACCTTTGTTCTGGCACCGGGCCTACTTCGTTGGCAGTGTCGGCGGGGCAACTCTGGAAACCGTCCGGGCCTACGTCGACGCACAGGGCACCGAAGAACATGCGCGACAATCCGAAGCCAAGCGCAAGGCCAAACCGTCCGCTTGACCCCCTCCTGGCGTCGTGCTCGCGCACTGAGGAGCCAACGCCTCCGTGCGCCTAGCAGGGGGAATGCGCGGACAGGCGTTCATGGGCTTTGAAGCGGATAGCGGGCATTCGCCTAGCAGAGCCAAGCCATGGAGCGCGGTTATGTCAGTCGATCACTTCAAGAAACAGGCGAAGAACGCAAAACACCATTTGCCAGAGATCTTCGCGCAACACCCACCCCCCTACTCCTTGACGGAGTGCCAAGAGTTCATTGCAAAGATAAACGGTTATCCTTCCTGGCACATCGCCGCGAAGGAAGCCGGACGAAAAAGCGCTTCGCCGAGCGACGATCCGATAGCAGCTTTCTCAGCGGGTGGTGAAAGGTCAGGTTGGAACGGTGGTCGAGGAGTTGGACGCCGACCATGTTCTCGTCGAATTCGCTGACGTGAACGGAGTCGCCTATGGCATCGCGCCGATGCCTGTAGGCCAACTGATGGAACTCAAACACGCCCCCGCTGAACAGGCGGCGTAAGCGTGCATTCTCGGCCCGCCCTCCTTCTGGAGTGGCGGGCTTTTTACGTTCTCGACCCCGGCTTTCGTAACGCCCGGTGTTTCCGAGGATTCGAGCTTCCCTGCGGCTGTACGCCGTTGTACTATTGGCAGGCGAGCCCAATGTCATGTGCTCGTAACGCACACCAGTTCCCACTGCGTTACGAGGACCACCGACATGACCAAGCGAGCCGCCGTACTTCTCCCCTCCCAGCTTCGCCACCTTCTTCGCGTCACCGAGACCACCAGCCGCCATCCTGAGCGCGACGTGCTTATCCTCTGGCTTGGTTTCTCCTGTGGTCTGCGTGTGACCGAAACCGCCCGCCTGACCGTAGCCGACGTGCTGCTGCCCTCTGGCCGCCTGAAGGCCGAAATCAGCCTGCGAGCCGAAATCACCAAGGGCTGCCGGCAGCGCCTCGCTTGCCTGGCGCATCCGAAGCTCGTCGCCGCGCTGGAGCGCTACATCGAGTGGCGCAAAGCCAAGCGGTTCGCCTGCACATTCAACGATCGCCAGTATCGCGGGCTGAACCCGGCCAGTCGGCTGATTCTGACGTGGAAGGGTGGTCCCTATGCGCTCGACCTGAAGCGCACCACGAACACCGCAGGCGAGCCGGTCGAATATTGGGCAGCGGATAGCTTGCAGGCATACATCAAGGGGCTATACCGAGCGGCAGGGCTGCATCTGGCATCCAGTCATAGCGGGCGGCGCACCTTTGCCTCGCGCCTGCTTGCCGTTGGCGAGTCGCTGGAGACCGTGCAGGCCCTGCTCGGGCATGCCGACCTAGACCATGTGATGCCCTACCTGGAGGTCAATGAGGACACCTTGCGCGAGATGTTCGAGGTAGTGGTATGATGATACATCAGTGATACAAGCGAAACTCTGACGATGGAAATTGCAGTGATGTACGGGGAGGACGCGCAGGCGCTCAGAAAGCGCTGTGGCCTCACTCAGGAACAGCTCGGCAGGCTCTGGAACAAGAGCCGGGTGCAGATTGGGCGCTACGAGAAGGCCCGCCAAGTCGTCGAGCCCCAGGTGGCGTCGGCGTACCGGGGGTTGGCTGCCGAGCTTGCGCCACGTAAAGCAACATAGGTGTTGCATTGACGTGTCGCCGGTGGTATATTTGAATCATTGGTGCTTCATTCGAAGCGCAACAAAGGAAAAGTTATGGCTACGCTGCTTGAGTGCTTGAAGTCCTTGCCGCCGGACATGGTGATGCGGGACTTGTCTGCGGTGCGGAACGAAGTGGCCCTGGTATCTGAGCACATTGCCCGCCTTGGTCGTGATGAGGAGGGCTACGAGGTCCGCGAAGAGCGCCGGAACTATGGTAAGGACAAGTTCAAGGTTATAGGGCTCATTGGCGGATGGACCATCTATCGTCAGGTCTGAACGCAGAGGAAAAGATGATGAACTACGTCAACGTACAACCGACTGCTGAAGCCATTGAGAAAATGGCGGAGAACTTGCGTTCTGCGGCGGCGCAACTTGACGCGATTGCTGAGCGCACGCGACAGAAAGGCAACTTCGAATTGGTGGGTGATGCCGCGAGCTGTGTTGCAAACTTGATGCCGAATCTTCGCCTCGACCTCCTGGTGGTTCGTCCGCTGCGTGAGTTTGGCGCCAGTTGAACTGGAAAAGAACCTTGAACATCATCAACGCGACCCCGCCCGCCGACTTCCCGAACCAGGTCATCATCCTGGACAAGGAGCTTGGCCGGCGACACCCGAACAAAGCGTTCTACCTGCGCGTGCAGACCGAGGACGGCGTGGAACACGTGGATCTGGCCGGCGCGGTTACGCCGGTCGAGGCTCGGAGCATGGCACGCGAGAAGGGTTACGCGCCGACGCACTGGATGATGGTCGGTGACGCCGGGCCGATGATGTTCTGACCAAGGAAAAGGGAACCGTATGAAACCCGCTCAAGACGCCAATACCGACCAGCTGCTCGCGGCACTGAAACCGTTTGCGGAGATTGGCGCGTGGCTTTTCGCCAGAAACCTTCCAGATGAAACGCCTGTGGTTGAAATCAACGGTCTTAATGGCGCCGCTGGCTGCTTGACCCGTGGCGACTTCAAGGCCGCATTCAATGCGATGCGTGCCCTTGAGAACATGCAAGAGGCGGAAAGCGCACCCCGTGGGGAGGCATCAGTAGCGCTGGAGGGGTCAGGGCAAGGGTATTACCTTCTGACCCCGAAGAATGGAGGCAAGTCCTATACCTCCACCACGGCTCCCGACTCGTGGGAGCTGCGCGAGTGTGATATTCAGTGGGTGCCTGAGCAACCTGGAGCACAGGAGGCCGCCAATAGGCGGAAATAGTATGTGTCCGACTATTGCGAAACGTGACGTTCCTACAGCTTGGATGGACCGGTTTCGGGAAGCGCTGGCCAAGATGTGCGGGGCGACGCCGCCGGAGGACCTCTGCCAAGAATGGCTCGCCGGCGTGTCGATGGACCACGTTGACCGACTGCAGGAGTGGGTTGTCAATCAACCGGGCACTCCGGCATGGGCGCAAGGCATTGTGACAATCGAGGCGGCGATGATGTGGGCGGATGTGCCAACAGAAGGCGTGCCGCACGAATATCGAGACTGAACACCAAGGAAAAGAATGTGAAACGCGCCCCGATTGTCAATCCTGTTCTTGCCAAACTCATGGCTAACGAGCGAGACCCCGTTGAAGCGCTTGCTGGCGACCAAGTATCCGCGAAGGGCATTTGGGCGGTTGGGCTGGCGCAAACGGACCTCTTAAGGCATGGCCGGGTGGTGAAGTTGGCCTGCGGTCACTACACGCTCACAAAGGCGACCCACCGGTCTGGTTGTCCTCGCTGCGGCGAAATGATCCGGGCCGGCTACGACCACGATGCCTTTCGCCGGCAGGGAGCGCCAGATGAATTCTCGTGGCCGGACGATCCATTTCGTGCGGTCCATGAGCCGCCAAAAGCCGAGTTCCAACGGCGCTCGGTAATTTGAAACGGAAGCGGAAATCCGACATGAAAGCTCTCATTAACCTGCCGACCTGTGAAGCTGGGCGGGCTCCATCAAGTCAGTCTCAAACTGAACGCAACGGGAAAGGCCATGAGCAAGACCTTTACGGACACTGAGCGGCTTGACTGGCTCCTCTGTCACACCGATGCCGAATTCCACCCGGACAATTCGGGATGCAGCAGCGTCGTTTTCTGGTTGGGAGCGAGCACTGCGCCCTTAGGCAGGCCTGGTAAGCATATTGCTAAAGGAGAGTCTCAGCGGGGCTGCATCGACAGCGCCCTTGAAGGTCGCGTTGAGCGTCTTGATTGCTGACCGAAACGGAAAAGACCATGAAGGCATCCAGCATTGAAATTGGTGGCATCTACCACGACAGCAAGCTCGGCGTGCGCGAGGTGGTAGCGATGGAGGGCGCTCCGGGGTGTAGCGACACGAGGATCACCTACCGGATCTTGGCGGCCAAGTCCGAACAGGAATACAGCCATGCCGAAAAGGCGATGGTGTCGCTGATCGGAAGCACCAGCAAATGTGATCTTGCAAGCTTGGCGGCCTGGGCCAAAGTCAAAGTACCCCATGGCGAAAAGGACGTGCTACTGGCTTCGCTCGCAGCGGCTAAATTGCGCTTGCCTCCCGGTGAGGCAGCATTCATGGCGTCTGTCGCCAGGGAGTTCGACGATGAATTTCCGATCAAGGCCGGTACGAGCGTGTCCTTCAATTTCAACGAAACACGCCAAGCGCGCGGCATCGAGAAAAAAGGTTTGGCAACGGTCGCTATGGCCCGTCCCGGCGCCGGCGGCGAGATCACTCTGACCGAACTGGGTGCTGCATGGCTTCGTGCGAACCGTGCCGCCGCAGCGCCGACAAGCTAACCACGGAAAAGATGACGATGGCTACTCGACTGGACCAAGCATTGACGCTGCTCGGCTACCAGGATGCCAAGCAGTTGCACTACCGCAGCAACCTCGTGCACGCGATTCATCTATTCGCCGGGGTTCAGGGTGACGCTAAGCTGGAAGCCGAGTGCGAGGCTGAAATCGCGCGCATCCGCGCCGCTGTTGAGCAAGCGCGTAGCACATAGGAAGAGAACATGGACTTGAAAGCCGCGATACCATTTCTAATCGCTGTAGCGGTGTTCGCGGGACTTGCCCTCGTGCGCATGCTTGTTGTCGTGCTGATTGAGCGCCAGGCAATCCGCGCTTTCCGCGAATGCCTTGAGGCCGCCCGTGCAGCTGGCGTGGAAGATGCTTTCATGGCGCGTTTCAACTCCACTGCGAGCTACGGTGATTCCCTGGACAAAATCATCCGGGGTTGGGGTGCGGCAAGGATTCGGCGCATGTACGAGGAGGCCATTGCAAAGCCGACATGACAATTGCCAACGTGGCCGATATCTAACTGGATAGGAAAAGTCGCCATGCCGAACCTGAACATTGTCATCTGCCCCGGCTGCGGTAGCGAGCTCTCGGTGGACAACCGCGGCTGTCCGGACTGCGGCTATGAGAACAACGAAGATGGCCGGTTGCTGACCCTAGCCGAACTGCTGGAGCGACCCAGCTACCCTACCCTTGGCGCGATGCGCCTCAACGATGTCTGCCCGGCGTTTATCAAGGCCGTCATGGCGGCGGCCCAAGCGGTCTGACCGGGGGAAGGGAGCCGCGATGGCGATTGCTGACGAGACTCACATGCTTGATGACGGCACGGACGCTGAGCCGGAGTACCGGCTGCTGACGCCCGGCGACCTTATCCAGGCGGGAGACGAGTTCCTTCAGGCCGACGCTGTCACCTGGCTCGAGGGGGCACCGATATCGGTTGGCATGCGCTACATGCGCGTAATGCTCCCCGGGCGCCGTCGTGTACCGTCCAACTAGCGACATCGGCACCATCTAGGAAAAGGCATGGCGACGAAGCTGACGCAAGCGCAAATGCGCGTACTGAAGTGGATCGGCAAGGGCTGGGAAGCACAGCCCGGCGCTGGCAGCTCACTAGTGGTCAATGGGCAGCGCATCTGCAACACCGACACCATGATGGCGTTGTACCGTCAGGGGCTTGCAGCACAAGACGATAAGCGCTGCTGGCACGCCACCGAAAGCGGCAAGACGATTGCCCGCGAACTCGGGCTCTAGGAGAAGGCCGCCATGAAAATGAGAGAACATGTCGTCTTGCCGCTAGAGTCTGCATTACGCCTGCGAGATGCTGCGATCCGGTACGGAATATTGAAGGCGGGACAGTGGGTGTCGCTGGCAATCGCGGTAGCTGCGGCAATCGTGGGAACTGCGGCGATGCAGTTTGAGTGGCCGGCAGTCTTGTGGGGTGCCACGGCCGCGTGCCTCATCGGATTCGGCGGAGCTTACTGGGTATCGCGCCAACTGGAATATCCTCACTTTCCTCGTGTAGCAGAAGAGGAGTTGGAGGAAATGAGAGAGATCGGCATTCCGGCCGCCGTTGTAAAGCGTACAGAGTGCAGCGTACTCGTCGGGTCGCTTGCCGAGCTGGATGCGATGAAGATGTCCGGCGAGATCATTGCGCGTCTGCGCAGAAGGTCAGCAAAATAGGAAAAGTCAGCATGACCGACCGAGCTAAGACCCACGCTGAAAAGGGGAGCAAATTATGGACCTGAAGACAGCAACGCCCGAAGAACTCACGGCACGCCAGAAACTTCTCGAGAGCGAGATTGAGGCGAACGAAGAGGAGAACCGCATGTTTCAGGAGGAACTCGACAAGATTTACGCAGAGCAGGACAAACGGCGCGGATAACGACGGAAAAGAGCGCCATGGGGAAGCTAAGTTCTGCGCAAGCCAAGATCCTTGCCGCGATCAATGCCGGCGGCCGGTTGGCGCTTGAAGCCAGGGCGGGCCGCTACATTCGGACTCACGCGGACGGTAAGGTTTGCCCGGTCGATCAGCAGCCGATCCTCCTGATGATCCGCAGCGGCCTTTTGCAGCAAACCCTGACCGGCGAATGCAGCCCTTCCGATGGCCACTGATACTCCCCTCCAGACAAGGCCCGCTCGCCAGATCCCGGAGCGGGAGATCGCCATTCAGCTTGTCATTGAACTGGCGGAATCCGGCCTTCAATCCTTCTCACTTCTCGGGTTCTATGATGACGATGCCGGCTTCGTGGATGACCTATCGAAGCGCCTCAGGGTAACGGAGGACAAGACCTGGACGAACAAGCTGACGAAGGTGGTTCGCCGACTGGCGCGGTATGGCGTCCTGGATGCCGAAATGCGGGGCACCCAGAAATATTACATCGGTGAGCCTACCAAGCAGATGAACTACTCGCTGCCGCCCGGCAAGGTCAATCTGCTGACCCGAGGGATGACCGACCATACCGGCACTCCGGAATGGGAAGCCGCGTTTCTCCTGCGTCGGGCGTACCCGGCACCCGAAGAACAATCTGAGGAAGCATAGGCAATATGACCGGACAAGAATTTGAGCTGGCCATCAAGGCGGCCGGGTATAACCAGGCCCGATTTGCCAAGGTGATGGGCGTCCACCGGCAAACCATCGGCTCCCTCTGCCAGTCAGGGGAAGTGGCTCGGTATTGGGCGTATGCCCTGGCGGGCCTGGTGGCGTCCAAGTCGGCTCGGACCGTCGCCAGCATTGTCGAGGAATTCGACCTAATCGATGCAGAATAGGCGAAAAAGTCGACAGGCAACTGTTGTATAGGTCGTCATGTTCGACTAGAATAACCACATCAGGTCGAGAACGCCGACATAGCAGGAGAACGCTCATGGCAGGTCTAGGTAGAGTGCAGGTGGCGGAAGTGCCGGAATGGACGTACGCACGCTCCAAGCCCAGCAAGTACACCTTCTTCGCAGCGCTGGCGCTCGCCGGCCTGGAAGATCGCCACATTCGCCTGAATGCGGCGACTCAGCGCGCCTTACTCGGCGCTCCGGTGTTCGGCCGGCGCGTCCTTCGCGTGGACAGCAAGACCGGGATGGTCCAGGTGATGTCCTCCACTTGCTTCGGCACCGACATCAATTCGGGCGACTACCCGCCCTCCATCGTGCAGTTTGCCGCCGACCAGAAGAAGGCTTGCAACCCCGGCTTCTGGGGTGACGTGTATGTGCCGGCTGAGTTGCTGCAGTCATAGCGGAAACATACCAAGGAAATGTGAACATGCCAAAACTCTTCGGATTCTCTGCACTGCAACTGCTGGGCACACTCTTGGTAGCCGGTGCAGTAATGCACTTTGTCGGGGCATTTGCTGCCTTTCTGATTGTTGCCCTGATTTCCGCCGCTATCCACTTCCGGGCCATCAAGGCGCAACGCCCGGAGGCCGCTTGGGAAATTACAGAACAAGGCACGCGGGAACTTTGGAACGACGGCCCCAGGGCGCCGACTCGCCGAGAGATTAAGCCGTAATACTGACCAGGAAAAGGACGGCATGGACATCGACGCCATCATCAGGGCCGCCAAGCTGGGCCGCGAGCGCAAAGACGCCCAGGTGGAAACCTGCACCGTGTTCGCAGCGGCGCTCTACGACGTGCTCTCCGCTCAAGGTATTCAATGCGAAATGGTGACCGTCGTGCCGAAGGGTCTCGAGGCATGGGCGCATGCCCTGGTGGCAGTCGCCGGCCGGTACTACGACTCAATGGGCGAGTTTTCTGCTGACATTTACCGAACCCGCGCCAAGATTCATCCGAAAGTGCGGTTCGAGCTTGATTACCGGGCCGACGCCCGCTGCGAATGCTACGAGCCCGAGTTTGACGAGCTGCACGCTTTCTTCGTCAACGTGCTAACCAAGACCCTACACGAGCCGGCTGCTGCAGTGGCAGCCTAAACACCACGGGGAAGAAGATGCGCCGAAACCATGACGATGCAATGCCCTGGGAGCGAGTGATTCCGCCTCTCTGGTGGCCCGCGGCTGGAATGTATAGGCACCTCGAATAACCCGAGGTTTTGCATGAATTCCGCCGCGAGATGACGCACGCAACTGAACTCTGTTCATTTTCTTCAGCGAACCGCCATTTTGCTAGGCGGTGTCGCTCCGTTTTCTCTTCGAATCGCCCTGGAAACCGGCGATTCGACCCATTTCGGGCGTCAAAAAGCCTCGATTCCGGCCTTCTGGAAGTACACCAGCCGCTTCAGGTTGTAGCAGGCGGCCATCATCGTCATCGTAAAGTTCGCTCGCGCCTGGCCGATCGTGCGAACCATCTTGCCACCCATCTGATCGATGGCCGCGAACACGTGCTCGACCCGGGCGCGCGTCTTGGCGATACGGTGATTACGCCCTTGCTGACACTCAGACAGCGGCTTGTTGCGCGTACCCTTTCTCTGAATCTGGTTCCGGTAACCCTTGTCCTTCAACCAGTCTTCACGCCCCTTGGACGTGTAGCCCCGGTCCGCATAGACGTCTCGGCTCGTGTTCAGGGTGTAGAACACGCTCTCGAAGTGCTGGCTGTCGTGGATGCTGGCCGTACCCGTCTCGATCTTGCGGATGACCTTGTACTTCTTGTCGACGTTGATCGAGAGCTTGTAGCCGAAGTGACTCTTGCCGTGCTTCTTGGTCCAGGTGGCATCGGTGTCTTTCTGGCGCCGTTTGGCCGGTTTCCAGTCGGCCGGCATCGCCCCTTCCTTGACGAGCTTGTTCTCTTCACGGCTGTTGCGTTGCTTGGGCGCGGGCACCAGCGTGGCGTCGATGATCTGACCACCGCGGGCGATGAAACCGCGCTTGAGCAGTTGGGCCGACACGCCGTCGAACAAGACCTTCGCGCCGGCTTCACCGATGCGATTCTCGAACGTCCACACCGTCGTTCGATCCGGAATATTGATCGCGCTGGCCAACCCGCAGAAGCGCTTGTAGCTCATCCGGTCAAGCAACTGATACTCCATCTGTTCGTCCGACAGGTTGTACAGCCGCTTCAACACCAGAATGCGTACCATCGTCTCGGTCGGATACGGCGGACGACCGCCTTGCGGACTCACCGGACGCGGCGCCACCCGATCCACTTCCGCCGCCAACGCCCCGAAGTCGATGTACGACTCGATTTCGGCCAGTGGATCTCCGAGCGTGTCGATCTTCTTGCGGTGATGCTCGTCGGCGAACAGGTCGGTCTTGATGGCGGTGCGTTTCTTCGTGGCTGGCGGCAGAGAACGAAATCAGGACAATCCAATTTTACCAATCACAGAGGTGCCGAGGTTTTTCGAGGCGCCCTTAAGATCCAGCTCGGCAAGCTCTGGCTCAATGGGCACCTCGGCAAAGAACGGCAGGGTTCCCATCAGATCACCTAAAGTCCGGGGATCGTGTCGAGCCAAACATGCAAAAGGCTCGGCCTCGGTGCAGCGCCCCGATTCGGCCAGGCGCAACAGGACCCTGCCCAGCACATCGTTGTCGCCAGCTGCGCTGCACGACCGAAGAACATCGTCAACGATCGTGCTATGCGTGACGACAAAACGCTTACAGCTTCTACACGGCTCACCTTGCTCCGCCCTAAGGGCTGCTTCGGTGTCCTCAGAGAGGTGCATTCCTGACATTACTGATTTAGTACTCATCGACTTCTTCCCTCCTTGGGATGTGGTTGGACGGCACTCAGCAATGCGATTCGGGCGGTGAGAAAAGAGACGGATAAGTCCAAAAAAAACCCGGCATAGCCGGGTCCGCTGGGCGATAAAGGCGCTTTATTGCAATCACATTTCCATTTCCAAGAAACCACGCAAACGGACCAAAGCGTCACCTGTTGCGATGTTGAAGACAGGAATGTCGTGTCGTGACGCAAGCGCAATCGCTTGACCGGTGCCTCCAGTTAGTTGGGTGCGACCCTGCTCATCCTCGACGCCATCCGGCGTCCAGCACAAAACGAAGTCGACGGGGCTGGCAAGGTCCGTTCCCAAAATTTGATAGCAATTTCGTGCCATGAGTCTCCGGGCGGGGCTGCTCAGCCGCTCCCATCGAGGATGCAGGCTTGCCGCGAGGGCGAGCGCCTTGTTGCAAACGGTCTGAAACTCCGATTGCCGTCCGTTGAAGCCAGGCCAGGGCAAGTAGAGCTCCTTGCGGCAGCAGCCCTCTTCAAAGGCCGTGTCCGCGCCGTTGGCGCCGCCACTGCGCAGGGTGTAGCCCAAAAGCTCAAGACGAGTCGCGCAGCGCCGCATGAGGTCAAGAACAGGTTCCGGGGTGGCACGTGAGCCCACGCCGGCGTACAGCATCGATTTCATGAGGGCATCCTCCTGGTTAGATCAGCGAGGAGGAAAGGCTGCGAATGAACTGCGAAAATTGACATCCTCCCCGGCCTCTTGACGGGGCTTCTCAGGCAATCTGGTGAGCCCTCTAGCTAGCTTTCTTGCGAACCGCACGGGCTAAATGACGTACGCCTCCCCGAACAACCGCCACCCCCCGCCCCCCGAACGAATACCCCCAGAGGAGCTGCCAGAGCGTGGGGCTGGCCATTGGCAGCCAGATCACAGCCGCTTTCGCAGCGATGGTGTCTTGCTGTCGTAGAACCTGCTCGATGGCTTTCTTCTCGCGCCAATCGTCCCGGCCGCGGGCGCCCCAATACCGAAAGCTCTTCAGTTCAACGACAACGGAGGAGCCGTCCTTGGTAGCAATCAGATCGATGTCACCTCCTCTATGCAGCCGCTGCCCGAGGGCAACGGTGTACCCGTCTGACTCGAGCGCAGTTTTCGCCAACTGGCCGCACTTTGCCTCGACGTGCTGCCCGTGCTGACGTACCTGGGCTCGCCGGTGTTGATTCGCTGCCAGCACCGCGAGTGCGGCACATAAAATGACGTTAGCCTGAAGTCCAAGATCCACGACAGGGATCACGGCGTTGGCGGTCGCTGCCGTCAGAGCGCCAATAAATAGATTCCGTCTGCGCAGATTGTTG
The DNA here is from genome assembly GCF_000025965.1 of Aromatoleum aromaticum EbN1. Classification (NCBI taxonomy): domain Bacteria; kingdom Pseudomonadati; phylum Pseudomonadota; class Betaproteobacteria; order Rhodocyclales; family Rhodocyclaceae; genus Aromatoleum; species Aromatoleum aromaticum. The sequence continues at coordinate 128,326 of NC_006823.1, forward strand.
CGCCATGGCTCGAAAGCGGGTTTCTCTCGATTCAACCGAATCGCCTCCTTGTGACATTGCTTTGCCTTGCGCCCCCGAAGCGTCGCACAGCCTCCTCCCAAGTTATCCGAACCGCATTCCCAAGGCCTTTCCCCTGATTTTCATCCCACGCTTCGGCGATGACGAAGCGCTGCCAGAGAAGGCTTGTGCGCGAGTCGTAGATCGTCCCAGGTGGCCATTTCTCCATGATCCCCGTGCGCCGGCACAGCCGGACAAAGTGCCTGCACTCGGTCATCTCGGTATCAGGCTCTCCGATGGCGAAGTCGACAACCCATGCATGACCGGGATCATCTTCGCAAGGTGAGGATGTCCAGAACGTCGCCTTGGGGGTGTCAGGAAATGCGACTGGATCGATTGTTGGGCAGGCCTGGGTTTCATCGACGATGCTCAGCAACTCCTCCATCGTCGGCAGTCGCCATCCTTCGCGAACACCCTCAACTTCGGAAACAAGAACGAGGTCAGCCCTGTAGTCATTCATAGTTAAAAAACCGCGCGCGCGTTACGCCTGTGGATAACGTTTTGGATGCCGTGCTGGCATTGGGATCTAAAATTGCCAGCGTGGGTGATATAACGAATGGGGTGTGGGTGATATAACGAATCAATTCACAGGCACTGGCGCTTAAACGGGCTTCTTGGTCGCCAATTGGACATGCGAAAAGAGGCATCTTTTATTGAAAGGCCTCCCCTGATGCGAGCACTTCAACATCTGGCGCGATACCCCCAAAGGCCTCGAAAAGCTCGTTGACGATTCCTAGAAATTCTGTCACTGAGAATACAAGGTCCGAATCGAAAACCTCATCGGCTGTGCCTTCTCCTTCGGTCTTCCCATCGTTATCCCCGTAGTGGATTTTTGAGAATCCCAGGTCCTCGTCAGCGCTGCCGCAAGAGATGATGAATGACGTCGTTGATTCGTGGCGAAGGCCCAGTTTCACCGGCACTTTCCCCTCAAGAAGATGCTCGCGTATCTCGGGGCGGTCGAGCTCAAGCGCGGTGTACCGCACCTTGCTTTTCTCGTGCGTAAGCTCGCAATGCTCCCCGAGCACGAACCCACCATCGCACTCGTTGTTCAGGAGCCATTCAGTCATTTTCAGGCTTGGTGGCTGAACCGTTCGAAGCTTCCGAAATGAAGGTCGCATGCCTCGCTTCATGAAGCTGTCGGTGAAGACGCCATGAAAATCCTCTAGACACTTTGCCGAGGTGGTCAGGACGAGCAGCTGCTTCTTTGGGGGGATGAGAACGCCAAACGTCTGCTTGATGCGGGTCGGCGCTCCAGGCAGCAGCGACTCGTAGACCTGCTCCTTGAGTGCCTTTCGCTCCTTGCGCGAGGGGGGACGGCCTTCCCTCTTCGTGGCGTCGGCTTCTGCAGCGGCAAGCTTCTTCTTGACCGTCGAGGCCGGAACGATCTTGGTTTCCTTTGAAAGGGCGAGAAGGAAGATCGAGTCGACCGCATGCACCAAGGGGCCGTTCTCGAGTTCTCTCGGATTGACCCAGCCAAGATGATCGACATCGAGCTGACCGATGCCGCTGAACTTGCGGCTGGCCAGCACTTCCTCGAGCTCCTCTGGCGAGTGAGGACAGTCGCAGGAGAACACGAAGGCACTTCGAAGCAACATGAAAGCATCCGCTGAAAGAATTGAATACGATTCTAACCGGAGTTATTGGAATCGTTCTCCGCATCCCGCTAAGATACTGGTTATATGTACAGCAAAGGCGGTGCGATTTCACCTACGGATGCATGCATCTCCTACTCGCAGTATCAGCAACCTTGCGTCGCATGATCAAAAAGGAGATTCAGATGGATGAAGTGAGAAAGTCGATCTTCGACAACCTGTCGCAGATCCAGACATTCCCCTTTGAAGAAAAGAAAGGGAACCTGACGTACCTGTCCTGGGCGAACGCCTGGGGACTGGTGAAGAAGGCGGAGCCGGACGCCGCGTTCACCGTGGTGACGTTCGACGCGAACGGCATCAGGACCGAGGGGGGGCTGCCATACCAGAGAACCGATATCGGCTTCATGGTCTGGACTCGGGTCACCATCGCCAAGGTGACCCAAGAGTGCTACTTGCCAGTGATGGATCACCGGAACAAGGCAAAGCAGGTCCCGGACATCCTCGACATCAACAACACGTTGATGCGGTGCCTCGTGAAGAACCTGGCCCTCTTTGGTTTAGGCCTTCACATTTACGCAGGCGAAGACATGCCCTTCGGGATGCCGACACATGCTTCCGAGGTTGATCCTGAAACGGGAGAGATCAAGGAAACAACGAAAGTCCCTGTGGTATCGTCACAGTCGAAGGCAGGTGGTAACGGTACATCCTCAACCTTTGCTGCAGCAATTGCCCGTGTTGGGAAGTTGCAGGCGGCCGAGATGTCGAATGCGAAGCGTATGGCTCCCATGCTGTTCCAGGGGGCTGAGCTCGAACGGTACCAGGAGGCGCTAGCAGCGCGGGAGAAGGAACTCGCCTCGCCCGTGACCGCAACAGCAGCTACGAGCGCAGCGCCGAGCGGCTTGCCGATCTGATCGGCGCTCACCGCAGACTTCAATCGGCCCGTCACTGATAATCTTTCAGTGGCGGGTTTTTACGTTGACGGAGCTAGACGAACCTTGAAGAGCCAGAAGTTCGAGAAACTGGGGCGCGCACAAAAGCAATACCACCGGAACCACCCATGGGGCCTTTCAAGCAGCGGTCTGTACGTCCCGCACGACTACAGCGAGAAAACCGGTGCTGATCTTTCCTGGTGGGACGATGTCGGCTTCATCCTCAACAAGCGCCGCGTCATCGTCTGGTGGCAACACCCTCGCTACCTCTATTCGGAAGAGATTGGACGGCGGGCACGGGCGCTTGCAGGAGACGACCCGAGTGACGGTTGGCTCTTCGAAGGCGGGACGAAGAACTACAAGCAAGTGGGACGTTCGCGAAAGAGGCTCGTGAGCTACACGAGCAGGAAGCCGTCGGAAGCCCAGAAGCAGTACTACAGCGCGTGCAGGGAGATCGAGCAGCGCCTGACCGTCGAAGGGGTCGAGTTCGAGGTTGGGACATCCTGGAGCCGCGAGCGTTTGAGCTGGGCAACGGGCATCGAACTCATCGTTCCGCTCGAGGTGCGAGATGAAAAGGAACTGGCGGTTGTTGCGCAACTTGCCCGCAAACTACTTTTGGGGCAGACCACGCTCCATGCTGAGTTCCCGGGATACCGTTACACCAGAGAGCATTGGCTTGCAGAAAGGCAGGCTATGCCAGGTTGAGAAATGACCAACCGACGCATACACGGGGAACACTCTGAACGAATTGCCCGCGCTGTGGTTTGGTCCGAATCGTCACGGCCTCGCCTTCGTGCACCAGAGTACTCCGTTACTCACCGCGGCAACACCCACTCGATCCCCAGGCTGAACCTCCCCTTCGAGGATGATGGCAGACCAGGATGCTTTTTCGAACTCCGCAGTAACCGAGCCGTCCTCGCCGATCGTCAGGATGCTAGCGTAGCCCGAGCCGGGCAGCTGTCCTGAAAATACCTTCTTTAGGTACCGACAAGCACCAAAAGTAACCGTAAATAGCACAAAGATCAGAGCCTGGATTTCGATGCTGATCACCAGTCCTACGAGAACCAGTCCAGAGGTGAGCCCGGCCGCAACAGCAACCCAGCGCAACCCCTTGCGAGGCATGAACTGATCAATGAGTGCAAGTCCACCAGCGGCAAGCATCCACCAGTAGTCTGCAGGCAGATTGGAGAAGAATGTCATGGGGAAATGTGGTTAACGGTGCGTAAGCAAGACCATTTGATCTGCTCAAAGTCGGGGTGTTTGGGGGAGATAAGGTAGATCGTACCCTCAGCACAAACCGAGGACGAAGACACGGCAAGAAGTTGAGGTGGATTGTCGAAGAATCGACCACCAACTGCTTGCTCCTGCCCTGCCCGAACCTGCCTCAAGTCCAGCGGGGCGGATTGAGTGTCGGGAAGGCGTGCCTCGTGCAAGTACAGAGGCATGAGACAACGGCCGTTGGTGATCACCTCGCGCTCAAGCATGGCCAGAGCCGGATGCTCGAATCCATAGCAAGCCTGTTGCCCCGTTCGGTGCCAGCGACCGTGGTGGCGCCTGGCTTGCTGGAAACTGGCTGCGGACAGGCGCTTGTGCGGCGAGAGAAGAAAGCAGCGATTTGTGCTCACACTGGATCGCCATATAGCAATGCCGCCAGCACCTCTTCGATGAGCGCCCCGCCGTCTTCTGTAGCAAGCATGGAAAGTGGTGTATGTCCGCCAAGCCACCCTTGAGAAACCTTGAGCCAAGCTCGTGCTGCATCGCTTGATCCCAATGCTTGCGTCGCAAGGTGGTCGATTCTTACGAGCCTGGCCAGTCGTTCAGTCACAGAGGGGCTGAGCATCGCTGCTTCAGCGCTTAGTCTACGCACGCTGGCTGACGAGATCATCGCCATTGCGCAGATGTCATCGTATGTACAGCGAAACTCCCGGGACACCTCCCCGATTGCGCTGGCCGGGAGGCTCTTGCGAATCAACTCGATCCGGGTTCGGCGGTTCGCCGTCAGGACTGCCTTTCTGAACGCAGTCCACGCGCCCGTGCCACGCACCCCTCCAGCAGCGTCTTGCGTCACCGCATCTTCTTGATAAACCTTGACTATGTCATTCATAGCGATTGCCGAAAACTGCCAGTCTTGGGATGTTACAGCCCGACGTGGTAGGATACAAAGCAATCCTGACAGGAATTATAAGAAAACAGGGGATGTGGTCACCATACTTAACTGCACGTAGGTCTGCCCCTCGATGAAAAGACTGCTCTCACTTCTTGCGACAGGCTTCTTAGCCACGACACAAGTGGCCATCGCCAATGAAACAGAGATCGGAGATGGCGTTGTTCGCCCGGCCGCAGTCAGCCCGTTTGCACCCTCGATACGTGTCGCGTTCTCGCCGGGAGAAGCAGAAGCCGAAGTCTTCGACCTCGTACGTAAAGCTAACAAGAGCATTCGGATACTGACGACCTCTTTGGTCAACAGAGAGCTCGCCGACGAACTCTTGTTGGCCAAAAGTCGTGGGGTCGATGTTCGCGTCCTCTTCTCTGGTGCAAATAAAGACCAGAAGTCCTTTGTTATTGCGTTTCTAAAAAACGCAGGGGTTTTCGCCGCCTATGCATCGACACGACAAACACTGAACTCGAATTTCATTGTCACAGATGAATCTAATTCCCTCGCAGGAAGTGTCGATTATGCAAGCACCTCGTTTCGTCGGAATTATGAGACGATCATGATCGTCAAGAATCACCCCGATGCAGCATTCAAGCTCATGTCTGCTTGGGATGCACTCGCTGCTGAGGCAGAAGACCCCGCGTCGGTGCGGCAGAAACAAGGAGCCCCAGGATGACCCCAGCCTTCTCTTATGAAATGGTCGCTGAGGCGTTCATGAAGTGGTTTGAGACCCAAAATGGGGAGCGCATGTCCTCAGAAGAGGCGCGTTGCCGTGAGCGCATCATCTCGCAGATCAAGCGCTTCTACCCAAACGAAGAGCGACTCAGCCAAGATGCACATCAGCTTATCGCTGCGCTCATGAAGAGTCAGGGCGCGAGCGGCTCCAGTGGCCGCCTCGTCCACTAACCTCCCTTCAAAACAAATCCCAAAGAATCATTTCCGAGGGTTGATTCGTTTATATAAACGTGTAGAGTTCGACGCATCGCAGGCGAGCTTTCGCCGCAACGATGATCGAAATGGGAGAAATTCATGATCGAGAACTTAGACTCGTTGGAATCCGACTTCGAGGTCCAGCTGACCCCTGGCTCCGTCAAGACAGCCATGACCGCGGTTGACGCGAAGTCGCGGGATCTCTGGCAAGTACCTATCGAAGCGATACGGGTGATCCCCGGCTTTAACGTCCGAGTCAAGAACACCTCATATGACCAACATATTGAGGATTTGGCAGAATCGATCCTCCGCGAAGGCTTCAAGCCAGACAAGCCGCTGGCCGGTTATGTCTCTCAAGAGGATGGCGTCAACGTCATCAGTGTCGTTGATGGGCATTGCCGTCTCGAGGCGGTCCGCATAGCAATCTCTCGCGGGGCAGAGATCTCACGTTTGCCTGTGGTGGTGAGCCCCCCGGGAACCACCATGGAAGACCTCACCGTCTCCTTGGTCAGTTCGAATAGTGGCAAGGAACTCACGCCCTATGAGATCAGCATGGTTGTTCGAAGGCTGGTCAAGTTCGGATGGGAAACGCAGGAGATAGCCGCGAAGCTTGGCTTTACCCAGCGTTACGTCGCAGGCCTTCTTCAGCTTGCCTCTGCGCCTCTCGAGATCAGGAAGATGGTCATGGAAGAGCGGATCGCGGCGCGCATGGCGATTGATGCTATGCGTGATCATGGGGACAAGGCCCTCGCCTTCTTGCTGCGGGCTGAGAAACTTGCGAACGCTCGTGGCCAACGACGCGTGACAAACAAGTTCGCCCCCGGCCGCGCCTTCAAGAAGGCTATTACGAAAAATGCCCCTGTAATGGCAAAGGCGATCGAGGATCTGCGTCGCGATCCAGGGTATGCGGCCCTCGGGGACGAGGTTAAGGCTCAGATCGAAAAAGTTCTTGAGGCTTTCGAGCAGGCGCGAAAGAATGAAGCTGATGCCGAGGAAGAGGCAGAGGGCGCTTCCGAGCCAAGGCAAAACGATGAAGCCGCTTCAGGCATCCCTAATGATGCGGAAGATCTGTTCGCGGACTGATTCTGATGGACATCGAAACCTTCACGGTAGAACTCCCGGGTCAGTTGCTCACCGGTGCCTATGTGCTTGGCGCATGGCCTCGGGAGATCATCGAAGTGGAAGTGCCTTTCCAGCCACCCACCACGCTCGCGCTGGACATCTTCGAGATATCAGACAAGCGTCGAATCCTGGTCTGCACTGAGCTTGCTTGCAACCAGGGACGGAGCATCACAAACAGCTGGCCCGACTTGGCAGATCACCTGTTCAAGCTTTTGGGCGGACAGGAGACGCAGCTTGTTTTTATCGAGCACTATTGCGCCGTATCCTATCGAGACCGTGAGGTGCCAAGTACGTACGACCTTGTTGATCTTCGGTGGATCTCGGGTCACGCAAGTTTGCTAGGCTGGACGCGCCTAAGCAGCAAAGGATAGAAAAATGGGATACGGTCTAAATCATGACCAGGTAGAGCTGATGAAAGGCCCTACGCTTTCCTCATCACTGCCTGTCGTCTTTGACAACAGCGAGAAGATCGACGGCATCGTCATGCGCTGCCCAGAGTGCGATCGCACCGTCCCGGACGTCCTTGTCCGAGGTCGGGTGCAGCGGCCGACGGTGCATGTCGCGGTTGTCGACGCCGGGTGCTACTGTGAGCATTGCGACACCTTTGGCATGCAGACCCTGCGGTTCTACGACGACGGCCGGGCGATGTTTTTTAACGGTAAGGCCTGGAAAGAGTTCGATGCCGATCCGCCCAGCTTCTGGGATCGGGCAAAGCGATATTTCGCTCCTCGGCACAACATCTAACTGTCGCCACGCTCAGAAGAAGAATCGCCCGTCTAGCCTATAGACGGGCGATTTGGCATCAAGCATTGGACTAAATCAGGCAGCTTTTTCGAAAACGACCTCTGTCGGTGTGTTTCTGCGCACGACTACTGTCTTTGCCAACTTGTCGTGCCAGCCCTGTTTGCGGGAATCAAAAGCGCACCAGATTAGCCCCAGGCCAAGGGGAATGCACGCAAGCAAGTACCCGAAATACCTACCCACGTACTGACCTGGTGTCGCTGCCTCACCAGATGAGGCATCAACAATTCTCAGCCTCAATGCCATTTTTCCAGGCGTAGCCTGCTTCGCAATCCAGAACCAGAGTACCGCAGCCACAGGAGCGATCCAGGAGATCAGAATGTCGAAGAATCCCTGCGACAACTGCTCTGAGACAAAGTACTGGTCGCCGTAAACTGCGTAGAGAAGCGGCAGCGAGATCATTAGCCAGAGCAAAGAGTCGATCAAAAAAGCACCGAATCGAACCCAGAAGCCAGCGTAATGAAGGTCATTTGAATTTTGCACAATAAATTCCTCTAAACGGTAATCAAGAAACTTCACTTCAAACGAGAAGAAAGAACTAGAATTGAGCCGCTAATAGCGGAACAATGCGGGGTTCTCGGATGAAGATGCTCAATGAAAGCATCCGCCAATGGGAAACCGATACCCGGTACTACTGCGCCATGGTGGATACTGACCTTTTCGGACAGGTTGTCTTGAGGCGCTGTTGGGGCGGGAAAAAAAATCGGATGGGCGGAATGGCTAGTGATCCTTATGGGACAGTCGATGAAGCGCAGCAGGCGATGGAAGTGCTCGCGAAAGTTCGTAAGCAGCACGGCTATCGCCTATTGAACTGAGCTGAACTGGTCTATCAGCGCCTTACGGCTGCCTCCGCAACGTCCTGGACATACTGTCCTCGCGTGAAGCGATAGGTGGCCTTTTCAAGGGTGGAATACTTGTCGCCCTTGAGGCCTTCGTATGTCATCTCAAGATTCGCCACAGGTTGCCCCGGAACGGTGACGATGCTCAACGTGCCGCTGAAATCCATGCAGGCCCGGTTGAATGCTTCGAACTTCGCTGTCGGCCCATCGCACTTCATTTCCTTGTTGTGCGCGCCAGCAAAGATACGACCAGCCGGCGAAAAGGTCCCGTCAGCAACCATGAAGAGGTCAAGGAAGTGATCGGCCCCCTCGAAGTTGTCGATACGATTACGGACGATCATGAGGAGTTGGTCTGCAGAAACCCTTTCAAACTGGAAAGAGGTCTGAGGCGTGACTTCCCCACGCGTACCGTTCGTGAAAAGGTTGGGATTCACCACCTCCGGAACCCAGCGTTCGTCTTCGCCCATGCGAAAACTAACCAAACCGACCTGAGCGCCAACGTCCACTAGAGAATATGGCTCTTCCTTCTTGAAGAAGAAGAAGTGTCGGCGAACACCGTTGGTAATCAGTTCCTGCTCAAACCACACAGGCGGTAGAGACTTATCGACAGCGGCCATGAGTCGAGACGCGATAACGATGTGAGGCGACGGCTGTTTCGCCTGAATCAGCGTTGGCTCTGGGCAATCTTGCACAACGGTAGTCGGTTGGGGTGCGTCAGTATTGCTGAAAAGGGTGAGCGCGATTGCGCCCAGCGCAAAGCCCGCCGATACTGAGAGCAACGGAATGAGGTATGGAATCTTTCGGTTATTTTTCAATTTTCTTTCCTCGGTGTGTTTCTGAAGGAGAGGGTTTCAGGCTTGAAGAGAACCTTGACTGAGCCGATAGGGCCGTTTCGTTGCTTTGCAACAATCAATTCGGCTTCGCTTTCGGCTGATTGTTCTTCGGATTTCGTTGCGCCTTCGCGATAAAGGAAGATGATTACGTCGGCGTCTTGCTCAATCGAACCGGAGTCCCGTAGATCCGACAAGATTGGTCGCTGATTTGATCTGCGGTCGACGCTTCGGTTGAGTTGGGATACGGCAATAACCGGGACATTGAGCTCCTTCGCGAGCGCCTTGATCGACCGAGATATCCCTTGAACCTCAAGGTTACGCGTCGCGTTGTCGACTTCATCTGCGGTGGCCATTAACTGAATGTAGTCAACGATCACCAAGGCCAGTGATCCTGCTCTTTTGGCCGTTCGTCGGGCTCGAGCGCGCAGTGCGTTGGCGTCCAGGCGGGCTGAGTCGTCAATGTAGATGGGCGCTGCAGACAACTTTGCAAGTGAGCTCGCAAACACATCTTTCTCAACCGCAGAAATATTCCGGGTCCGTAGAGTGGAGTGCTTGATGCCCGACATAGATGAGAGCATGCGCAGGCTCAGCTGCTCCTTGGGCATTTCGGGTGAAAAGATAAGGACAGGAAGGCCACGTCTAAGACCAACCTCCTCTGCAATATTCAGTGCAAGTGTTGTCTTGCCGTGGGACGGCCGCGCACCAATCACAATAAAGTCGGCAGGACAAAGACCAAGGGTGATTTGGTCAAGTCCAGATAAACCGGTAGAAAGCCCTTGAAGTCCATTCGGCGACGGGACGGCCGTTGCATCGCGGAAAACAGCGCCTACGAAGTCTCTCGCAGGAACCGGCCCATCCTCCTGGCCAATTATCTTCCCTGTAACGCGAAGCATCAGTGCTTCGGCCTCATCGAGGATCTCTTCTGCTTTCTTGGTTCCGGGGTCGTGAATAGTCTGCAGGATTCGGTTACAGGCTGCGCCCAAGTGCCGCAACACCGCCTTGCTTCGTATGATTTTCGCGTACGAAGAAATGGCTGCCGTTGAGATTGCACCGTTGGCGACCTCCGCTAGGTAGGCAAAGCCCCCTGCTTGCTCAAGCGTACCTTTGGCGGCAAGAGAATCGGCAACCGTAATGAGGTCAACCGCCTTGTTTTGCGCATAGAGGTCGAACATGGCCTGATAGATCAGTCGGTGAGCCTGATCGTAGAAGTGCTGTACTTTTACGACGTCAATCACCCTGTCAAAGAACTGGTTATCGAGCAACAGCCCCCCGATCAGTCCCTGTTCGGCAGGAATCGAGTGTGGGGGCAATACTCCAGGCTGAACAGGCGGAGTGTTGTCTTTACGGCTCACAGCGCACCCTTTTGCGACTCATCTGTCCCGTTGAACGACAGAGTTGTGATAGCAACCTTGGTTGCTGCATCCCGCCCAAGTCGCGGATCGGTTTCCCACTGTCTCGCGTTTAGAAACTGAGCCGCAGTCGGAATCGTTCCAGCCTCCTTTCTTGCCCATTCATTGCTTAGTTTCCATTTCTTGAGACCGACTGTCAGTTGCTTGAAAAGAGCTTCATCATCATCAAAACCGATCAGACCCCAGACGGACCATGCTGCTTGAATGTCGGCTTGACGTGGGTAGGCTGCGATGAACTCAACAAAGCGGGGAGATTCGCGCGAGAGGATAGTGACACCAGAGTTGGAGAGTTTCTCCTCGATAAGTTTGTTCGAAACACGAATACGATTCCTCAGAAAAGTCCGAGGGTCGGTCCGGGGTCGAGCCGTAGGCTGCATGGCGACCTGTCGCGCCTGCTCGATCTCGGCCTTGATGTTGCATAACCGGAACTCATTCGCAAATGACTGGATTTCTTCCTCGGATGGAGCCCACCAGAAGATATGGTCTGAAGATCCGAAGGGGATCGATAGAAGATGATCCTGAGAGGAATTGGCAAAAAAGGAGTCCTGTTCGATCTGTTCTGAGCGCTTGGCTTTGGGCTTGCTGATCAAGCTTTTGAGACGTGGGTGATGGAGTTCGTCATCTTCTCGCACGAAAAAGCTCATCGCGATCTTGCCTGTCGCAAGCAGCTCCGGCTCACTTTTGGCGCCGATGATGCGCGCCAAGTGGTGAAGGTTTGCGCCTTCTGTCAAGCCGCTGTGCTTAGCTGGAAGTACGAAACCATTACTCTCAATGTAATGGTCCATCATGACGCGATAAACACCTTGCTCAAGCAAACTCAAGCCCGCGGTTTCATTGAGAACAGTTTCGGTGTCGTATTGATAGATCATGTTCTTGATTGAAGAGTGACAGACTTTCCGCTCTAGGATTTCTTAACCCAAGCGCTGATGTACGCGGCAACATCCGAGGCGAGGTAACGGGCACGAGGGCCGCGCCCGCTCCCCCTTGGGAGTTCCTCCCGCGAAATCCTTCTTACAGAGGCCGAAGAAAGTCTGAGCTCATCCGCGACTTCACTGGTCTTAAGAATCATCCCGTACCGCTCGACTAGCTCTGCCTCTATCCGGGCGCGGTCGTCGTCATCGCTCCTTTGCTTGGGGTGGCTTGGGCTAGTCATCGCATATAAACTGTTTGGAACTGTTGCGATTCTAAGCGAATTATTCATAACCCAGCTAGGCGAACAGTTAGAACACTGACGGAGAGTGCTTGACTGATACAAAGAACTATCGCCACGAAGTGCTCGTGGCCCTTCGGAATGCGCCATCCCCGATGCCCGTGCGCAAACTTCTGAGGCTCTTCCGACTGGCGAAGCCAACTAAAGCACTGAGGTCTGCCCTCTTTGAGCTTGAGCGGGAAGGAACGATCGTCCGTGGTGTAAGCGGTGAGAGCGTGATCTGGTTATTGCAGGGATAACCCCTCCTCCCTGCCCTGCCAAGAGGGGTTCAGTGCAGCGGCCCAGGAAGCAAGAACAGTGCAGCGAGCCTGAGCATCGAACCTATTGAGGACGCCGTGCTCCGCCGAGTCGTTCCTCTAACCCATACCAAGGAGTATGCGTTTTGAGATTTGACGACTTCTTCAGGTCTGGTAATCTGCAACCCAAGACGAACGAGTTGCCCTACTTGTTCCTCTGCCTCCAGGAGAAGGCTCCCAGATCTCCAACAGATACAGCAGCAGTCAGCGCTGCCATCTCCTTGAAAAAGGAACTGCCCCGGACCAGAGCGGGTGCTGACATCTGGTATACGATTTCCACGACATCAGTCGCCGATGTTCTCCTTGTAGTACTGCCCTTGCGCTGGGCAAGGTGGCGGCGCCCCAGCACTTACACACGGCATCAGTCGTCGATGCTCTCCTTGTTGGTAACTGCCCCCGAGCCGGGCGGGGCGACGACTCCCGGCACGAATTCTTGGCGTCAGTCATCGGCGCCCTCCTTGATGGTTGCTGCTCCCGCGTCGGGCGGGGTGATGACACCCGACACAGACACACTGCATCAGCCGTCGATGCGCTCCTTGGTTGACTGCTCTTGCGCCGGGCAGGACGACGGTACCCGGCACCCCCTCTTCTACAGCGTTCGCTTCAAGGCCTTGTCGGATGCGTAACCCCGATAAGCCGCTGCCGTTACGTGACGCGTTGCTCCGCTTCTTCCCTGCGTTCGATCCAACCGCCGCTGGCGAGCAGCATCCGATAGCACGCCTTTGCGCTCACATCGATCACATGAGCCACCTTCGATACGGGTGGGCCTCAACTGAGGATGCATTCGATGCTGAGATGGAGATGCTGTGCGATCTGCTGGACGAAGCCGAAGCACCGTATTTCATTCGGTACATTGTTTCCCGCGACATTCTCGTAGTCCCAGAATACTTCGCGAAGTGGTCGAAGCGAGTTCAGGGGCTTGGTATCGAGCTCTGCTACGGAGGCACTCAGGATCAGCGCTTTTGGGCAATCGAGACTTACTTCACAGGCGAAGGCAGCGCCCTGGTCGACGTCGGATGCGGGAAAGGTTTCTACCTTCTGCGCCTCGCCTCGCGCTACAAGCACGTCATTGGCTTCGAAGCCCAGGGGATGGAACGTGAGCGGGCGGCGCAAGCGATGGCGGCCGACGGGATTGAGCACGTGAGCCTCGAAGGCGCGTTCGGAAAGCAGCTTCTACCGGAGCACGCCGACGTCTTGCTCACCGAGGTCGTTGAGCACATCCCTTACTCGAAGGCGATCGAGCTGGTTCAGACGGTCAGTCGGCAGCGCCCAAGGCTCTTCGTGATCACCGCCCCAAACCGGGAGTTCAATCCGCACTACCGGATTGAAAAAGGGTTTCGGCATCAGGATCACAAGTGGGAGCCGACTCGTGCAGAGTTCGTCGAGTTCGTCCGGACCGCAACCCGTGGTCACGCCCTGGAGGTTCGGTTCCGCGCGGTCGGCGACAAGGTGCAAGGGGTGCCCACCTCGTTGATGGCCGTTGTCTCGTGCTGAGCTTTTCATATCGAACTTGCCGCATACCTTCCTTGCAGACCTAACTCAAGGAGATGAGCATGCCCGCACTGCTGATGCCGAAACATTCCTGGAACCTCCAGAAGAAGGCTGAAAAGCCGACAAAGCAGGTGTGCGCATTGCTGCGTCCTCCTGCTGCGTGACCCACAGAACCCGATCTTGCCTAGCGCTCGATCGGGTTCTTTTTTGAAATTGCTTCCGCATTTATCGCGGAAAAGCATCCCCGCGTTGGGAGGTGTTCCGCGCACATGGAGTATTGACCATGCCGGACATGGAACGACTGACTGACAAACTGATGCTCGATCTGGCGAAAACGCCCGAGCAGAAAGCCTATGCGAAGGGCTACATCGCCGGCAAGATCCGGGCACGTAAGGAGGTCGCAATCCTCGCGGCATTCTTGCCGGGTATGGCGCTGCTGGTGCTCGCCATTGTTGCCGTGCAACGGCTGTTCAGTCTTTAAGAGAAATCTGTCGTTACGATAGCCGGGTAACCGGCCGCACCATTCAAACCGCCCCAGGGACAAACCACCGTCCTCTGGACGGGTCTCTCAGGGCTTCAATCTGAGGAGAAAACGATGGTCTATAGCCAAGTGGTGCGGCAGGGACTTATTCTGCCGCACAAGCGCAAGTACACCATGGCCGATGTTGATAGCGTCAGGGTAGGCTCATTGTTTCACCAAGCGGGAACGTATTCGCGCAAGGAGGCCGCATTCATCGTGAAGTGTAGTGCCATCTTTCACGGTACCGACTATTCCAAGGCGGTGGGTGCGGTTGCGGCTTGAACATCTAGGAGAGGAAACATGAGCGAACAGAGTAAGAAATACGCCGTGTGTTGGGAAAACGACTGCGGCTATGGCACGGTGCCCGGCGTCAATTACCTTGGCCTGTCGACGTCAATTATCCTGGCCGGTGGAAGCGAGGCATGAGGGGTTCAGCCTTTCGGGTTTGAGGTTTGGGGTTTGCGTTGCTCAGAAGGGGCGAGCCCCTTCTGAGCAACGCGGCGACGGAAACTCTCCACGTTCATCTCGAAGATCGTGGCGTGATGCACCAGGCGATCGACGGCGGCCAGCGTCATGGCCGGTTCGGCAAAGACGTGATCCCAGCCGGAGAACGGCTGGTTGGCCGTGATGGCCAGGCTCTTGCGCTCGTAGCGTTCGGCGATGAGTTCGAACAGCACCGAAGTCTCGCCCTGATCGCGGCGGACATAGCTGAAGTCGTCGCAGATCAGCAGATCGAAACGATCGAGCTTGGCCAGTTCGGCCGGTAGCCGCAAATCCCGCCGGGCGGCTTGCAGCCGCTGCACCAGATCGCTCGTGCGGGTGAAGAGCACGCGGTATCCGCGTTCGACGAGCGCGTGGCCCAGGCTGGCAATCAGATGCGTCTTGCCCACGCCTGGCGGGCCGAACAGCAGGATGTTGGCACCTTGCTCGAGCCAGCTGTCGCCCTCGGCAAGCGCAGTGACGTGGGCTTTGGAGACCGTGGGCACGGCGGCGAAGTCGAACGCTGACAGCCGCTTGTCCGGCGGCAGGCCCGACTCGGCCCGATGGCGATCGATACGGCGCCGCTCGCGCTCATTCATTTCGTGCTCGCACAGTGCCGCCAGAAACCGCTCGGCAGGCCAGCCCTCGCGGTTGGACTGCTCGGCCAGGGCCGGCCACAGACGCTTGATGGTGGGCAAGCGCAGTTCGGTGAGCATCATCGGCAGCGTGACGGCCTCGACCGCGCTCATGCCGCCACCGCGAACAAGTCGTCGTAGGCCGACAGCGGCGGCAACGACACGGTGACCACCGGCATCGGTGTCTCGCGCGGTGCGAAGCGCTCCGCCAGCGCGTCCAGATCGGGTACGGCGTCCGCCTGCAGCACCTCGCCGAGCACCTGTGCCAGTTGCGCTTCACAGGCGCCGCGTGCGGCCAGATCGAGCAGACCGACCATGAGCTTGCACGCCTGGCGCTCGGGCAGTTTCTCGACGAGCCGCTCCCAGGTCTGCCGGTACTCGGTGCGGGGGAACATCTCGTCGCGCAGCGCCCAGCGGGCGAAGGCGCCGGGCTTGCGCTTGAGCGCGGGCAACAGGTGGCGGTAGTCGATCTGCTTGCCGCGTGGCTTGCCCGCCGGCACCGTCCCACGCACGCTCTCGAACACGGACACCCCGCCGAGCCAGCCCTCCAGGCGCTCCGGGTAGAGCCGGAACTGGAGCCGGTGGCCGATCAGGCGCGAGGGCACGCTGTAGAGCACGCGCCGTATGCTGACCGTACCGAACTTGGTCACGCGCGCCTCGATCTCCTCGTACTCGCTGGTGCGGCGAACCGGCAGCGCCTTGAGCTGGCTGCGCTCCTCGGTCAGCGGTGTCTGGATGCGTCGGTTCAGCCGTGCAACGACATCGGCGACGACGCGTTGGTAGTCGGCGACCGTGGCAAAGTCGCGATGCCCGCGCAGCAGCAATGCCTGATCGAGCGCGCCCTTGAGACTGCCCTGGCGCGATTCGATCGCGCCGTTCTCATGCGATTGCCCGAGATTGTTCCGCGTCGGACGCATGCCATAGTGCTGGCAAAGGTCTGCATAGCGGCGCGTGAGCGTTTCCGCTTCCGCCAAGTTATTGAAGGCGGCCGACAGGCTGTCGGTGCGGTGCTCCTCGGGCACGCCGCCCAAGGCCCACAGGGCGTTCTGCAGCCCCTGCGCCAGCGCGGCGAAGCTCTCGCCGCCGCACACGAGTTCGGCGTGGCGCCAGCCCGAGTAGGCGAGCGCGAACTGGTACAGGCGATGCTCGAAACGCTCACCGGCGATCGAGACGTTCAATTCGTTGCACACCGTGAAGTCGGACAGTGCCAGCCGCCCGGGCGGATTGGACTGGGCGAAGAAGACCTCCTTCTCCTGGCCATGCTCGGCCCGCCACATGCGAATCCGCCGCTGCAGCGTGCGCAACACGCCATCACCGAACACATCACCGTGCCGACGCTGCAACTCCTCGAGCAGCGTACGGCCCTGCAACCCCGGCTCGCGCGCGAGCAGCGGCAGCAACTCCTCCTCCCACACTCCCGCCAGCGGGTCGGCACGTGTCCTCCAGGTCCTCGGCCCACCCTGAGACGGCAACCCGTCTGCCTGCTCGATGCGTCGCGCCGAGCGCACGCTGATGCCCATCCGGGCCGCTGCGATCTGCTGCGTCGCCTGCCTTCTTGCTTCCGTGTATTTGCGCACTTGTTGGTCCGTGATCTTCCTGCCGGGCACTGAGCGCCTCCCAACGTCTGTCGTCAGAAGAGCACTCTATCCCTCGCTTCCGGACCTTCCCGGCTGCAGATCCAACCGGCCAAGATAGTTGTCGTCGACCGGCCAGGCTAATTGTCGCCGGCCAGGCACGGACTATTTCGCCACCCCGGAAGAGCGGGATGCCGAAATGGCGGCGATTCGGCGCACCGGGACCGACTCATGGCCGGTCGATTTGGACTGCCCAGGAAAAGGGAGCCGCGATGGCGATTGCTGAGGAGCTTCACATGCTTGATGACGGCACGGACGCTGAGCCGGTGTACCGGCTGCTGACGCCCGGCGATCTTATCCAGGCGGGAGACGAGTTCCTTCAGGCCGACGCTGTCACCTGGCTCAAGGGGGCACCGATATCGGTTGGCATGCGCTACATGCGCGTAATGCTCCCCGGGCGCCGTCGTGTACCGTCCAGCTAGCGACATCGGCACCATCTAGGAAAAGGGGTACGGCAAAATCACACGTTACGAGAGGAAATGACAATGGCTAACGCCCGAGTCAAAGAGTACAAGGTGACCTACGAAGATGGAACCAGTTCTCTTCAGCCCTTTACGGAAGCGCAGGCGGCTGACTTAGGTACTGTTCTGGAAGCGGGGGGCCTCAACATTGACGCCGCCTTCCGCCTGGTGGAACGGTGGAATGCCCAAGCAAATTTGCAGCGGAATGAGATGCGGTATTCGATTCTGCTCAGCAGCCTGCAAGGCTAAGTCGCACGTTACGATAACTCCACTTGAGTTGTCGAATATTCACTCACCCGAGGGGTTCAATCGCCCCTCCGGGCGAACTCCCTCTCCAGGCATTTAAGGAGATGAGAAATGCGCATGGAAGGCACTTGTGACTTCTGCGGCAAAGAGGGCGACTGGAACGCGGGTCTGTTCGAGAAACAAGCGGACGTGAAGGCTCGCCCAAATGACTGGGCGGCGCTGTTCCCGAGCAACGTCGAGCAACTGCCTCCGGGATGCAATTTTTCGGCGGACAGCTTGAAGCATCACTCCGTTGAAACCGCGTGCGCGTGCCCGAGGTGCGTTCGCACACCGAATGCAAGGTTCGTACCGCGTAAGCGGAATTCGAACGTGCGAAATCACGAAGCCTGGAAGCAAATTTTCATCCGCGACCAATGGGCCTACGATGACCTTCGGCGCGAGTTCAAGCATGACTGCTATCGGGCGGAGGATAACGATACCGCGCAGGTTGCGTGCATCGGCGCTTAGACTGACCAGGAAAAGGCAATGGCTACTCAGGCTGATGTGCTGCGCGAATTGGAAGCAATGCACGCATCTGGCATCAGGTCATTTCGCGCAAACACGCTCGCTGAGAGGTTGTGGCCAGATCAGCGCCGACAAAACACGAACGGCCAAGTTTTTCCGCTTGGGTCTGGTGTTGCTGGGCGTATGCTGCGCCGCTGCGCTGCAGTAATAGAGGTTCGGGAGTGCGAGTGGCAAATCATTCCTGAGCGGCTACCGAATAGCAACGACTGAGCATCAAGGGAGAGGAATCATGCTAACCGCCGACATCATTGGACAAGACCTTGCCTATTGGGTCGCCCGAGCGAACACGCAGGGCACTCCTCAGGAGCACAACATCTTGCGGCGTCACTATGGCGATGGCACCCCTACGCATGAGCCGTGCGATGAGGCGTCGATGCGTACATTCGTGGCCGCAAAGCGCGGCGACACGTTGCCGCCGCGTGCGGCGTGGCAGTAACCAGGAAAAGGCGCTCAAGCCGGATACATCAAGAGTGCTCAGGCCCTCGTTCGGCACGGCTTTGCGCGCTATTCAACCGAAACTGCCGCCTTGCTACGTACCCCACAAGGTCAGGCATATCTAAGCGAAGAGCACGCAACAAACCAACAACACAAGTGACCGCCAAACGCCGAAACCACAATTACCAGGGCTAATGAGAAACAACGCAGCACGTCAGGCGTAACGAGACCGCAAATCCGAGAAATCTTAGGTGGAGCTAAATCAGTGACAACGCTGCAAGACCTGAATAAGCATGGCGAATACTCAGCAAAGGCCCGAGAGCAAAATAGTAAGCTGAATTTGCCAACGCCGCGGTTCTACCCCGTAGCTTATTCGGGAACAATGGATCTGTATGGTTTCGAAGTCGCACTCCATTCGAAGAAGCCAAGCAGAACCATCACTACGGAACCCGAAGACACCGAACTTGAGCGGGAGCATGCTTCATTCATAGATTTATCAACCGTAAGCATGCTCCGAAACAAACTTCGAAAAAGTAGCAACCCGAAGCGTTACCGTATCTTTATAGATGTTTCCCATCATACGATTACTCATTCCGCCGGGGATTACATAATCGCGATGAGTGCCCTGGCAAGGGAGATTCTCAGAATCGTGATCAAGGTGGATGCAGAAGCCTGCAGCGCGAGCATTAACGAGTTCGCACACTTCTGCAACAAGTGCAAAGATCGGGAGATCTTTGTGTGCGTTGATCGCGCAGAAGAGATCACCGAAGCTGCAATGGAGGAGATCTTCGAAAAGTTCTCGCCTAATATGATTCGCATTAGCGGATCCTCTACCCTCAAACCACCAATTGCACAAAGCACTGTTAAAAGGGTATGCGCAATACTGGAAAACGCAAAAAAGCACGGCGCCACAGTGCTCGCCCACGGGATCGACAACACGCTACAGCGCAGGAATGCACAAGCACTCGGGGTACAGCTCATTCAGGGGCAAGCCGTAACTCGCCACATAAGTAACGGAACCGCAACAGTCCATACGGCAAATACCTGAATCCGTGTTGTCTTCAGCGCGTACCCGCTCCGCGAGCCCCAGCGCATGATTTTTCTGCTGCCTGACTCCCAATCTCAGCTCACCGCAGCCCCGAGCGCCGTCCTTTCACGGCCCGGAGCGCCGGTGAGCCGGGCTTCCGGCGGGGGCGCTACGTCATTTTCCTGCTCCCGCGCGGCCGTCGCCCTTCCGCCGCTGCGAAATAGCCTCGATTCGGAGAATTCAGTCGCCGGCTTCGCATCACGGCGAAGCCACCACACACAGCCGCGCCTGCACCGTGGTGAACACCTTCACATGCGCGGCGACGCCGCGCCCGAAGTCCAGCACCAGGCGGCGAGCGTGTTCGACGAACTTCGCCGCCCGGTACATCACCTCCTGCAACACCGTCTTGATGCGCCGGCGCTTGGCCGGGTGGCGGATCGGCGAGAGCTCGCCGGTCAGCCCGAGCTGCCCGATCAGGCGCAGGCAGTTGTAGGCGAATGCGGCCAGGTGCACGACCGCGTCGTTGGTGTCGAACTTGCCCGAGGGCAGGCGCTCGAGGTCCAGGTCGGTCTTGATCTCGGAGTGGAACTGCTCGTGGGTGCCGTGGTGCTTGTAGAGCTCGATCACATCGGCCATCGGCACATCAAGGCTGGTCCACCAGCCTTCGATCTCGATCTCGGGGGCCAGCAGGTGCTGGCCCTTCTTGTCGATCGTGCGCTCGGTCACCCGCACCACCAGACGCAGCGTGCGCTTGGCCTTCTTCCAGGCGCGCTCCACCTGCAGATCGAGCAGTCCCACGCGCTTGCCCGCGCGGACCTCCTCGAAGACGCCGGCGGCCTCGGCGCGGGCGACCCAGGCGGCCTTGTCCTGACGGCGCGGATTCCACTTGGTGAGGTAATCGAACGAGCGCTCAAGACCGGCCCAGCGCTCGCGCTCGGCCGCCAGCGCGAACAACAGCCGGGCGCTGTCGAAGCCGCTGTCGGCGCGCCACAGCACCTTCGCGTCCGCGGCGCACACGCGCTCGAGACGCGGAAAGACCCGCTCGAAGAAATACTCCGTCTCCAGTGCCGAGTGGTGCGAACCCGCGCGCAGCTCCAGGCCGAGGTTCCAGCCCTCGTTGCCCAGGTACAGCGCGATCGGCGTGTAGCCGTCGACCCCCTGGTAGGTGCGGCTGACCGCCTCCTTCTTGGTGTCGGAGTTATCCATCACGAAGGTATCCATGTCGGCGCACACGTAGCCCTTGTGCGCCGTGATCGGCGCCTCGGTGCGCTCGAGCAGGCGCAGGCTCAGCTCGTCGGTCAGCTCGCGCAGCTCGGCCGCGCGGGCATCGAGCCGTTGGCGCATCCACACGCTGCCGGGCACCTTGGCGAGCCCGAGCGCTTCCTTGAAGAAGCGATCGCTGCGAAACGGCTCGATCGCCTCGAAGTCGCTCTTGCCCAGGCTCAGCAGCCCCACCATCGACTTGACCAGGTCCGAGGTGCGCATGCCCTGCGACACCGGCAGCCTCGGGTCGATCACCGCCTCGACCTGTGCCGCCTGGCAGCACTGCCCGATCAGTGCCAAGCCCGAGTAGGAGGTCAGGTTGAGCTTGGCGGATTGCTTGACTTCGAAGCGCGGCATGGTCGGTTGGGTGAATGAGTCGGATGCGTAATTGTACAATTACATCAATGTGTTAGGCTGGATTTCCGGCTAAGCGAACACGGATTCAGGAAATAGCACTGTTCGTAGTTCGGAATCCAGATTCGCTGCGAGTACTTGACAGGCGCGGCGAGTCACCGTAACGCACATTCAAAGGAGGAGTCATGGACACACTCGAAGCGCAACCTACCTCTGCTAGCGATTTCTTGACACACTTCGGCCTCAAACTGGCCAACACCGCGGAACTCCTAGAGTCCGCATACAAGATCCGCCATCGAGTCTACTGCGAGGATCTTGGATTCGAGAAGCCGGCAACCGAGCCACTCGAATACAACGCCGCCGACGCTCACAGCGTCCATGTGCTCTTGCATCTGAATGATGCTGAGAAAACACCCATTGGCTGCGTTCGAGTGGTCTGGCTGAATGAGCAACGTGGCTATTCCACATTGCCTCTCGAGACAGTGTGCGGCCAACTCGATCTCCCCCCAGAACGGCCTCGTTCGGCGATCGGAGAAGCATCCCGTTTAGCGATTGTGCGCGAATACCGCCGTCGCAAAGGGGATCTCGGCCGATCGGAAAGTGACACCCCAACAACCGAAAGCCGTGCGGAGCGCAACTTCCTACTCCCTACTGCTCTAATGCTCGGAGGGTTAGCGTGCGCCCATCACATGCAGATCTCACATCTTTATCTGCTTGTGGAAAAGCGAATGGCCATTCATTTGCGTAAAATTTCCGTCATTCGGCAGGTCGGCGAAACAGTCACTTTTAACGGAGCGCGAACTCCGTATGAGCTCGATGTGCAGAGGACGATCATGGGTCTACCGTTCTCGTTCTTGCCGCTGTGGTCCAACGCAAGCAATGCCACTGCCGCTCTAAGGAATCGTGCAGTCGTCGCACCGTAGCACGTGCTCGAGCGCTCGAAAGCCGGCAGAACCGACGGCGCGGCAACACATTAGAGGGCGCCTCGAAAAACCTCGTCCCGCCCACTCTTGGTAAAATTACAGCGTCCTGAATCCTGCTGTTGCCTGCACCGATGAAACCGCGTAGCGCTATCAAGACTGACCTGTTCGCTGACGAACACCACCGCAAGAAGCTCGACTCGCTGGGCGACCCGCTGGCCGACATCGAGTTGCACATCGACTTTGCGGCGCTGGCCGCCGAGGTCGATCGGGTCGCACCGCGCACGGTCAGCGCGCAAGGCGGCCGTCCGCCTTACCCGACGGAGACGATGGTTCGGATCCTGGTGCTCAAGCGCCTGTACAACCTGTCGGACGAGCAGATGGAGTACCAGCTGCTCGACCGCATGAGCTACAAACGCTTCTGCGGGCTCGCGAACGCAGCCAATATTCCGGACCGCACCACGGTGTGGACCTTCGAGAACCGGATCGGTGAGCTTGGCGCGAAGGCGCTCTTCGAGGGCGTCTCGGCGCAGCTGCTCAAACGGGGCTTCATCGCGCGTGGCGGGCAGATCATCGACGCCACCTTGGTGCCTGCCCCCAAGCAGCACAACAGCCGAGGGGAGAAGGCGCTGATCGACCAAGGCGCGATGCCTGCCGACTGGAAGCCGGCCAAGCGCCGGCAGAAGGACACCGACGCCACCTGGACGAAGAAACACGGCAAGAGCCACTTCGGCTACAAGCTGTCGATCAACGTCGACAAGAAGTACAAATTCATCCGCACGCTCGAGACCGACACGGCCAGCACGCACGACAGCCAGCACTTCGACAACGTCTTCGACACGAGCAACACGAGCCGCGACGTCTATGCCGATCGCGGCTATCCGTCCGAGGAGCGGGCGGCCTGGTTGAAGGCGAACGGCTTTCGGAATCAAATCCAGCGCAAGGGACAACGCAACAAGCCGCTGTCCGAATGCCAGCAGCGGCGGAACACGCGCATCGCGCGGACGCGAGCGCGGGTGGAACACCCGTTCGCGGCCATCGCGCAAATGGGCGGCAAGTTGATCCGAACCATCGGCCAGGCGCGGGCGAGCTTCGCGATGACGATGATGGCAGCCTGCTACAACCTGAAGCGGCTGACGTATTTCCAGAAGGCCGGAATCGTGGCCTTCTGACGCCCGAAATGGGCCGAATCGCCGCTGCCCGAGGCGATTCTGTTAGTTACAACGGTCTTCGCAAAAATTGGCGGCAAAGGCTACGTATCCTACATCGCTGCATGCAAATAACTACAGCGATTAGCGCAAAGGAATTAGGACTTACACCGTTTTTTGCAAACGCATTGGAGGTAGCCTTGAACAAGGAAGAGGGGGATTTAATCATTCGCGTGGAAACCGCGAGCGATGTGCTTGGGAATGGTGTTTTCTGGGAAGGTCCAGCCAGTCGAGTAAACGAGATTCGGAACATTCCGGCAAGAAAGCTGGCGCATCTCGTCGCCACTGACGGCAAGCCACGCGCCTCCGGCATGTGGCGCGTGTCCGCGATGGCTACGCACCCAAGCACAGATTCTGAGTAAACAGCAAGGAGTATGGAAATGGGATGGAACAGCGGCTACACGGTATTTGAAGCTACGGTCGTCGGGGCCTATGACCTAGGAAAGCTCGATAAAGCGCTGCTGGCGGTGCTTATGGAGCCGTACCGCAGGACAGACATCGACAGCGGCGGTAGCTGTGACCTGACGTCCAAGGATGGCAAAGGTGTCGAGCAGATTGTTATCGAGACCTGGGGGCTGGAAATGCCGACGAACCCATCCTGCGAATCCGACGCCGACCCCGATGCATGGGATGCCTACCACGACGCGGTCTACTGCAAGTTTCGCGAAGTGACTGCGCATTTCGGCTGGGCTTAATCGTAAATTGATTCACATCTAGGAGATTGAAATGACCAACGAGTTCACACGTGAAGCGCGTTACGCGGTTCTCAAGAGCGCAGATGTCATGCAATGCCTGACGGTAAGCGAGCTTATCGAGCTACAACGCATTCAGGCTAAGGTGGAAGAGCACCGCGCAGAGATTGGGAAGCCGCCGTTGGATTGCGTCGTCGTCGAGTCGGACTGGCCGGAATACGCGCCGACGTGGCGGGCAATTGAAGCGCGGGTGACCGGCGCGGAGCAGCCGACATCGCATGCATTTGACGACAGCGCAACGATTGCGGGCCTTGAGTCGGCAGTGTCACACCTAAGCGCATGCCTTGACGAATTTCGGGCTCTGCTGGTTGAGGTGAATGACGTATGCGGACGCGATGGGCACGGCGGACCACTCGAAGAGGGAGAGTCGGAAATCATCGACAAAGTTCGCGCCGCGCTTTCAATGAGGACAGAAGCCAGACCACAAGAACCGAAGGAAATTTGCAAGTAGCTATGTTCGTTTGCGCAAAGCTATGTAATTTACACGAGTCTTCCCAAGAAGATGCAGCAGGCCATCCGTCACCAGCGTAGATACGGAGAGGCTTTGACGACTGGACGTTCAGCCTGTACGAGCACCGAACTTTGGTTCTGAAAGACTGATCCTGATCCACGCGCCCCTTCAAGAGGGGCGTTTTTTTCTTCTGCCCTGCTACCCTGATTTTACCCGATGAGCAAAATGCGCAACTTCACTCCCCTACCAATCATGCTTTCCTGCACAAGGCCTTTCCGCTGTTCGTGAATCCACCCGGCGCCTATGCGGACGCCCGGCGAGGTCGAGTCGAGCAAGCGCTCGAAGGCGGGTCCGACTTGCCGCGCATACAGCGACGCGTTGCCAAATGCGCAGAAGGCCGATTCAGGGTCTTCCGGAACTGTGATTGCTAGAGCATTCGGGAAAGTTGATGCCTCCACCAAACTTGCAGGGTCCAGATCCCCAAACATGATCACGGGCAGACTGTATGCGGATAGGAACGCCAGGACGTTGTCCATGCGGCTCTCGGTGGCGTCGCCGCGGTAGATGACCAACGCGTCTGCGTATCCGGCCTCGAGGAGGGCTTCGGCAATCTCGGTGCGGAGCAGGCCGTCGAAGACCTCGTAGTTCTCGACCACCAGGGCGACAGGATGCCCGAGGGCGGTGATCTCCCGCCAGTTGATGTCCACGTGGGCATAGTCGGGCAGGCTCAGGTGCCGACCGGAGAGTTTCAAGGCCTGCCCAGGGACTGCTTTTAACGAAATCCGGTCCCGTTTGACTGCGCCCCGGGCGAGCTTTTCTTCGTGCCCAAGATCCAGCGCCTCGGCGCGGGTGAGGCCTTGCCAGGCGCCCGGCTTCACTTGAGCGGCGTCGATGCCGGCCTTGGCCTTGAGCAGCGATGCAATCTCGGCCTTGTCCTTGTCGGAGAAGCGCACGCGTGTGGTGCCGACAGGGAAGCCGATCCCGTAGCGCTGACGAAAATCCTTGAGGCCGGCGCCATCGAGGAATTGAGTCTCGGGGCTCTGAACGATTCGGATCAATGTGTCGATCAGGCGCTTTTCCACAGGCTCAGATCCTTGATCAGAAGGTTTCCGGTGGAGAAAGGCCCCTCGCGACAGTGTTCGTCGTAGCCAATCTCGAGGCCATTGGTGATGCTGGTCCTTTTGGCGAGCATATCGAGCGCGAGCTCGAGCCAGAGTGTGTCGTCGAGCTCGAGCTCAGTTGCATGCTCAGCCCGCCATTGCCGCACTGATACGGGCGCTTGGGCGGCCTTGGCATCCTTGAGCATCTGTCGAAGGGCAAGGACGTGCGGCGGCACCTTGACGATGACCTTGGCGGGGACTTCCTCCGCGGTGAGGGCGCCCGCCTCGCGTCTTTTGCGCGGGCTCTGATCCGCTTTGATTGATTGGGCGATCTCGACCAGCGTGTCCTCGCAAGCGGCATGCGTGACGTCGGGGTGCGCTGCAATCGGAAGGCCTGGCGAGCGCTCGAGCCAGGCTGGCAGATCGGAGGTGTTGTCCCAGGCGCGAGGCTCGTAGTCGGGGGTCTTCTTGAGAAAGAGCCACATCTGCTGGATGCGTTTCGCGCGGGCTTCGATCTTGCGGAATTCGAAGAGGAATTGGCGCAGCGTCTCGTAAATGGTCTGGAGCGTGCTTCGAAAGACTGGGATGCGCGCAAAAAGCTGCGTTCGCAAAAGCGTCTCGATACGCGGAAACGCCTGGATGCGCTCCAGGAGATCGGAGAGATGGAAGGACTCGAGCACTTGAACGAGGGTATGCGTAGCGGCTAAGTAAAATTCATTTTGCAGCTTCTTCGCAGCAAGCGAGGTGACGGCCGCGAACCGGGTTTCGATGTTCGCCTGCAGGTTGGTGATGAAGCCCTGAAGGCTGTCGTTGATCTCGAAAACCGTTTGCGAGATCTCGTCTTCGTAGCTGTCCGTTGCGGCTTGATCGTCCTCGTTGAAGGCTGCGATGTAGAAGTCGGTCAGCTTCTCCAGGTGGGCGAAGATCGCGCCGATGTCGCCTGAGCTTTGAAGGATGCGGTGCGAACTGAAGGCCGATGCGAGAAAGCGCCGCAAGCTGCTATGCAGGCGGTACTCGTCCGGGGAATGTGGCACGAAGACCCGCTGCTGCTGCAGGACTTCGATCGCCTTGCGATTCTCATCGGTACGGATGACGGAGCCTTGATGATAGGCCTCAGAGACGAGATGCCTGTGGGCATGGAGACGCTCGAAGAGCGTGACAGTCACGTCGCGTGTCATAGCATGCGCATCTGATCAGGTTGATCATCGGAGGACTCCTCGACGATCTTCTCGTTGGCCATCAGGAACTCGATGACCTCGACCAGGAAGTCGAGCTTGCCGGTGAACGCGTAGACCTCGCGATCGCGATCAAGCTGGACCAGATACCCGCTCTTGGCAACCTGCGTGAAGACCTTGTCGAGCATGCTCCGAGTGGTCGAATCCGCTGCTGTGAAATCCCTTCCCAGTGAGGCGAAGTTGCGAAGCTCGTCGACAAGTTGAGGGTTTGTCGTCACAGCCCGCAGGATCGACGGGTAGTCAATCCGCTCGCCTGGCGAGGGGGCCTCCTCGTTCCTCAGTGCCTGCATGACGAACTTAAGGAAGTTCACCATCGGCCGCAACTCGTGCTTGATTTCGGCAAAGAGCCGCTTCACTTCGGTGCGCTCATCGGCACCGATGCGTTCAAAGGCCATGTAGTAGGCGTGCCCGCCTGCCGTGCAGGCGAGCCGGCGGCCGATCCGGCGCAGGTACGCATCGACGTCGTTGCGCATTGCGTCTTCTTCGAGGGCGCGAAAGGCTTCAGGCGCGGTGGTTTCGCACAGGAACTTTCCGCCGAGAAGCCGCATGGCGATCACATCAAACATGGTCCGCATCCTCCTCAAGCGTGATCGTGGCGCAGCCAGGATTGTTCTCGAGCTTGCTGCTCCCCTGTGGATCTGCTGCCTGCGGCGACTGCGAGGTTTCGAGCGACCGGTCCTCGTGCGCGAGTTCGGCCTCCATGTCGTCATCCAACACGACGCTGGCGATTCGCCGTTCTTCGAGGATCGTGTAACGGTGCGCGAAGAGGCGCAGCACCTCGGGGTCGGCGTCGGGGAACGCGCTGATCAAGGTCACACGATGCCGATCGAGCAGATTGAAGAGACGCTCGGTGTTCGCCAGATCAAGATTCTTGAGCTCGTCAACGGCACAGACGACCTGTACCGGCGCATCCTTGCGCACACGCTGCAGGAAGCCCAGGAACAGCACGATCAGGATGAGGTACGAGATGCCGTTCGAGCTCACGTGTTCGAGCGTCTTTTCATCGCGCACGGTCACGTGCCGGCCGTTCTCGACGAGATCGATCTCGAGCTGGATCAGATCGACCAGGTCTGCGGAGAGCGTGCTCTCACGCTCGAAGCATTGAGACACCCGGCGCAAGGCCTGGCAGAACTCCTGGTGAGGCAAGTCATCGTCCTGGCGTTCGACCCATAATCTGAACTCCTCGCTCAGCGCCCGAATACTGGGCCAGTAGTTGAGGGTATCGACGGTGGTCTGGATGCGGGCCTGGACGTTCGTGATTTTCTCGAAATCGGCCGAGGAATCGATGCACGTTTGAAGCTCACGGGAAAAGCTCTGCGTGCGATTCTTGAAGGTGCTCAAGGCGCCGTAGAACTCATCGACGGTCTGCCCGAGCAGCGAGGCACCATCACGCAAGACACGACGCGCCTCCAGGTGCCTGCTACCAAACCATTCCTGGATGGCCGGAAGCCACTCGCGCCCTCCCTTGCTCTGTGTCGCGAGATCGCTGCGATAGCTTTCGTAGAAGCGGTCGGGTGCGGTCCCACGGTGCTTAGTGAAAGCCCGCAGGATGACACCCACGTCGTCTTCGATCTTCTTCTCTGCATCAAGCTTGGCGCTCTCGTTGGTGCGCTTGAGCTCATCGAGGTAGGCAAGCGTATGGGCTGCCTCATGGGCGGCTTGGGCTGCATCCGCGTCCTCGCGCACGAAGGCGAGCCTTTCGATTCGGAGCCTGACGCCCGAGAGTTCGCCGTCGATGCGGTGCTCCTGCTTCTCGAGTGCATCGAGCTCCTTCATGAACGCCGCGTTGCGGCGTTCGGCGTCGGCTTGAATCCGCGCGAGTTCGTCCTTTAGGCGGCGAACCTCGGTCTCGATGGTCTCAACTTGGGCGACATAGGCCGGGCGCTGTGGCCATTGGCTTTGAAGCCAGACGTGATACTGCGCGATAGCGGGGCCATCCTTGCGGATTTGCTCGATCGTGGCGTGAAGGGTCGCGATCTCCGTTTCGAGGCGTGAAAGCGTCTGGGGGTCGATGCCTTTGGCGGCAAGACTGCGATGACGCTCCGTTTTCAATCCATCAAGCTGCGCCGCCAGAGCCGTTTGCTCTTTCGCGATGGCTGCTACGATTGCGGCCAGTTTGTCCTTCTTGGTTCCTTCAAGCGCTTTCAAGGCTTGCTGGCGGGCTGTCGTGTTTTCGCGGAGGGTGCGATCGAACGCAGCCAGCATCTGTTTGATTTCGAGTTCGAGCGCCTTCTGCTGCGCGGCGACGTCGCGGCGTTCTTCTTCCGCCTGCTTCTTCGCTCTCGTGCGGCTTTCCTCAAGCTGTCTTTTCAAGGATTGCTGCTCACCGGAGAGGCGACCAAGCCGCTCATCGGCGCCCTGGTAGGTCCGCAAAGCGTCTTCTTCGGCCTTGTCCGCGGCATCGAGTGCGGCCCTCGCTTGCCCGAGGGCTGATTCCTGCGCGGCGTGACGCGCGTGCTCGGCGTCGATGTCGCTCTTGAACTGGGCGATACGCGCCTCGATCGTTTCCTCGTGGGCGTGCCAGGGCGCCTCAATGCGATCGAGCCGCAGGCGCACACCGTACAGGTTCTGCTTCTGCGCTTCGTCGACCTCGGGAACGAGATCGGTGCGCAGCAGCAGCTCGCGCGAAGCGAGTTTTCCGATGTTCTCACGCCAGTCAGGGACCTGAGAACGAAGGAAATGAATCAGCGTACCCGGCGCAGCATCGCCCACCTGCATCGCGGCTTGCAGAGCGCCCTTCTGTTCCTGAAGTCGCGCGTGAATTCGCCCAAGATGGCGGTCGGCTTCATCAAAACGCGTCTTTGCGGCCAGCCTTGCGCGCTGAGCATCCTCACGGCCCTTGCGGGCAGCTTCAAGTGTGCTGCGAGCCTTCTCGCATTCGTCGTCCTTGGCCTCCTTCTGCATCACCAACTCGGGACTGGCTTGCGCATCATTGATGCGGCCGTTGAGCCAACCAATGCGTTCGGCGTAGCCTTTTGCCTCTTCATTGGCTTCACGAAGGGCGCCTTCGTGCTCGTGGCGCAACGCACTCTCGAGGCCCTGGTAATGGGCCTCGCACTCGGCTTTGAGGCGGTCGATTTCTTCGTAGATCGGCGCCCTGCCCTTCTCGATGTCTGCGATCTTTGCTTTGTTGCGTTGGTCCGCCAGAAGCTCTAGCCGTTCGTATTCCTCGGTTACGCTGCGCTGGCTCCCAAGCAATGCGGCAAGGGACTTCTCCTGCAGTTCGAGCTCGGATTGAACCGAAGGCAGACGTTCCTGATCCTGCGCACGGGTCTCGAGCCGCTCGTCCTGATAGCGCTTCGCCTGCGCGTCCAGTCGTTCAAGCTGGGCACGTGCTTGCTTGAGTGCTTCATCCTGGGCTGAAAGGCGCCCTCTCGTCTCGGCCGACTTCTGAGCGACTTGGGCGCGATCGGTTGCGACTTGCTCCTCGAGGGCATTGAGCCCCTCCTTGACCGCTTGAAGCTGTGTCGAGGAGGCCCGCTCGAGCGCCATGAGGTGCCCTTTTGTCAGGCTCAACGAAGCAATCGCCGATTCACGCGTCTTGCTGGCTTCGGCCAGCCCTGCGACCCGCCCTGCCTCGTTCATGACGTCCACGTACGCATCGTGATCGTGAATCCAGACGTCCATCTGGTCACGCTGGGCCCGGATCTCAAGTTGCCCTTCGTCTTGTGCAATGCTCGACACGATGATGGCCCGCAGGTCCCGGAACGTTGCTGCACGCACGAACATGCCGGTCACGATCCGGTCGACATGCGAAAGACGACTCCCGCTACCAGTGAAGGCGAACTGACCAGCCAGGCTGCGCAGTTCACGACGCTCCACGTCGTTCTGGATGATCGAGCGGTACTCGCCACGTGTGAGGGCTCTCGTGCATTGGATACCCTGCTTTTCGACGTGGCGGATGAGTTGGGTGTTGCTCTCCACGATCGATTGCCCGATCACGAAAAGCGCCCGGCGGTACCCCGCTGCGATGAATCGGTACTGAACGCTCTCGCCAGTCACATTCGAATGCAGCACAGCCATGCAGAGCTGCCCGCGGCGAGCGTATTCGAAAACGATGTAGGAAGTGCTGCGCGGAAGGTAGTGGTCAGTGAACGCCTTCTTGCCCTGTTCGCCCTTGAGCATTCGCGCAGCAGCCTCGCCGTAGAAGAGCGGGATGGTGCGCAAGAGTGTGGTCTTGCCGGCGGCATTGATGCCGTTGACGTTGACATGCCCATCGAGCCGCACTTCGCCGATATCGCCCTTGCGATACGAGTCGATCAGGATGATGCGTTCCAGATGGAAGTCGTCAGTGCGCATGGGATCTCGCTCAAATGGGTAACATGTTATCGCTATCTAATAGTATTATCATAGATTCAATCTGAACCTAAAGGATTTCAGTCAGATGGAAGTCGTCAGCCCCAAGCCCTCTGAAGGGGTGCCTAAGCCTCGCAAGAGCGTCGCACACATCGCACGCCTTCACGTACGCAACCGCGAAGGGAAGAGGACGACGATCTCGCTCGATCCAATGGTGATTTCGATACTGGCTGATCAACTTGGCAGCCGGGAGGAAGCGCGTGCCTGGCTCAAGGACGCAGCCTCTAGGACAAAGGCGAGAAAAGGCATCTCGTTCTCGCGCATGGTGCAAACTGCGGCGGTTCGTCAGATTCGCGCGCTATCGTCGGCAGCAACGACCTCCAACCCACTTTAGGACATCACTGTGAACTCAACTGCATTTATCCTGATTGTTATCAGTCACCTTCCCAACTATACGGGAAGCACCATGCTCACACGAACCCCGATCGTGTCGATGCAGGAGTTCGGGACGAGCGCAGCGTGCGAGGATGCGAAGGCCTACATCGAAAATACCATTCTCGAAATCCGCAAGAATCACAACGGCAACCCCACTTGGTCTCATGGCATGTACCAGCACATGGAGTGCAAGCCGAAGGGCTGAACACTCCTGCTATGCTTGTGGGCTGAAGTCACACTCCCGTTGCTTTTTCATGCCGCCCACGACCCCAGCCCAGCTCATCATCAAGTGGAAGAACAACCCGCTCTCCGAGCGTGCCGGCTCACAAGCCTTCTTCCTCGACCTCTGCAGCGTGCTCGGCGTGGAGCCGCCGAACGACCCCGACACCTACTGCTTCGAGCGCGGCGCCACCCGAACGGGCGCGTGCCATGGCTGGGCAGACGTCTGGAAGCGCGGACACTTCGGCTGGGAGAACAAAGGCCCCGGTGGGGATCTGTCCGGTGCGCTACGTCAGCTCATGACCTACGCCCTCGCCCTCGACAACCCGCCGCTGCTGGTCGTCAGTAATCGCGAGATCACCCAGATCCACACCCACTTCACCGGCACGCCGAGCGAGACCTACACGATCCGCCTCGAGGACATCGGCACACCGGAGAACCTGCAGCGCTTGCGCTGGCTGTTCACCGACCCCGAGAAGTTCCGTCCTGGTCGAACGGTGCTCGACATCACGGCCGATGCGGCCGGCCGCTTTGCCGATGTCGCGCAGTCCATGACCGAGCGTGACCACGACCCCGCAAAGGTGGCGCACTTCCTCATCCAGTGCCTGTTCTGCATGTTCGCGGAAGACATCGGCCTGCTACCCAAAAAGCTTTTCGAGCGGGTGATCGCGAAGCGCCAGGGCGACCCGGCCAAACTCGCAGCCTCGATGGCGGAGATGTTCGAGGCCATGCGCAAGGGCGGCGATTTCCTCCTGGAAGACATCGCCTACTTCAACGGAGGATTGTTCGAGCACGTGGAGGTGCTCGAACTCGCCCCTGAAGAGATCAGTGCCCTGCTTGCCGCAAGCCGCATGGACTGGAGCGCGATCGAGCCCTCGATCCTCGGAACCTTGTTCGAACGCGGCCTTGATCCGAAGGTGCGCGCCCCGCTTGGGGCGAACTACACCGATCCGACCACGATCATGAAGCTCGTGAAGCCGGTGATCGTCGAACCGCTCGAACGCGAATGGGAAGCCGCCAAGACCAGGATCGCCCCCCTGGTCGAGAAGTACCACGCCGGCGGAAAGGGCTCGCAGAAGGCCGAACAGGAAGCACAGGTGCTTTTCCTGGGCTATCTGGAGCGCCTGAAGATCTTCCGCGTCCTTGATCCGGCCTGCGGCTCCGGCAACTTCCTGTATCTCGCCTTGCGTGCGCTGAAGGACCTCGAGCACCGCGCCAACCTAGATGCCGAGGCGCTTGGGCTGCATCGCCAGCTGACGATCGAGACCAGCCCCGACAACGTGCGCGGCATCGAGATCAACGCCTACGCCGCGGAGCTCGCACGAGTGACGGTCTGGATCGGCGAGATTCAATGGATGCTCAAACACGGCTACGACTGCCGGAGAAACCCGATCCTCGCGCGCCTGGACCACATCGAGAACCGCGATGCGCTGCTGAACCCGGACTGCACCGAGGCGGAATGGCCGGTGGTCGACGTGATCGTAGGCAATCCCCCGTTCCTCGGCGACAAGCGCATGCGTGGCGAACTCGGCGCCGAGATGACCGCGAAGATCCGGGCCTGCTACGAGGGCCGGGTTCCCGGGGGCGCAGACCTCGTGCTCTACTGGTTTGAGAAGGCCCGAGCGCAAATCGAGGCCAAGCGCTGCGAGTCGGCCGGCCTCGTCGCGACAAACTCGATCCGCGGGGGGGCGAACCGAAAGGTGCTGGACCGCATTGTCGAGAGCACCCGGATCTTCAGGGCGTGGAGCGATGAGCCGTGGGTGAATGAAGGCGCCGCAGTACGGGTGTCGCTGGTCTGCTTCGGGAATCGCACCGACGCGGTGCTTGATGGGCGCCCAGTGCAGGAGGTTCACGCAGACCTGACTGCTACTGACGGAGGGCACGACTCGCCCAGCGACCTCACGGCAGCGCAAGCCCTCATCGAGAACGAAGGGGTCGCTTTCAGCGGGATCACGAAAAAGGGGAAGTTCGACCTGACCCGGGCGGAAGCGATCGAGCTGCTCCTGTACGGCGGAAATCCGCATGGAAGGCCAAACTCTGACGTCGTCGTCCCATGGATGAATGGCGACGGGGTCACAGGCCGGAATCCGGAGTCATGGATCATCAGCTTCGGTGAGCGCACAGAGGACGAGGCTCGCTGCTACGAGGGCCCGTATGCTCGGGTCGAGCTTCTTGTGAAGGAGCAACGGCTCGCAACTGGATCACCGGCGGAGAAGCGCGACTGGTGGAAGCTGGGCCGACGGGCGCCTGCCATGTTCGACGCCATCGCCCCACTGGAGCGCTTTATTGTGACGCCAGAAACGGCAAAGCACCGAGTCTTCGTGTGGATGAAGCCGCCGATCATTCCTGACAAGAATCTGGTAGTGATAGCTCGGGCGGACGACGTCACCTTCGGCGTGATCCACAGCCGCCTCCACGAGGTATGGGCGCTCCGAATGGGAACGAGCCTAGAGGACCGCCCCAGGTACACATCGAAGTCGACGTTTCGGACCTTCCCTTTCCCCGCTGGCATGACGCCCGCCGACACGGCCGCAGGCGCCCCGACTGGCCCCCAGGCTGAAGCGATCGCCGCCACTGCCCGCCGGCTCAACGAGTTGCGAGAGAACTGGCTGAACCCGGCTGAATGGGTCGATCGCATCCCGGAAGTCGTGCCGGGCTACCCTGACCGGATCATTCCGAAACCTGGCCACGAGGCCGAGCTGAAGAAGCGCACGCTGACGAACCTCTACAACCTTCGCCCGGCCTGGCTTGATGGCGCACACAAAACGCTGGATGTCGCTGTCGCTGCAGCCTACGGCTGGACGGACTACACGCCTGAAATGCCCGATGACGAGATCCTTCGCAGGCTGCTGGCGTTGAATCTATTTCAAAACTGACTCTGCGAAGATGTACAAACACACCCATTACTTACTTTGTTTTTTGCTGCTTACTCCTCACGCATACGCTCTCGAAGGCAAGGTGGTCGGCGTGACCGATGGGGATACCCTGGCCATCCTCGACGTCACTAAAAGCCAACACCGCATACGCCTAGCTGAAATTGACGCCCCGGACATGCAAACAAGCTTTCGGGCAGCGGGCCAAGCAAGCACTCTCCAAGCTCTGTTTTGGAAAACACGCAGAGGTTCGCAACACCAGCGCAGATCGCTACCAGCGCGTCGTGGGCACTGTCTATTGCGACGGTTTGAATGCCAACAGCGAGCTTGTGCGACAGGGCATGGCCTGGGTGTACGTGCAGTACGCCAGCAAGTCCTCCCCGCTTTTTGCCTTGGAAACAACGGCTCGAACCAAAAAACTAGGCCTTTGGGCAGATCCTCATGCAACGCCCCCCTGGGAATGGCGTCGCGCAGGACGCGCCGGTACCGGGCGCCCGATCGCGAGCCTGGCGCCAACTAGCATCGACGAAGCCTCATCAAGTAGCTCTGTGCGAGGCAATCGTCGCTCAAAGGTCTACCATTTGTTTCACTGTCCTAGCTACGACGCAGTCGGCCCGCAGAATCGTGTGGAGTTTTCGTCAGAGCGGGCCGCAGCCTCTGCCGGCTTTCGCAAGGCCGGCAACTGCCGGTGAGATCAGCACTGAGCGGCAGGGAACCTGGCCTCGCAACCACGGTCAGTGTCGTCGACAAGCGACGCACACAGGCGCCCGTTCGGGCTGCCCGAAAGACAACAAAAGCAAGGGAGACAGACATGCGTATTGATTTAAGTTGCGATGAAGCGAACTCAACCCATACTCTGCGTGAGTACGCGACGGGCCGGATCCGTACCGCGATCGGCCGCTTTCGTGATCACATCCAGTGGGCTCGCGTGAAGGTTGCGAACGTGCGCGATCCGAGCGGCAGCCAGAAGCGCTGCGTCGTTCAGTTACGACTCCGTAACCTGCCCGATGTGGTCTTTGCCATCACGCAGCTCGAGGCACGGGCAGCCGTTGACGAGGCGGCCAACCGCCTTGCTCGAGTCTTGGCGCAAAGGGTGCGGCGTAATCGACCGGCCAGGCATCAAAGCCTTTCGGCCTTGCCCGTGTGACCGCAATTCGGTAGCTTTCGCCTACCCGCAGCCAACATACAACCATCTCCCAAGGGGACCGCGCCTGATGCAAAACCGTATGACGATGACGCGCACCGACGCCTCGGTGCTGTCGACCAACAAGGTCATCCGCAACACCTACATGTTGCTGTCGCTAACGCTGGCGTTCTCGGCGCTAACCGCCGGGCTGTCGATGGCCATGGGTGCCCCGCGCCTGGGGATCATCGTTACGCTCGCAGGCTACTTCGGCCTGCTGTTTGCGACCACCAAGTTCCGCAACAGCAGCCTCGGCATCGTGTTCGTGTTCGCGCTGACCGGCTTCATGGGCTTCACCCTCGGCCCGATCATCTCATCCTATTTGGCGCTGCCCAACGGCGCCAGCATCGTGATGCAGGCGATGGCCGGCACAGCGGCGATCTTCCTGGGTCTGTCGGCCTACGCGGTGACGAGCAAGAAGGACTTCTCCTTCATGGGCGGTTTCCTGATGGTCGGCATCCTGGTCGCCTTCCTGGCCGGCCTGGGCGCGATCTTCTTCGAGATCCCGGCGCTGTCGCTGACCGTGTCGGCGGCCTTCGTGCTGCTGATGTCGGGCCTCATCCTGTACGAGACCAGCAACATCATCCACGGCGGCGAGACCAACTACATCATGGCCACGGTGTCGCTGTTCGTGTCGATCTTCAACCTCTTCACCAGCCTGCTGCACCTGCTTGGCTTCGCCAACAGCGACTAAGCCAGAGGTTACTCCTCGAGGCCAGCCTGAGGCCGCACAGAGATCGTTCTCTTGTGCGGCCTTCTCTTTTTGAGATCAGTCTTTCGACCCCGCCTTCCAGCGCAAGCCCCACTGATACCGCTCATCGAGTTGCACGTGGCCGGCGAAGTATTCGCCGAGCTTGGTGATCTTCAGGTTGCCGCCTTCGTTCTCGATCATCGCGATCGCGCACATGTTCTTGCTGTTGTCGTGGTTATCCAGGCGAACCTCTACCGGAGGATGGCCAGGAACGGTCAGCGTGACGACCCCGTCAGCTTGCCCCCAATTGGCCACGCCCTCGTAGATGAAAGCGTAGATACAGACCCGTTGGAGGTCTTTCAGATGATCGCCGTTGATGTACAGAAACTCGCCCGACGAATTCGCCCCTGTACGATCGTCCCCTGCCATGTGGATGTACGGTGCGCGGTTGAAGTCCCCGAAGGTGTTCCCGAGGGCTTGCACGGCACCCTTGTGGCCATCGGACAGCTCGAAGAGACACCCAAGGTCCAGGTCGATGCCAGACGACTTTGCTTTCCCGAACACGCCACCGAGAAAACCCCGTTTTTCTTGAGTCTGCCCCGACGACCAGTTCAGGTTGCACACGATTCGCCCGTGCCCGGCTTGCCCGCGCTTCTCGAGCGAGATCTTTTCACCCCGCTTCTCAAGCGTGATCTTCGATAGGGATACCTTCGGCGGCGCTGGAGGAGGCGGTGCTGCCGGAGCGGGACGCTGTTGCGCTGGCGCGGGAGCGGGCTTCTCGGCTACTGATCCGCCAAAGTGCTGTACCAACGCATCCAGGCCACCGTTGAACCCCTGGCTCACTGCACAAAGCCGCCACGCCCCGTCCTTCCTGTAGAACTCCAGAAGCATGACGGCACGCTCGGAGGCAAAGTGTCCCCCATCAAAGCGATAGCAGCCGGCTACGCTCGAGCCGTTTTTCAGGGACACAGAGGAGGCGCCAAGCTGCCGCATAGTTCCGGCACCGTCTATCGCGACGGTCATCACCAGCGCATCGATCGAGGCAGGCAGCCGCGCCAGATCAAAATCGAACTTGCCTTGCCCTGCGAACTTCACCGCTCCGCAAGGCGTTGCAGGCTGATTGAAGAAGGTCATGTAGCGCTCGTCGGAGAGCTTTCGAACACCGTCCAGACCAAAGCACGCCACATCCACCGTCAACGGCCCTGCGTTCAGATCCACCGTGACAGAAAACGCACCATCCGACAGCCCCATCGCTTCAAGTTTCAATCGTTGTCCGCGCGTGAAATCCATTTTTTAACCATTCCTCTTTTCAAAAGACATCGGACTTATGCGGCCAGCGAGTTCGCGTCTGCACCCTGCTGCAGCCCGAAACACGAGGCGGACTTACACAGGTTTCGTGCCCAGTTCCGGTGCGTGGCGGGCTCGCACATCGAGTCGTACATCCGAAACACAGCGGGCGCGTCGTCGCGGAGGATGTGGCTCGCCATCTCCAGATCTGAGGCATGCACCCGGTAGCAGGCATGAATCAACGGCACTTGGTCGGGATGAATCGCCGTCTTGCCAATCAAACCATGGGCGAGATCCTCCTCAACTTCTCGCTGCAGCGTCTCGATGTCGTTGAGGTACTCAAAGACAGGCGCGCTCAGGTTGAAGCCACTCGGCTTGAAGGTGGTCACCAATCGTGCGATCACCTGTCCAAGGGACGTTTCATACAGCGTTCGGCCACGAGGGCGACGCATACCGATGATCGAGAGCAGATCGTTGCCGCCAATCCGAAGCGAGAGCACGCGTTCGCGCACACCGTCCTTGTCCATGACCCGCCGCAAGGCGATCATCTCGCGCTCGTCGAACACCTCTTTGGTTTCCAACGTGGGCATGATCAGGTGGCCAGTGCCGCGCAGCAGCTTCAGATATTCGGAAAGCGCACTGCGAGTCACCTTGGGCAGCACGAAGCCATCCAGTCTCTCGATGCCGGGCAACGCAAGCACCTTGCGCATCACTTCCGGATTGCGCACCCGAATGAAGCGCATCTGGTGTGACGCAGATGTGAGCGCACGGATGGGCGCCCGCAAGTTCTCGATGGCAAAAGGGAGGTCTTTGAGCCTGACCGAGTCCTCGGTGCAAAAGATCACCGATCGCACCTCGGAGAGACGCTCTCCTCTCACTACCTCGAGTAGATCCAGGCGGGTTGCGGGCAAGTAAAGGCTTGCGCCCAGTTCGGTCGCGTCACGCATCACGGGCGCTCCTGATGATCGAAACGGCGTTGTAGGGCAAAGAGGCGTCGGTTTCGACCGGAACGGCCTTCTCCTCGGCAAGGGCCACAAGATGGGCCACCTTCCGGTCGTGACAGTCACGCACAATCACCCGCTGCGGGAAGCGACGCAAAAGGACGCGCGTTGCTTCACCGATCCCCGGCTTGATGAGGTTCTCATCTGTAACGCCGTACTGCGTCATGGCCTCTTTCATGTAGACGCGAGAGACTTCCGCTTGCGCATTCCTGCTTAGCTCCGGCGACCTGGGCGCACCACCGTTTTCAAGATGCTCAATCGCCCCGGCCATGACGTCGTCGACGAACCATTGGGACAGGTCATGCTCGGCGAATTCTTCAAAGAACACGCAGCCGTGGTATTCCCCAGGTTGGATCGCCTCGTTGAGGATCGAACGGCTCACCAACCCGCTGATCGTCGAATTGAGAATGCTCGACGAGATCAGGTAGTCCTCGCTTGAGGCCGCCAGCGCGGCCGACCCCGCCAGATCTGTCAGCACATTGAGGCCGGGGTCGATGGCGGTTCCGTGCGAACGGTTGTATTGGGTGATCGCTTTCGTGAGCTCACGGCTGATGACCCCCTTTCCTGTCCATCCGTCGATGAAGGCGATTGACTCAGGGCGATGCCCTCGCGACAAAATCTCCCCTAGGGCGGCAGTATCGATTCCTCGGTCCCGAATGATCGAGATCGAGTAGTGCGCGGGATGCGTGCCGGAGATCCGGGCAACGAGGTGCCGGAGAACAGCGCCGATGGGTGTGCCGGCGCGTGCCAGTGAGACCAGAGCTAAGTCCGAACCGTGCTTCTCGTAGAGCAGTTGCGCCAGGCGCAGGCAATCCCCGGACAACTGCGCACGGTTGCGCTGGTGGGCGTCATGAAACAGGCCAAGGTAACGCTCGGAGGGGACTTTCTCAGGGGAGAGCATTTCACTGTAATGCCGCTTTCCGGACTGGATCAGCGATTCCTTGAGCTCAAGGTCAGCCATGAAGTCGATCGTGATCGGCTTGAGCAAGAGCTCGACATCGCTCGGACGGTAGGAGCCGCAAAACATCATGCAGCCTCCCACTGGCGGTTGATCTGGCTCGCCTTGGGAACGAGCGCGTAATCGCATGTCGACATGAAGCCTAGATCGGAGAGGCTGTCACCCATCCCAAAAGTGACGATCTCGCCATGCTCACGGCGCAGCCGCTCGGTGAGGTGCTCGACGGCGTGGCGTTTGTCCAGCCACTGCGGCAGTACGGAAAGGTTGTTTCCGTTGCGATGAATCAAAAGTGGCAACGCTGCTTCGGCGCAGCGGTTGCGCAGCAAAGGCTCGGTGCGGTCTAGCGCCTGTTCATCGCCCTCATTGCTCTTGGCGCACAGGTAAAACGGCACCGCAAAGTCCGAAATGATCCGGATCCGCAACTGGACGCAAAGCGAGTCGGCAATCGATTGCAGGACCCCGCTGACATGCTCGAGCATGGGCACTGTCTGTGCGGCCTGAGTGCGACTCTGTGCAAGCCAACTCTCGTCTACTGCGCCGTCTGCCTTCAGGATGATGCCGCCGTAGTTGATCACCGCCCCGTTGGTGAACGGCCAACGTACGCGCGAGAAAGCATCGGCATTGCGAGCCGTAACCGGGATGACGGCCATCTCCTGCTGCATCAGCACGAGGAAGCTCTTTTGGGCTTTCGTCGCAAAGGAGTGCGCCGTGCCATCCTTGAGATACGCCATGGGCGTCAGAGGAGCACCCTCGGGGCACTTGCGGCCTGACTGGAACAGCGTGTCATCAAGATCAGCAAACAGGAATTTCTTCAGCATGGTCGTCTGAGGTGAAGTGAATCAGGCGGGCGCCAAGGATCGTCGCCAACTGCATGAGCGGATCGTTGGGCGCGGTTTCATGGCAGATCAGCACCCGGGCGTACTGCCCGGGGCGCACGTTGTAGAGGTAGTTCTGGACGGCTTCGCCATAGGGATCCGGTACCGCAAGGATGTGCCCCACCGCCCCCCACAGCAGGATCGGCGAACGGGTGGTGGACTGGACGCGCACGTCGACGCCACGCGCCTCAAGCGCCCGGCCAAGTGCGAAGGCCGCATGCATGAATTCGCCCGTACCGAGGACCAGGGTGGCGCCCTCCACCGGCTCACCAGCCAACCGTTCAACCAACCCTTTCGGTAGGGACACGCAGGTGGTGCGCCCCAGGCGACCGTAGCCGGCGTCCTCGAGCTGCACCTCATGCCCTGCTGAGCACTGGGCGGCGCTGTTCGTGAGCAAAGTTTCAGGCCCGGCGTCATCGCGGTGCTCGAAACACCAGGCGCCACGCAGCAAGCCACCGATTGAGCAAGGGATGCCCATGCGCTCGGAGAGCAGCCACCGCCGGTCTCCCGTGAAATCCGCAATCGTGGCGATATGCACACGAGAAAGCGCGGGCATGACACGACGCAAAGCCGCAACAAGGTTCACGAACGTGTTGCCGGTGCTCAACTCGTCGTCCACCAATACAACCTGGGTGGCCGCGGCCAACGTCGCACGGTCGACGTCTCGCTGCGGCAAGTGCAGGAATAGCCGTGGTGCGTGGCTGTGAGACTCATCGAATCCCAACCACTCGGCCCCGGGGACCCTATAGCGTGTGCTCTGCAGATACAACGGGTTCGAGCCGGGGTGCGCATGGGCCCAAGCCTCGAAAACCCCCTGCCCCAGTCCGGTTGCGGTTTCCGCCATGCCTATGAACACAACGGGCCCTTCGGCATCGGGCACCGTAGCAGCCAGTTGGCGATGCACGGACACCATCTCGCTCGGGATCGACGGGTAGTGCTTGCCAAGGACCTTGCTCAGGAAGAGGAACGCACGCTTTGGGTTTGCCCTTGCCGCGAAATCGAGGAGCGAGGCGAATGCAGATCGCCCCTCCTCGAGCTCGAGACGCAACACGCCGGTTGGAAGCTCCGAACGGATTGCGCGTGGCGCATCCCCAACGGCCAAGACCGCGGCACTCATGACAGGCGCACCGCCTGGTTGATCTCGGCTACGCGCAGGCCACCCTCGATTGGCCCCGGCGCAACGGCATCAAGGCCTTGGTCGAAGGCTACGAGACCCAGATAGGGGAGATTCGGCCCTGCGAGGCACGCCATTGCGATACCACCCGACATGCGAGGGTTGATCTCAAGAATCCTGAGACCCTGATCCCCCTCGCGGAACTGGATATTCACGTTGCCGTTAAGCGCGAACTGCCGGATCAAGTGCGTGCAGGCATCCAGGATGTCCTCCCGCACCACAATCGTTTGCCCCTCCCCTGAGGCGAGAGGTTTGCGTCGAGCAACAGCACACACCAGCTCGCCGTTGAGCGCCACGCAGTCGACGCTGAACTCGTGTCCCGCCAGGAAGGGCATCAGCAGCATCGGCCGAAAACGCCCAGCCCGTTGCAGCATCTCGCGCAGTGACACCAAGTCGATTCGGTACGGATTGCCGTCGAGCATCAGGTCAAAAGCACTTTTCCGTTCGGTGATCTGCCGGAACCCGATCCCGTAGACCGATACCGAAGGCTTCATGCACAGCACCTCGTGGCGCTCACGCATGCGTGCATATGCAGCGGCGAAGGTTTCGGCATCCTCGAATACTTCGAGTTCGGGCGAGGGTGCGCTGGGGGCGCACGCCTCGGCATAGAACCGGGCCTTATCGTGCAGGCGTTCAAGCGTGTCAGGCGCCGCAGCGCTAAGGACGCGCACCCCCTGATCCAGAAACCGCTTTGCATGGCGACCAATCAACGTGGCTTCCTTGCCGGGGACGAAGATATCGACACGCTGCTCTTTGCAAAAAGCCAGACACCAGCCAACGTAAGCTTCACCGGTCAGCCCACTGGGCTCTGTCGCCGCATCATCGGCGGCCAACAGAGCCAGAGACTGCGGGTTCGGGTGTGAGCAAAGCAATCGATACCGGGCCTCGGCATCCCCCTTGCGAATCAAGGAGAGCGCCGAATGCACGGACGAGAACGTCTTGTTGAACCAAACCCGCTTCATGAAAGGCTCACAGGTGGGGCGTGATCTGGGGCATCAGCTCGTTGAACGTGCGTCCCACCCCGTTCTCGCCGATCGCGTGCATTTTCCATTCGCCATTGTGGCGATACACCTTGGCCATGATCTGTGCCGTGTGATTGCCCTGCACAGAGAGGTTGTAACGCGCCACCTCGTTGTTGTTGGAGGCATCAACGATGCGGCAGTAGGCGTTGGCAACCTGCTGGAATGTCTGCCCGGTGAAGGAATTCACGGTGAACACGAGGGACTTCACCTGGGGAGGAACCCGCGACAGATCCACGATGATCTGCTCGTCATCGCCATCGCCCGCGCCTGTGCGGTTGTCGCCCGTGTGCGTGATGCTCCCATCGTGGCTCTTGAGTTGGCGAAACCAGACGCTGTCGGTGACTTGGCCCCGCTCATCAAACATCAGACACGAAGCATCGAGATCGATCTCCTGCTCGCCGCCACCGCCGCCACCCAGAAAGCCCATCAGCCCTTTCTTTTCTTTCTTGACTGCATCCCAGCCGAGACCCATCACGACTTTCGTGAGCGTGCCGCCGGCTTCCTTGCTCAAAGAAATCTTCTGCCCTTTCTGAAGGCTGATTGCCATTTTTTCTACTCCTGGATGAATTGGGTTCAAAAGCCCGGCATGAGTCAGCCGGGCAGGGAATTACACCGTACTGCGAAGCGGTACCGCGGTGAGACTTGCCAAAAGCCCTCAACTACGGACGTTGAGTTTTTCGGCTAGCCAGGCGAGAAAGCTTTGACGGTTACGCGAACAAACGATTACCTGCCCTTGCCCTGAGAAGCGCAGCACGACGCCTTCTCCACTGGTGACACTGTTGGTGAGGTTTCTCAGAAGGCCCTGACTCTGCGAGGTGGACGCCGCGATTTCGTAGCGCAGCGTGCTGTCCCACGCGACCACGTGACCGTTGTCGATCACAATGTCCTTACCGGGAGCGACGTCGAGGGTAAAAAGCGAGCCAAACCCTCCGACGACGACTTGTCCATCGCCCTGCGTTTCACCGATGAAAAACCCACCAGTGCCACCGAAGAGCGCATTGCCAAGGCTTTGCATGCGGGCATTGACTTCGATCCGCTCTGTAGCTGCCA
Source organism: Aromatoleum aromaticum EbN1 (assembly GCF_000025965.1). Classification (NCBI taxonomy): domain Bacteria; kingdom Pseudomonadati; phylum Pseudomonadota; class Betaproteobacteria; order Rhodocyclales; family Rhodocyclaceae; genus Aromatoleum; species Aromatoleum aromaticum. The sequence continues at coordinate 172,339 of NC_006823.1, forward strand.
CGTAGGCCCCATCACTCATCCGGTACTGCCGTGCGCCCACGTCGAGCACTTGCATGCCGCCAGGCATGTTGGGGGCGAGCAAGCAGTCGCCGTCTCCGCGCTTGGCCTCGATGCGCTGCTGGAAGAAGGACTCCCCATTGGCCAGGCGTCGCATGGCGGCTCTGACCAAACCCCCTTGCATCGACCCAGTGAGATCGAGCGGGGCCTCCATCATGACCATGGCGTCGGACTCGCAGAAGATCGTCTCGCCTTTGCGAAGTGAAACGTGCAGGAAAGGATCGACGTCACCCGTCACGGTAAAAATGGGCATTTGCTTCTTCGTGTATGAGGGGAATCTTGCAGATTCGCGTGACTACGCGACCTACTCCTCAGGCTTTTCGAGAATCGGGGGCTAGTGATCTGAAAGGTCTGGAGACGCTTGCTGAGTACGACCCGGCAGCGCCGGGTCGTGAGGAAGCAAGGCGTGTCGGTTAGACGTTGACACCGAAGTTCTTCGCAAGCGGGCCGAGACCACCAGCGAATCCTTGACCGATCGCCTTGAACTTCCATTCGCCGTTGTGCCGATAGATTTCACCGAAAATCATCGCCGTTTCAACCGAGGCGTCTTCGGAAAGGTCGAAACGGGCTATCTCCGCGCTCCCCTCGGCGTTCACGCAGCGCACGTAGGCGCTCGAGACCATGCCGAAATTCTGGCGCCGCGCTTCCGCATCATGGATCGTGACGCACACCGAAATCTTCTCGATATCGGCCGGCACCTTGTCCAGTTCGATGATGATCGACTCGTCATCGCCCTCACCATCGCCCGTGCGGTTGTCGCCGGCATGCTGAATGCTGCCGTCAGAGGACTTGGCCTGGTTGTAAAAAATGAAGCCGGCATCATTTTGCACCTTGCCCGTGCTGTTGAGCAGGAACGCGCTCGCATCGAGGTCGAAGCCGTCGCCATCGGTGGAGCGGACGTCCCAACCCAGGCCGACGATCATCTTCTTCATGCCGGGGGCTTCTTTCGAGAGGCTGATATTGCCGCCTTTTTGCAGACTGATTGCCATGTGTATTTCCTTCCTGGTTGCGGGTGGTGAGTGAAGCGGATTTACTGAACGTTAACGCCGTGCGAAATCGCCAGTGCATGCAGGCCGCCGGCGTAACCCTGGCCGACTGCACGTAGCTTCCATTCGCCGTTGTGGCGATAGACTTCGCCGAAAATCATGGCTGTCTCTACCGAGGCGTCCTCAGTGAGATCAAAACGAGCCAGCTCGACATCGTTCTCACTGTTGATCACTCGGATGTAGGCGTTATGGACCATGCCGAAGTTCTGGCGACGAACATCAGCTTCATGGATGGTGACCGCCACGACCAGTCTCGTAATGTCGCTCGGCACCTTGTCGAGTACGACGTTGATCGCCTCGTCATCCCCATCGGCGTCGCCGGTCCGGTTGTCGCCCGTGTGCTCGACCGAACCGCATGCGCTCCGAAGCTGACCGTAAAAAATGAAATCACTATCTGAGCGCACTTTGCCATTGGCGCCAACCATGAAAATGCTCGCATCGAGGTCGAAGTCGTCGCCCGAGGTCGAACGAGCATCCCAGCCGAGTCCGATCGTTACGTTCTTCAGATTCGGGGTTGTTTTCGAAAGGCTGATGTTCCCGCCCTTTTGCAAACTGATTGCCATGTGTCAAAGCTCCTCTACGAGTGCGTTTTTCGGTCAGGGGGTGCTGCGCAAGGCTGCAGATTACGGGGGTCCGCTTTCAAAGGCGATTTTTTACAAAGGGCACTTCTGCATTGAACAGATTTCGAGGCAAACAGTTTTTTCGCCCTCATAAGCGAAAACGCCTCTCGGCGGCTCCAGCCATTATGCAGATGTTCATGTGGCCTGCAAGTGACAAGTGAGGACATTTTTCACAGAACATAAAATTTCATGGGATGGTGCAACATTGCACTTGTCGTTATGGCATATGATAGTGCTCATTGAGCGTGTGTTGCGCTCATTTCGGGTAGTTCCCTGGCCCTTCAGATCACACCATGAAACAGCCGATCCCCAAAGGATTCCTCCTCTCGAGCCCCGTGCACTTCGTTGCGCTTGGACTTGGCGCCGGTCTGAGCCCGCGCGCCCCTGGTACGGTCGGCACATTGGTGGGCTTCCCGCTCTTCTTTCTCCTTTCTCCCTTGCCCCTTGCAGCACAGGTCGCAGCCCTGATCGTTTTCTTTGTTGGGGGGTGCGTGCTGTGTGAAATTACCGGCAAGGCACTCGGCGTGGCCGATCATGGCGGCATCGTGTGGGATGAAATTGTCGCGTTTTGCGCCGTGCTGATGACCGTGCCGAACCACTGGGCATGGTGGGCGACAGCTTTCGTAGCCTTCCGCTTTTTCGATATCGTCAAACCCATGCCGATCGGATGGTTCGACCGGCGATACAAGAACGGCTTTGGTGTGATGTTCGACGACGTGTTGGCGGCAGGCTATGCCATCGCATGTCTCGCCTTCGCCCAGGCCTTGCTCTGAACCTCGAAACGAGAACCCGATTCCCTCAAAGGAGATACTCCATGCGTCGTCTTCCCGTGTACCTGCTCATCGACTGCTCCGGGAGCATGATGGGTGAGCCCATCGAAGCCGTAAAAGTCGGTCTGCAGACGATGACTTCCGCTCTGCGCACCGATCCGTACGCGCTTGAAACCGTGCATTTGTCGGTGATCACCTTTTCGCAGCAGGCGACGCAGAGCGTGCCGCTGACCGAGTTGGTTCAGTTCCAGGTACCGGACATTCACGCCAGCGGCACGACGGCACTGGGCGAGGCGCTGGCCTTGCTCGCGCAATGCATCGAGCGCGACGTGAAGAAGACGACCCCTGACAGCAAGGGCGACTGGAAGCCGGTGTGCTTCTTGCTGACCGACGGGCAGGCGACCGACGACTTGAACCGCGGCATCGCCGCCTTGCGCAATGTGAAGATGGGCACACTCGTAGCGTGCGCGGCAGGCCCTTCGGCCAACACCGCTGAGTTGCGCAAGATCACCGAGTCAGTGGTCTCTCTCGATACGGCCGATTCGAACACCCTGAAGGCCTTCTTCCAGTGGGTAAGCGCTTCGGTCTCCGTTTCGAGCCAGAAGATCGAGCGCGGCGGCAAGGAAGCGGACGGGCTCTCCGAACTCCCGCCGCTCCCGCCCGAAATCAACCCCGCACTCTGAAGCCCGGCATTCGCACAACCTCCGACTGGAAGAGAAATTCGATATGGCAGTGAGTCTGAAGAAGGGCCAGGGCATAAGCCTGCGCAAGGACGAGTTCGACCTCTCGAGCGTCACGATCGGGCTGGGATGGGACGTTGCGACGGAGAGCAGGGGACTGCTGAAGTCGCTGTTCACGAAGAAGGAAGAGGACTACGACCTTGATGCGATCGCCTTTCTGCTTGGAAAGGATGGCAAGGTGCAGGACCTGGGTCGCGATCGCGCCGGGAACGTAACACTCACGAACTCCGACGTGATTTTCTTCAACAACCTGCGCCATCCTAGTGGCGCAATCTGGCTGACAGGCGACAACCGGACCGGCGACGGTGACGGGGACGACGAGCAGATCATCGTCCGCCTGAATGACCTGCATGCACGCTACGAGTCGATCATCTTCGTGGTGTCGATCTATCAGGGAAAGGAGAAGGGCCAGAGCTTCGGAAAGGTCTCCAACGCCTTCATACGCGCCGTCGACGCACGAGGCAAGGAGATCTGCCGGTACAACATCAGCGGAGACGCTTCTTACTCACAGTACCGCTCAATGACCTTCGCGCAAGTGAGCCGGCAGGGCGGCGCTTGGGAGTTCCGTGCGATCGGCACGCCTCATGAGACAGATCGCTTCGTCGACGTCCTCAAGAACTACATTTGAGGGGAGTCGATTCCATGAGCTCTTCTCGTCGCCTTCCGGTCTATTTGCTCATCGATACCTCAGGTTCGATGCGTGGAGAACCTGTCGAATCCGTGAACGTCGGACTACGGGCCATGCAGACTTCGTTGCGCCAGAATCCTTACGCAATCGAGACTGTTCATCTTTCGGTCACGACCTTCGACTCCCAAATCAAAGATGTACTGCCGCTGACCGCCCTTGAGGACGCAACGATTCCGGAGATTGTCTGCCCGGCCTCTGGCGCCACCTTGCTTGGTGAAGCGCTCGAACACATTCTGGATCGAGCGAAGAAGGAAGTGCGCCAATCGAGCGCGGAACAGAAGGGGGATTGGGCCCCGCTGCTGTTCATCATGACCGACGGGAAGCCCACCGACACCTTCGTATTCAACCAGGTTGCACCGGCCATTAAGGCATTCAAGTTCGGTTCGATCATCGCCTGCGCAGCCGGCCCCAAGGCCGACCCTGCGGGCTTGCGACTCATCACTGATCATGTCGTCAGCCTCGACACCATGGATAGCGCTGCCTTCACCGCGTTCTTCCAGTGGGTTTCGGTCACGGTCAGCAGCGGCAGCATGAGCGTTGGCGCAGCGAATACGCTTAGCTTGCCGCCCACTCCCCCCGAAGTGAACGTGGTGATCTAACGAGGAACCCAAACGATGCGACGCCTACCGATTTTCTTCCTGGTCGATGTGTCTGAGTCGATGGCCGGCGACAACCTTCGCCAGTTGCAAGAAGGCCTTGAGCGCCTGGTCCGCTCGCTACGGGCAGACCCGTATGCGCTAGAGACGGTCTTCATCTCCGTCATTGCCTTCGCAGGCAAGCCGAAGACCCTCACGCCGCTGGTCGAGCTCTACCAGTTTTACGCACCACGGCTTCCGCTGGGGTCCGGAACCTCTCTGGGCAGCGCCATGGCACACCTCATGGACGAGATGGAGCGCACCGTCCAGCGCTCCACGCCCGAGAAGAAGGGCGATTGGCGTCCTGTCGTCTACCTTCTCACCGACGGCAAGCCAACCGACGACATTGAGCCGGCAATCAAGCGCTGGAAGCGCGACTTTGAGGAGCGAAGCAATTTAGTGGCGATCGGCGTAGGCAAGCATGCCTCCCTGTCTGCGCTCCAGCGCTTCACAGAAAACGTCCTGAGCCTGGACGCGACCACCGAAGACGACTTCAAGCGCTTCATCGACTGGATCAGCCAGTCCGTTGCGAGCCAGAGCCGCAGCGTGAGCATGAACCAGGACGCGAAAATCAGCCTGGCCAAGGTCGATCACTCGATCATGGAGAGGATCGAAGAGATCGCTCAGGCCACCACCGTCGACGAGGACTTCGTGATCGTCGCGGGCAAGTGCCAATCCACCAAACTCCCGTACCTGATGAAGTTCGAGCGCATCGGGCAACGCTTCTCGACTCAGGAGCTGAGCGTAAACGCTGATCGCTACAACCTCGTGGGTGTCTTCCCGGCCGAAAAGGACTACTACGAGCTGTCTGATCCGCGAGCAATGGCCAGAACGATCAACACCGATGCTCTGATCGGGGCACCCGGGTGTCCGCACTGTGGGAATCGATTCGGGCTGGCCATGTGCGGCTGCGGCCAGATCTTCTGTGTCAGTGGAACCGGCGAGGCAACCTGCCCCGGCTGCAACCAGACCGTCGTGATGGGCGAGTCTGACGGTGAAGGCTTCGACATCAGCCGAGCGAGGGGCTGACCGATGAACTATGAACAGCTCTGCTATTTGCGGACCGTCATCCCCTGCCGAGACAAAGAAATATTTGAGGCGTTCGACAAGGCAGCAAGTCTGCACGCAATGATCAAGGCCTTCGAGGCGGAGGTACGCGCTGCCTGGAAAACCTTCATCCATGAACAGGCACTGAAGTCCTCTTCCACGCCCGCACCAAATCAATACAAGAAGCCGGCCTTCGAAGATTTTGGTGCTGCCCGGGCGCCCGAGGTGTCCAACTCGCCGCAGAAGCTCGATAGCGGACTCCAGCAGACTGAGGCATTACCTCCAGTAAAGGTCCGCGAACCCATCGAGTACCGCCAGAACGCTGAATCGGATGCACAGTCCGCCCCGCCCCCACAAAACGTTCCGCAACTCAGTGCCGGATCGCCAAAAGACCACAGCGGACATGCCGTATCGCCAAAAGAGTCACCTCCTTCAAGTCCGCCTCCGTTGAGCCCCGCCATTCGCTTCTCGGTTCGCAACGCACGGCAGAACGAACGCTACGACGCAGAAATTCAACGCGACCCGAATGTGCCGGGGTTGCGCTTGCTGGACGTAACCCTTCCTGAGGGTGCCGCGCTCACGGTCGACCTCGAGCACTGGCACATCACGGGCACGCCTGCGATCGCAGGGGAGTTCAATCTCGGGCTGCGCTATGCCTATGCCGATCAGCCCGCACACGTCTCGCACACCGCGGGAATGCCCTTCGTGATCAATGCAGACCCCAAGACCCTCTGGCAGAACATTCCATCAGATCGTTCAGCGCCCTTCTGGAAGGAGGACTGCGCCACGAGCGTTATCCTGGGTCAGCAGGCGAAGCTGATCGCAGCCCGTAAGCGGGGGCGTTCGCACGCCCACAAGGGCACGTGCTGTGACGATGATTTCCAATTGCATTGCGACGACGCAAACGGCTGGTATCTTGCGGTCGTGGCCGATGGTGCGGGCAGCGCCAAGTTCTCTCGCCGCGGCTCCCAGGTCGCGACCCGGGCGGTGGGCAGTTATCTGAAAGACGTATTCTCGGATGAGCGTGGATCGAAGCTTGTCGAGGCGATCGAGGCGCTTGCAGAAGGCAGCCGTCCTGACGCAACAAACGAGGACTTGATCCGGTTGCAGCAGAAGACCCGGAACGAGCTCTTCACAACGATCGGGTATGCCGCGCACCACGCCGTTCGCGAGCTCCAAAATGAGGCCAAGAGCCGAAGCGACGTCATTTCGTCCCCGAAGGAACTGTCGACCACATTGCTCATCGGTCTGGCTCGAAAGGTGGGCGACAAGTGGTTCTGTGCCGCCTACTGGGTTGGCGATGGAGCGGTTGCAGTCTATCGACGCAACCACTCGGTCCATCTGCTGGGGTCCCCGGATTCAGGGGAGTTCTCCGGTCAGACCCACTTCCTGGACGCCACCCAGGTGAGCCAGGAATCCTTGCTAAGACGCTTGCGCTTCGAATTGGTCGAGGACATGACAGCCTTCTTGCTGATGACAGATGGCGTCTCCGACCCCAAGTTTCGAAGCGAATCAGCCATGGCCGAGATTCAAGACTGGGACCGCCTCTGGGACGACCTTGAGACGGGCGCACATCTGTCCTCCAGCGAAGAAGGGCACGAGGCCAGGCTGCTTGAGTGGCTCGATTTCTGGGCCCACGGCGAATACGACGACCGCACGATTGCCATCATCTACTGAAGACGCCATGAGCCAGATCATCACACTGACCGCCAGTGACGGTTCCACGGTGCAGTTTGTCGACGAGAAGAAAGCTTCCGGCGGACTGAAGGACGTTTTTTTCTCCCCCGACAAGACTTATGTGGTTGCCTTCTACCGTGACAAGCTCGACCAGGTTGGCCGAGAACGGCTCAACCTGATCACCGGCACTTACCGTGACCGGGTTTTCAACCAGGAAGGCGGCGACTACCTGAAGAACCTCCTGTGCTGGCCGAGAGCGACCGTCGAACACAATGGCCGGGTGGGCGTGGTCGTTCCCTTCTTCGCCAAGCACTTCTTCTTCGAGCACGGATCGCGCAACGACGATCAGATGCTCGGTATTCGCAAGCGTGAGAAAGAGGGCAAGTGGTTCGCATCGGCCAAGAACCGATCGAAGTTTCTTGACCCACGGGAGCTCGGCGATGGCCTCACGCAACTGAAGACGTGCATCATGATGGCGCGAGCCGTACGCCGCTTGCACTCTGCTGGCCTTGCTCACTCGGACCTGAGCTACAAGAACGTCCTCGTCGATCCTTCCGCGGGACGCGCTTGCCTGATCGACCTTGACGGACTGGTTGTCCCAAGCAAGTTCCCGCCAGATGTCGCTGGCACGCCGGACTTCTTCGCTCCGGAGGTGGTTGCGACCTCCAAACTCGATCGCCACGACCCGAACCGCAAGCTCCCTTCACGCCTGACCGATCAGCATGCGCTCGCGGTGCTGATCTACATGAACCTGCTCTTCCGGCATCCCCTACGCGGCGACAAGGTCCATGACGTCAACGACACGCAGCGCGACGAGGAACTGGCGATGGGCGAGCGGGCGCTCTTCATCGAGCACCCGACCGATCACAGCAACCGCGTGAAGTTGGCCAACGTGCCGCCGGCTGAACTGCCCTGGAAGGACACACAGAAGCTGCCCTACACGATCACCGGGCCATATGTATCAGAGCTCATCCGACGCGCTTTCATCGATGGGTTGCATCATCCCAACGCTCGGCCGACGGCTGACGAGTGGGAAACAGCCTTGGTCAAGACAGCCGATCTGCTACAGCCCTGTCAGAACCCGCAGTGCGCGCAAAAGTGGTTTGTTTTTGACAACACCACCAAACCCTGCTGCCCACACTGCGGCACAGCATTTCGTGGGAAGCTGCCCGTTCTGAATCTCTACTCTTCACACAAGGAAGGAAGCTTCAGAACCGACAACCATCGTCTCATGGTGTATTCAGGTCAGTCTGCCTTTCAGTGGCACTCGAGTCGTCTCGTCTTCCCCAATGAGCGGCTCACGCCTGAGCAGGCCAAGCGTGTTGGCTATTTCGTTTTTCACAACGACGACTGGTATTTCGTTAACGAAGCCCTGCCATCGTTGCGCGACGTGACCGCAATGCAGGACATACCAGTGGGCGGGCGCATCAAGCTCGAAGACGGCGGGCAGATCCTGTTCGCGCGGGAAACAGGGGGAAGGCTCGCAGTGATCCAAATGGTGAGTCAATGACAAACTACACCGAAGAACATAGGGTCGAGGAAGACACCAGCGACAAGCTGAGGATACTCATTGAAGAGTCGGGACTAACTCAAAACGAAGCTCTGGCTCGATTCAATCGAGGACAAGCACGAAAAATGGCCCTGCGAACGTTGAAATCATACTTGGCATCGCGCGACGCAAAGACACGCATCAACTGCTCCGACGCAATTTTGGAACGGATGCGAAAAGTTTTACGGCAGACGTGATTTGCCCTAACGTTTCAAACATCTCTCAACTTCATAAGGATTTAAGCTGTGCCACACTTTGGTTTTCCCGTCGAAGCAATCATCATCTTTCTGTCTGTGGTCGGGCTGTCCGTTTACCTCGACCTCTTCGCCCACAGAAAGAGCACAGAAATAACGCTGTCCGACTCCGTGCGCTGGTCCCTTTTTTGGGTTGCGCTTGCACTAGCCTTCTACGGATATCTCTGGGTTCGGTTCTCCAAGGAGTGGGCTGATCTGTATCTTGCCGGCTACGCCCTGGAGAAATCGCTCTCGATCGATAACCTCATGGTCTTCATGGCGATCTTCGCTTCGTTCGGGATCAAGGGCGTGCTACAACATCGAATCCTGTACTACGGGATTATCGGCGCACTGGTTTTCCGCGCTATCTTTGTACTCATTGGCACGAGCCTTTTCCTTGCGAGCCCTTGGGTCGGATTCCTGTTTGCCGCCTTTGTCATTTGGAGCGGGATCAAGATGCTCCAAGCCGGCGGCGGTGACGGTGATGAACTTGACGATTACTCCAATCACTGGAGCGTTCGTGTGACGGGCAAGATGATGCCTGTCTACACGCGACTGCACCTTGACCGCTTCTTCGTTCGCCACCATGAACTGCTTGAGGTGAATGGCGATAAAACGGCGGCCCAAGTGACGCGGATCGGCACAACGTATGTCACCCCGGCGTTCCTGTGCTTGATGGCGATCGAGACGTCCGACATCGCGTTCGCATTCGACTCTGTGCCGGCGGTTATCGCAGTGACTCAGGAACCGCTCCTGGTCTATGCCGCGATGATATTTGCAATCCTCGGACTGCGAAGCCTGTACTTCGTGCTTGCGGCACTCACGAAGTATCTCGTCCACCTCGAGAAAGCTGTCATCGGCCTGCTGTTCTTCATCGGTGCAAAGATGACACTGCAGTCCTGGAACCATGCAATCGGCGACACCGGCATCCATATCAGCCCGAGCATGAGCCTGTCTGTCGTTTTGGGCATGCTCGCTCTTGGCGTTGTGGCTTCCTTTGTCTTCCCGGCCAAAGATGAGCCTGACGAAGCCGCTACGAATCCGACGAATCCGAACTAATCAACACGCAAAGGCATGGCCTGCGAGACTGCAATTCTGCAGGCCATTTCCCAGTTACCACACAAGGAGTAGAGATGGCTTTTACAGATTGGCTCAAGCGCAACGTCACCGAGGCTCGAGACACCATCAATGCCGAGATCACCAAGTTCAAATCGAAGGATCTTCTTGAAGCGATCGTCGCATCCAGTGCGATGGTCGCCTATGCTGATGGCCAGATTTCATCGGACGAGAAGCAAAAGCTCATGGGCTACCTGCGAAGCTCGGAGCAGTTGAAGCACTTCGACCAAAACGACGTGATCAAGCTTTTCCAGAAATACGTTGAGAAGTACGAGTTCGACGCCACCATCGCGACCGGCGAAGTCATGGCCGCTGTCAGCAAGTTCAAAGGCAAACCCCAGGCACAGTTGGTCGTTCGGGTGTGCTGCGCGATCGGCGCCTCCGATGGCGATTTCGATCAGACGGAAAAGGATGTGGTTCGACGGATGTGCGCCGAGCTCGAACTTGACGCGACTGCGTTTGGCCTTTGAGCATGGCGCCCTCAAGGCAACGAGTCACGCAGTACGCTCAGAACGGCTCGATTGCCTTGAAAGCACCCTGCTTGGTCATCGCGCGGCGCAGATCGAAACGATCAAGCGCGTCGATCACATCGATCGACTCCAACGCGCCGAAGTTTATGAATCCCCACTGGCTGCGTTGAACGCGCACGGATAGCAGATACTGATCTGCGTCGTGCCCGGTACTCGGATCGACCCGTTGAGTGTAAGCAGAGAGGACCACCACCTCGACGGTCGGCAAAAGCGCAAACGCCTCGGCGATAAGGCGGAAGCTGATGGAGTGAACGTGGCCGGCGTATAACTGTTGTAGCTTCGTTGCGCTCAAGTCTTTCACCGAGAGCTTGTAACCACGCTGAGGCACCACTGCAGTTTTGGTGGGCATGTCCTCGATCTCTGGAAGATCAACGTCAAAGACAAGCCGCACGCCTCCTTCCTGCAATTCGAACGAGACCAAGGTCTCTCTTGGCCAGGCAATGTCAGAAAGGGCCGTTTCCAGGAACACTTCCATCGCGTGGATGTTACCTCCAACAGCCTGGCGCATCAGGTGCTGCCGAGTTTGCTCAGCGGCCTGATGCGCCTCTTTCTCACGGGTCCAACGGCCGCAGGCTTCGCGATACGCCGCTTCGGCCCGCGCATTCTCCTGTTCGACTTCTGCTGCACCGCCGAAAAGCCGCCTGAGCCAGCTCGGTCTCTTGGGTGTTGGCTGGTTCGGCTGAGGAGCCTCGAATGGAATCGGCCGATATGACGGGCGATCCGTCGGCCTGGGCGAGTGAAGGTGCAGCGTCCCAAGCGCCTCAATCTGCGCATTGATCTCATCGCACCTCTGTTGCATCAGATCTCTCAGGGATTCGCCTTGTTGCCGCTTCGTTGCAGCAACAAGCTCACTGGATAGCACGTTCCCTAGAGAATCCCGGAACGTCAGTGTGCCGTCATCTTCAACCCCAACGGTGACCCCGATCGGGGCCTGTTCGCCTCGTGAGACAGACGAACGGCCTGAGGCTGAGCTTCCAGAATCTAGGCGCTGGCGAAAGGACAAGCCCGTGCCGGGCAGCCCCGCATTCAGGTATGTGCCCCGCTTCCCAATCCCCACGGAAGCACCTCGAGGGCCAAGCGACCAGCTCAAGCCCCCACGCGAAAAGTTCATGCGTATGCCAGGGGCGAGCGTTACGGACTTTCGAAAACGAAGGGCCATGGGGTCAAATAGAGAGGTTTGCAGTCAGGTGTATGATAAAAAGATTCACGGGCCACGTCACCCATCACCAACGAGCGCGCTAAACAATGAGCACACGAAACCATCTTCTTGCTGCTGGCTGTATTCTCTCCTTTTTTGCCAGTACAGCTTACGCACAACAGCCTTTGAGCGGGCGCGTTGCCCCACCGGGAACAACATCAGCCCCGCCTACCCTCAATGCGGATCAGGTTGAACGTTGCCTTTTCTTGGCTCGAGACATAGCCCACCTTTCCGATGAGTCTGAGCGTGCAAAACGGGCAAAAGACTCTTCGAGGTACAACTCCACAGTCGCTCCCTACAATAGTGCAATTACTCGATGGAATAGCGAATGCGCTGAATCGTACATGCCCGGGGATATGATTCGGGCGGAGAACAAGAACGGCTTTAAGTTGTGCGCGTACACTTCCGCGCCGTGTCTCACCGAAGAGCAGCGTCGAAAAATATTAGAGGACGAGAGCGCAGCACAATAGGCTGAAGTCCCTTTTTCAGTACCCCCTGCTCGCATCTCCTTGACGCAGCACTAACCAAGGAGAATCTGCAATGGATGGCACATTACGTGACGAACTGCTCGACGTTCTCGAGCGCATCCGGATTTACTCGGAGAGCAAGACCGCTTCCGAGCCAGGATTGGTCATTTACAGGGATGGTCTGAAGGTTCGTGAGCGGTTTCGCGCTGCCACGAAGGAGGATGAAGAAAACATCGCGCTGCTTCGGACCTGGATGGACTTCTGGTGGGGTCGCGCCAGATTCGAAAGCGCGGCAGAGCGTCAATCCGCCTGGAGGGAAATCAAGGAGGCGCTGCGTCGTGTCTGTAGCGACCGTGCCTGCCTGACCTGAATCATGCAAAAAGCCCGGAGCCATCCATCAGGATGGTTGTCCGGGCTTTCTATTTCCGTTCCTTCTAGAACAAGCCTGCGATCGAGGTCACCAAACCGCGCTTGAGCTCCGGAACAGCAGCCTCGAACTCGAGGTTGACCTGGTTGGCCACGGAGACGATTCGGGTCTGGTAGATCTTGTGTTCGGACTGCTCCGAATACGTCACATTGGACCCGCCGCTCGTACCCTGCTTGAGCTGATGGGCGGAATTGACGGTTGCCGTGCCTCCACCGCGGATTCGTTCACGAATCTGCAAGTCCGTCGAGATCGAGTAGTAGACGTCCTTCACTGCGGCGCCTGCGATCGTTTCAGCCAATGCGCCGACGATACCTGCTGCAGCGATGCCCCGGCCGCTGCTGCCTCCGGCGTAGGCAACACCCGATCCCATCACAACGCCACCCAGGACGGCTGCACCATAACCCTGATTGAGGGCGGCTTCCGTCGCCGTGGGGGACGTCTTGCCGACCTGAAGGATGTTTGCCTGGAGGATGTAGTGCGCAGCATCCGGGTCATCCATCAACGTGTAGCCCTTGGCCTGAATCGCAGCAGCGATCTCTTGGCTTACGTCGAGCTCCTGACGGTCGCTGGTGTTGCGCACCGAGACGAATACAGTTTTTTTGGATGCCCCCACCGGGTCAAGAAAAACCGTCTGGCTCATTTTGGTCTGGACGTCGAGATCACGCTTGCTGATCGCAACCTGGGTAGCGGCACAACCGCTAAGGACGGTCGCGGCAACGGCCACGACAATAGCTTTCTTAATCAAAATGCACTCCGACTCACGTGTTATTGACGGCCGCCTTCAGCTTCGCTCCGGCGGAGAATTTCGGTACCTTGGCTGCCGGAATCTGGACCTCAGCACCTGTTTGAGGGTTACGGCCCGTACGCTCTGCACGCTCGCTCACCGTGAAATTCCCAAAGCCGACCAGCATGACCGAGCCACCATCGGCCAGCGTCTCCGTAACGCTCTCGAGAAACGCATCCGTTGTTGCAGCCGCGACGGCCTTGGTCACCCCCGCCTTGGATGCAATCGCATCAATCAGATCAGCCTTATTCACTCGCTCTTACTCCAATGAAGTTTTTCTTAGCCAGAGGTCGTTTGACTGGCCTCGCATCTCGCGCAATCGACCGACCTGTGGCGCCCGTCTTTCCGGGCCGCCATGCCATTTGTCGCCCTACGACCTTTCACGGACTCGAACCGCCCCCCGTCCTACCAAGCCTCGGCAAACGAGCCAGAATCGAACTGGCACTTCCTCAGTGACGACAGAAGCGTCCCACACGACTGACCACTGCGCCCGCATCGGGCCGGGTGTTGCCGCACCTCCGACAGTCGTTAATCCACCCTCGGCAAAAGATGGCGATCTGCCAGTGGCCATGCGTGTGAGGCCTGTCTCTCCAGGCTGTCTCGCCGCCGAATAGACCAGCCGAGACCGATCTACCGAGCAATCGCCTATCTCGTGCTGTGCGTTGGCACTTCCATTACAGGGGCGATCCCCGCCGTAGCTAAGCTGACTCGCCACGGATTACGGTTTTAATGACAGAAGGTTGTCAGCCCAGCCGTAAAAACCACTTCAACAGGAAAGAGGGAGCCTGACAGCGTTAGCAACCTGCGTCCGTCCGTTCGCATTACTCGGCAGCCCTGTTCAGCTTTTTTCACGGGACGCCCTCTTTCCTGTTGACACTGGCCTTTAGCCTCGCCAGTGCGGAGGGTGTGGAGGTGTGCTGCTACGCCAAACGGGGCTTCGGCCTTACCGTCTCCGGGGTGCCTCTGCGCTTACCAGGTGGCCCATGCGCAACTCGGTCTCATGGGAGCAACCCCATTGCTTCAGCGACGAGCGACGCCGCCTTGCTGTGTCGCAAGCGGATTCCCGCAAGCAACCTATCGACCTTTCACGCGGCTTGATGCCCTTCGGCCGCGCTACCCTGTCACTACATGCCCTTGCCCGACTCCTTAGCTGATGGCTGCTTCTAAGCCAACAGTCCAACCCACAAGGAAGGCGACTGATCTGCGCGCCCAGATTCCGCAACGTGGAGGGATTTCTCCCTGTGCGGCAGTCGCCTTTCTTGTAGGTGCCGGCCCTTCCCCGGCTTGCCGCATGCGCCTTCGGTTCTCGGCATGCTTCGGAACGCTACCTTCTACCCGGCAAGAGGGGGACCGGTACGCTGTACTCAAGTAGCTGTGCATGCGGGTTGCGACCCCGCGCTCCGTCGCATTCCTTGTCCACCAAGTCGTTGGTGGCTCAGAAGCAAAGCCGCTCTGTCGCCGAATCAGCTACGCGGGGTCGGCCAAGCCCTCAAAGAACGACCTTGCTTCTGAGCGCCGGACTTTCACCGGCCTGCCGTGATTCCCCACCACGATCTTGCTGCGTTACCTCCCGCCTCACCGCACGTTCCACGGCGCACCGCAGCCTTCGAAAAGTCCCGACGAGCAGTGCGTGCGGTCGCTGCCGGAACTGAACTTCAAGGGCAGGATAATGGGTTACAAGAAACGCTGCAAGTAACCTTTTTGATTCACTTAGAATCCCTTGCCAAACGACCCGCAAGTCCTTTTACTAGCCCGGCTATGGCATTTCCAGGGTGCAGTTCTAACCCAAGGAGATATCGTGGAAGCCTACATCCTGAACCAAGTTTTCGGTCATGTCGTATTTATGATCGGATACATCGCGACATCCGTAACCATCGGAGCGTCGGAACCACCTGAACTCACTCAGGCACCTGCTCCTGTTGTGGATGCGATTGTTGTTCAAATCGAACAACCTGGCCCGCCTCCTCCGGAACGGGTGATGATCGCTCGCGCTGGAGAGTGATCTTGAGTCTCTGACTCGACTCCAGGCCTCTCACTGATCCTTTCAGTCAGAGGCCTTTTTTGCGTTCACGCTCAGGCCTTCCTGATCGGCCAACCCATCGACTCACAGATCGCGATCGCTTCGTCCTTTGTCGGCGTGGCATCAAGCCAGAACTCGGGATTGACGTCAGGCAAGATCGCCCACAAGCAGTCCCCCTTGGCGCTGTGATCATCCCTGTACTCAATCACTACCCAGTTCAGCCGCTCGGCGATATCAAGGGCTTCTTTGAGCTGATACGGTGCGCCGGCCTTGAATCGGGCGGCCCATGCGGTTTGATCGATCATGATATGCAACCCTCAAAAACCAAGCTGGCATCCGGCCTGTGCAAAAACTCGCAACGCCTCTGACTTACCGAACAACACCCCAATGTAAAAGGCGATCAAGATCACGATTGAAAGCCGGACCAAGGGTCCGCGAAGACTCGCCCGTTTCTCATTGCTTGCACTTTCTGGCTTCATTTTTTTTGAACAGCGCTCAAAGCAGAGCATGAACAAAGATCGACTTGGTCTTCATTGCCGTAGCATCCTCGCCCGATTGCTTCCTCTTCGCGCCAATAAGCAATTGTTTCCTCGATACTTGCCCTGTCGTGAGATGCAAATTCACCGAAATTTCCGCAATATAAAGATTCGAAAATATATTCAAGAAGTATCTTTTCAACCTCAAGAACAGGCATATTTGGATCGATCAGTTCTTCACAATCGATCCAGTAGTTAACCCTCTCCTCCAGATACAGCGATGGATCTGCAGTGCTCATCAACCGCCAGTAGCCACGATAGGTTTCTGGTGATCTGCAGATGCAATCAGCTTGATAAGCCGCCTCGTCCTCGTCGGACCAAAATCCTTTTTCAATACGAAGGTTACGTTCATATTCTCGATCAGAAAACCAACCAAGGTGACTTGACGGATCGTCCTTCGCCCAATCAAAGAATTCAAATGCGAGGCCAGATTTACCCCAGCGTAATACTGTTCGCACTATCTCAGATTTTGAATTACCGAAAACCCATTCGTATCTTCGCAAAAAACCGACATCGTCATCACAATCACCTGTGCAGGCGAAATCGAACTGGTTTTTGTGCTCTTGCCAGAATTTACAAAGCTCATCGAGAGTCTGGAAAGTAACAAACATCGTTCCGTTCTCAAGCATCACTTTTTCAGGAAGCTTAATGTCTACGGGTAAGAGGAGTTTTTTGTAATTCAAGAGGAAAAGTCCTATAGAGGAAGCCCATACGCAGAGTCGTGGTTAGAGGGAGCCTCGCACGTCGGCCATGTCGCGGACGTCACTGTCGGAATGGGCGCCTAGTTCTGTTCATCACGATCCGCGATAATCCCTCCCCTTACAAGCCGGAAAGACTCCCTTCTTTTTTGCGCTCTCTCGTCGCTCGACTCAAAGTAGTTTTGATGCACGGAGCCGATGAGGCTCCATTCTTTGTCAACGATCACGTGGCCACTTCTTCTGAGCGTTTTAACCGCAAAATAGAGATCCATTTCTCCACGCGATAGGTTATCCACATTCAAAGGAATGCCATCATCCCAACGCAATGCCTTTAAACCATTCGCTTCTAGAACTTTATTGGCTAGTTCGCCGCGCACATAATAGCGACCTTCTTCAGTGAAGTTATCGATGAAAAAAAACCGGATTTTTTTGGAAATACGTCGTATCCACTTCACCACGATTCAACCTCAAACAAACCGTTGCTACAACGGCAAACCATGCGTCGGCACAGAGCTCGGCGTGCTCGTTCGACTGGGCTCCACAGCAGGAGCTGCAACGGGTTCCGGCACTTCAACATGAAGCCCGGGCAATGGACGCTTATCCCGAGAATGGTATCGATCTGTGAATCGCTCGTACCCGGTCATCGAATCGATCGTCAGATGAGCGGGTCGCAGATAGACCGTCCTGGCCAGCGTCTCGAGCTCAGCCTCGAGATCGACCACCCCTTGCTTGAACCATGCCTTGATCGGCTTGTCCGGGCTCGCCCCGTCGCTCCAGGAGTAGCCCATTTCCAGCTTCAATTTGTCCTTCGCCTCGAAGGGCGCCCCTTCAGCCCAGACGCAATACGTCTTGCGCCCACTAACCTCCAGCAGGTGAGAGAGGATGGGGCGGCCGCCCGGCCCCATCTGCGCGAGGATGAACAAGGTCACCTCCGCATCCACCAAAGCCCTGTGTGCTTCGTAAAAGCAGCCTCCTATCTGGAACGCTAGCCACTCGAGCTTGGTAGAGCCAGTCATCATCTGCGACCAGGGTGCCTCACGCTGCGAACAAGCCCACCACTTTTTCTGAAAAGAAGGGAAGCGCAATTCGAGGAAGCCACGGTCAAAGGGCGCGTTGTGGGCCACCACCAAGTCTGCTCGGGCAATGAGCGCTTCGACCCGCGCATCATCGAACGTTTGCTCCAAGACATCCTCATCCCGGATGCCGGTCAATCGGGTGATTTCCTCCGGGATCGGCCGACCTGGGTCTTCGAAGCCGCTGTAGCGCTCAAGCACGCGAAGCACTTGGCCGGAAACCCTGTCGAACTCAGCCAGGACGAGGCCAATATCGATGATCTTGTCCGAATCCTTCTTGAGACCGGTCGTTTCGACGTCCACCACCAAGACCGAACGAACTCGGCTCACCTCAATCTTCTCATCATCGAGCTGATACGACTCTGCCGGCACGAAGCGGCGCAGCACCCGGTACTGTCCGGTGGCTTCCAGCGCCAATACCATCTGCTCGTGGTCCATCTTCCTCTCCTGCCCTGCCATCAATGCATCAAAACATTAGCTGAAACTGCCTTCCGAGCCTCCCCCACTTCTACGCGCAGGGCCTCGAGCTGCATGAGCGCCAAGTAGGCGCGATCTGCGGTTTCCGGCGTGCTGTAGGCGATCAGGAAGGAGTTAACAAGGCTACGCAACAGTCCGCCCGTATCATGGTTCTTGATCACCGACATGACGGCAAACTGGTCGAGAAGCTCTACCGGCGTTTCCGAGAATCGATCAGCGCCCATGCCCTTGATGATTTCAGCAAACAAGATCATCAGGTGTTCGCGGCGCTGTTCAGGAGCGAAGGGCTTACCACTCGCTGCATCGGCCAACTCAAGGCGGAAAGTGTGCTGCATCGCAGCCTCCACTCGGGAGGTAAGCAGCTTGGCGATTTCGCGGACCAGTTCGACATGACCAGGCACGGTTGCACGATCCATTTCGCTCATCGCAATGCCCTCTCGACCCGTTCTGCGAATGCATCGTCGTCTGTATCGGCAGCGGCTTCTTCAAGAAGGCTTTCGAGACTGGCGATGTACTGAAGTGTCTGCGCGGAGACGATTTCCACGCCCGAATCGGCGAGGACGGCAGGGTCTAACGGCACGTTTACGCTCTGAGCGTATTCGGCAATCAGCCCTCGAACATCGTTGAGCAAATTATCTTGGGCTCGAGCATCCAGCGGCATGAACGACATACAGCTTCCAGTGCCGCTCCTGCGGACATGCAGGCAAAGGTCGTGCGGCCGTCTTTTTTCCAGCGTTTCAGGCACTTCTTTTCTCCGTTTCATCAGAATAAAGCGCCGCAAGCGCCTCTTCCCACACCCAGTGCGTCTCGTCATCCATCGCACCAGGCGGGAGTTCGAGGGCAGCATTTGCAGCCTCCGCGAGCTGCGTTGCACTACCGAACCCGTCCGCGTTGTTGCGCATCCACGACCGGACTTGTCTGCGATTGGCATTCGGTTTGGGCGGTATCACGCAGGGGCGCGGCTTGCGCTCCATCGTCGCTGCCTCGATCTCGCGCTGCCGATCGGTCACTGCACGGCCAGTCTCAAGCACCCACTTGTAGTAGCGATGCTCTTGTTTAACGCTCATGCGCTGCTCTCCTGGTCCGCCGCAATAATTGCCTCGCTTTCCAACTGCGGATCGAGCCAATCCCTGTTCGCAGGAAGTGCGTCCATGATCTGCCGTAGCAACCACCGGAGCCGACCATTACTTGCGGAGGCGATATCCAGCTTCGCCATTAGCGCGGCTTCTCGTTCGCTACCCATGCCAAGCAGACGAGCCTGTTCAAGTGCTTCGTCCCTCTCTGACTCGATGAGATCACGCAGACGCTCGATCTCATCGGCAGCCTGTGGACCAACGCCGTCCATCAGCGATTTAAGCTGTTCATCCCCCATGCCCTGCATGGCGCGAAGGCGGCCAATGAGATTGGCCAATCCATCTCCTTCCAACTCTTCGTCAAACATCGGAACAATCCTTTCGCGCGGACTGAACGAGCGACCGATAGCCATCGCGCTCCAAAATCGCCTGCATTCGGTCGTCAAGCACCTGGGGCATCAGCACCCAGCCGCCATTGACAGCAGGATCGCAAGCGACCCCCACGTGCCAGGCGATGAGCCTGCTCAATTTGAGCTTTGCCTGCTCGTAGCTCTCTTCGGGCTTTGCAATTCCAAGGAAAGAGCAAACCAGCTCCTCATCGATGGCACGAAGCCAACCGCTTGAGCCAAGCTTTCTTACCTCTTCCAACTGCGTCGACACCTCCTGCAGCGTGTTCGCGCAGTGCTGGTAGTCGGCAACCATGGCCCGGTACGCCAACTGCTGTGCCTCGATTGTTTGTCTTGCCCGGGCGAGCTCTTCCTGTAGCCTGTCAATCGTTTCGCTTGTCGTCTCAGTCACGCGCACACCTCATGCAGCCTCGGCGTTTTCCCTGCCAAACTCAGGCAACGCATTGAGAGCCTCGTATGCGTCAGCTGAGATTTCCACTGCCCACCCCGGAATAACGGGGTCCTCAAAGTTGCGCGAGTAACCGCTTCCAGTAGGCCTGTTCTTCGCGTCAGGCGTGGAGACGATCACCCGCCCATCGAAAAGCGGTTTGGCGCAACAGTAGTGAAAGGTCGTCGGAAACCCGCACGCAACAACGCCGTAGATGCCGAGGCTTTTTTCGAGTGACCACTGCCAGATTTCCTGCAACTCAGCAGTGTTCTGAAGCAGCTCCTCGAGCTTTTTGCCGGCGGCGGTTCTCTTGTCAGGAATTGCCACCCAGGCTTCTTCCTTTTCGAAAAAGGTGAACTTCCCAAGTCCCTCAACCTTGGCCGTTTTGGGGCGTTCCTTGAAGCTCATACCCCAGCCCTTTCCGGGGACAAAATACATTCCGGCCGCACCATAAGCCTCGATCTCGCGATAAGACGCACGGGCATCGGACTTAGCCAGCATGAACATTGAAATGGCGCGTTTAACTTCTTCTCGATCCGCAGGCAGAACGAAGTACTTGCGTGCAACGTATGACATTAGAAAGCTCCTGTAGGTGGCACAGAGGCATTCTGTATGTTTATATAAACGCAGTCAAATAGATGCATCGATTCCAATACAATGGAGAAATTAAGGTAACCCGACCGGCTTGTACGTCTGCGCCAAAACCTCGTCTACGAGCTCTCCGCAAGCTTCTGGGGTCTTGAAGTCGGCAGCGCGTTCCCGCAACCGAAGCACATAGGCTGCCCGCTCAAGTGCAATTGCTTCCCGAAGAACCGCCTCGATCTCGCTGGCGCAATCGCACTCTCTGGAAACACCGTCGCATGCTTCGGTCAAGGCTTTGCGAATCACTTCCACCTGCGAGCGGCCGTAGCCTGAAGCGATAAGCCGATCAAGCCCCTCTGCAAGCTCGGGTCCAAGGTCCACCACCACGCGGCGCCCTTTGCTGCTCTTGAGTCGCTCGAGGTACGTCTTCTGACGCTGAGTCGTCAGGTTTGAGAACTGCCTGTCTTCTTTCGCTCCCATCAACCATCAACCCCAGATCGAGGGATGTACTCAACGAATTCCCACTGCGAGCGCGTCGGATCGACCTCGCTGCAACGCGCCATGTAGAGCGGCCGCCATCGATGCGTTGGCTCGAAAGTCGAGTCGGACTGGTCGCTGACCGTCATGCAGAGGCCAGACCCGGAAAGCTCCACCCGTCCGTCCGGATGGAATGTGAAACGCTGCAAACTTTCCGCTTCCAGGAAAGGGCTTCGCTCGCCGCACTGACGCGGTACCAACGCAGCGCCAGGCAGCGCCCGGCCGTTGATCCCCGCCACCGTAGCGCAGGCGCCGTACGCCGGAAACTTGATCTTGCCTCCTTCCAGAATGACTGCCTCATCCTGGTACAACTGCGGTCCCTTGCAGTTATGCGCCGTGAGCGGCATGTCAAATCGGATGTAGCGCCCGGAGCCGACCACATCGATGCAATATCCGTCGACAGGTCGATCGAGGCTGTTCTTCAGCTTGAAATGCCCAACCGCAGGTGTGTCCGAGAATGCAGTTAATGGGGCAAAGCAAGCCGCAACGACAGCCATTCGCCCGAGAGAGCAAAAAGCAGAAAGTCGCATTGATTCGTGTTCCTGGAAAACAATTCTTCCTGACAGTTTATATAAACATCGGAATTTTGCACCCAAAGCAGAAATGAAAAAGGCCAGCTCATCCGATATCAGATGGCTGGCCTGGTTGTGTCATGAATCAAGGATCACGTACGCCTTTCCTCGGCATACGCATCCCGGTAGAGACGATCGGCAATCTGTCGATCCTCACCCTGTTCGAGCGCCTTCGCAGCCCGGAAGTGTCGAGCATGAAACTCAGCACGCGCTTCATCACGCTGATTCCGGGCCTTAGCAGCCTGTCGCCCAAGGTCCATGTAGAACTCACGACTGTTCAGCATGGCGAGCACTCCATCTCGGAATGCGATGGCCAAAACACCTCCATGAAAACCACGTCACGCTGTCGCCAAAGTGCGGCAGCTGCTCGCTTGACATCATCGAGGACATGATGTGCTTCGGGCAAAATCAGAAAGCTCATTCCTGCCCTGCCTGCAAGCTCCTCGTGATATGGGACGCCCTCCACGATCATGCCAAAGCGCTTGTTTCGCTCTCGAACGAAGGCCAGTCGAACCTGTTGTTGCTCGGCTGTTTCGAGATCCGATTTTCGATGTTGCCGGATACGGGGTCGCATAGATCAAACCTCCCCGTTCTTGGTTTCAACCAGGGTAGCCAGCTTTTCTGCGACCTTGCCTGCAAACACCGGCACCTGACCCACAAAGACCGAGTAAGGCCGGACATCTGCCAGACGATCCGCCACGATCGACTCAAACATCCCCTGATCTTCACGCCAAAGCTCGAGGTAGCTCTGCCCGTAGGTCGCAAGCTTGCTGGCCACCTCGGTAGCCAGGGTGTCGCGCTGGATGTCGTCGGCCAGCACAACCAGCTCGAAAGCACGAATCTCGCTTTCAGTCAGAGGGCGGTCATAAACGATGACACCGTGGCGCGTGAATCGCTCGGCGCCGGGTTCACCGTTTTCCCGAACCTCAAACAAACCGGGCGGCACAGCACCAATGCTGGCCGGCCGGAACTGCAAACCGTATGCGTATTCCATGATCTACATCTCCTTTTGTGAGTTGGAACTGCACAAAAGGGATGCGATAAGCAACCAGTGAAAACCAGCTACCATCCGCGAGGTGCTCGAGTACGAAGGCAAGCCCTGTTCAGCCCTCGCGCTGCGCGAGCTCGACCGCCAGGGCAACCTGGCGCTTCCCGACCTCCGACCACGGCTCGCCTGCCGGAGTCTTGCGGTTCCACGCTAGGCCGCTCGTGTGGGGCATCGGGACCGCAAGCAGCCCGCGTTGTGCTGCCAGCGAGCGAAGCGCTGGATGGCACATAGCCGGATCGACCCAAGTACCTCCGGGCGACCGCGACATCTCAATGCGTCGTGCAAGCGAGCCTGTCCCAACGATGTGCGCAGCAGCTGTGCCCCCAACTAACAGCAGCACCCGCGGCCGCGTTTGCTCGATGAACTCTGCCAGATACGGCATACATGCATCGACTTCCGCTCTCGTCGGCTTTCGGTTCTCAGGCGGCCGACAGCGGCAGATGTTCGCTCGCCCGTAGCCCTCGCGTCCGATGCCATGCTCGGCAAGCAATCGATCGAGCGTCTTACCTGCCTGCCCTGTGAACCCAATGCCCATTTCGTCTTCTTTCTCACCTGGCGCCTCCCCAATCGCCAATAGCCCCCCCAACGGGGCTGGCGTCGACATGACGATCTGGCTTCTCGACGCGCAGAGCGCTGGACAACGAATGCATTCAGGCACAAGAACCTCCTATATGTGCAGAAAATGCGGCATTGTAACCGGATTCATGTCGCACCCATTCCGTTGGCGGCAACCAATTCTCCAGCCATGGAAGAAACTCAGACGCGGGCATCGGCCGGGCAATACCGAAGCCTTGCGCAAAGTCGCACCCAAGCTCCATCAAGCATAGATAGTGCTCGAGGGTCTCAACACCCTCAGCAACGACCTCGCGTTTGAACGCTCGCGACAGACCGATCACCCCTTCCACGATCACTCGATCCTCCTCGTCGTTCAGCATGTCCCGGACGAAGGACTGATCGATCTTCAAGACGTCGGCCGGCAAATGCTTTAGGTAGCGCAAGGACGCGTAACCGGTACCGAAGTCATCCAGCGCAAAACGGATACCTTCAGCCTGCCTCCGACTGATAATCCCGGAAATGTGCTCGATGTCGTCAAGCGCAACCGTTTCGAGCACCTCAATCTCAAGGCGAGAACGATTTATTTCGGGATGAGCAGCCAGCAGTTTCGCCAGCGTGTTCATGAAATCATGGGTCTGCAAGCTGAGTCCGGAAACGTTCACACTGATACTGAGATCGAGCCCGATTGCGTGCCACAACATCAACTGCGCGACCGCCTCACTGAGGACCCACTGGTCAATCTTCTGACTGACAAGATGGTTCTGGATCTGAGGCAGAAAGGCGCTCGGCGGCAACAGACCGCGATCGGGGTCTTGCCACCGGATCAGCGCTTCGACACCAATTACACGCCCACGCCGAAGATCGACCTTTGGTTGGTAGAAAAGCAAAAATTCGCGTTCGGACAGCGCATGTTCGATACGCTCTACCAGTTCTCTCTGAACACGAACCTCTACATCAAACTCCGTGTCGTAAAGATGGATGCGATTCTTTCCAGCTTCTTTCGCCTGGTACATGGCGTGATCGGCGTGGCGCAGCAAGGTATCGGGGTCCGCTTCATCACAGGGAAACAAGGTAACGCCAATACTCCCCGTGGCAGTGAGATGATGCCCATTCAGTTGAATCGGCTCTTCTAGCTTGGCTAGCAAGCGTTCGAAGGTGTGATGGCACTCCTCGGGCTTTCGCAAGCCCTGCACCAAGATCACGAATTCATCGCCACCTAACCGAGCGACAGTATCGTCACCCCGCACCACACTTTTGATACGTTTCGCGATCTCTTGTAGGAACTGATCGCCTACCTCATGGCCGAACTGATCGTTCACCGGCTTGAACCCATCCAGATCCAGATAGCCGAGGGCGAACAGCGTCGACTCGCGCCGACTGCGCGCAATCGCCATGCGCATGTGATCCGCGAGGAGGGTGCGATTTGCCAGGCCTGTCAGCGGGTCGAAGTAAGCTAGTAATTCCAACCTTTTTTCGTTGCTCTTGATCTGGCTGAGATCCATGAACACCGAGATATAGTGCGAAACCTCACTCTCTTCGTCCCGCACTGCCGAAATATTGAGCCACTGCGGGTAAATTTCTCCGTCTTTTCTCCGATTCCATATCTCCCCACACCAATTTGAAGCTTTGTAGAGGCTCTCCCACATGCCAGCATAGAAAGCACTATCGTGGCGTCCAGATTGAAGGATGCGAGGATTCTGGCCGATGACTTCCTCACGACCATAGCCAGTGATACGGACGAATGCCTCATTGACATCCAGGATTATCCCGTTCCGATCTGTGATTGCGATTCCCTCGCGGCTGTTGGCAAAGACACTCGCCCACAACCGAAGTGCCTCATCAGTCCGCTTACGCTCCGTGATGTCTTGGAACACGATAAGAGAGCCATCGAACTGCCCATCAGGGTCGAAGCGAGCCGTAGCGCTAATGCGACTCCAGCGCGCCGAGCCGTCCTTGCGCCGCCAGCGAAGTTCGTAATTTCCGCTCTCACCCCGCCTGCGCTTCTCAGTTTCCTCGGCAAAGCGCCCCAGGTCCTCGGCCTCAGACCAAACCAAGTCGCCTGCCCACACCCCGTCTAGTTCATCCGGGGAATAGCCAAGAATTCGGAGCATGGCTGGATTGGCAAAACGCGCGACGAAGTCCGCATCGAGCACCAAGATTCCATCGCTAATCTCGTTGACAATCAGGCGATACATTTCCTCGTCAGCTTGCATTTCAATCCTTCTCGTCTGAATTGTCTTAGATTCAAGGAGAATCAATATATTAACAGGCCCGCACTCCACCTCCTCCTCACAAGAACAGATCAGCCAAAAAGAAAGCCCAGCGCACCTCGTGAACGGAGGTGTGCTGGGCTTGTGATCAGAGTCGAATCGGCATCGCGCCGACTCGATCCACCTCACTCAAGCGGCTTGGGGCCGCTTCAAGAACCGCTCCAACATGAGCTTGGCAACATCGTTGGTCGCGCTGTAACTGACGTCTTCACCGAACGGGTCCAACGTGTACCCGAACCAGGTTTGACCTTCGAACAACCGCCTGCTGCACACGACACCATGACGGTTGATCGTCATCTCATCAGGCTTTCCGGGCAAGGCATCCCTCCAGTGAAAATCGACCCGCGTTGAGGTGGCCTTCCTGACAAATCCCGCAAACTGCTCCGAGTTCTGCATGAAGGCCGCTTCGTTGGGCGCGATAGATGCAACGATTTCCTGTGCCGACTTCGCCATGTTCGTTCTCCTGTCGACCATCCACGCTCACTCGACCCAAAAGAACGCATCGTCCGAGACAGACGTTGGGGCTTGACCTCGCAACGTGACGCCGACCTCCGGCCGCAGCACGATCCCGTTACCGACCCGGTAGAGCGAGAACGCGAGCGCATCTGAATCAAAGTGGATATGCGCGCACGGCACCTGGTCGATCCCATTGACGGGGTTCGTCCCGACCTCCATCGTCACCGACAGAAGCTGGTCGAGGTCACCCTCACCCTGCCCTGCCGTAAGGAACAATTGACCCGAATGCAAGCGTTGGTCATCGGCCTCCATGACATGAGTGGGTTCCAGATCGGCAAACGCGTACGAGGCCCAGTGCTTGACAGGCACCGAACTGGGTAGCGCTGCCTTGTCTTGCTCAGGCTTGGCCAGTGCTCGAGCCAATCCCTCACGCAACGTGGCGCGGACCGCTTCATCGGTCACTTCCTCAAGCCGACCTTCAACCTGTAGAAGCAACTGCTGAACAGCGCGTTCAAGGCGACCTTCACTGAGCGCCCGTTCCAGACCACTGCCATCCGCGATCGCCGCAGCCGATGAACGATGCACGACGACATGCTTCCCAATGAACAAGCCATTCCCGCCGAATTCGTGGAGCCGTGGCTTGCTGCAGTGATACGCACCTTCAGTCTCGATCGACGTGAGCTCGTGGCCATCATCAAACAGTTGAGCCAACTCGAAGAGCACCGTAAGTTCCGGCCGATCATCATCGAAGGCTTGCCCATCGAGCACCTCGATTACCTTTTCTGAGGAGTGCCCAAAGTGCTCGGCAAGCAGCACCGCGCAGGCTTTGATGCACTCACGGGCACCCTCGGTGACCGCGAGTTCGTACGATTCAGCCAGTTCGACAAGCGCCTCGTGGATCTCATCCCAACGCAGGCAACTGCCCTCTGACATCTCCGCGATGTACGCCTGCCCGTTGCCGGGATACGCAGCATCCAGATCAGCACCGCCAAAAAGCGCCTGAATGACGCCGGTGACCTGCTTCAGGTTGAGGACACCCGTCCAGTCGTAGTAATTCTGTGCCATCTTCGTTCTCCATTCATTCCGAAAGAAATGGCGAACACTCACCCCCTGGCGGGAAGTGACTGTCCGCCGAGGGTGGTCGGGGCATTTCGCCCCATTGAGTTAGATTGCTACTTGCCTAGATCAGAGCGCCGCCCTGGATACATCCAACTCCAGATTTGCCTCTGCTACCGGCATCCAGTAGCAGTCCGTATCGAGGAGATAGCGCCGGCCCGTTGCGTACAGCGAGCACGGTTCGGACGGCTGATACAGGCCCGTCACACGCTGCTTGAACTGCACGCCATAGGCGTTGGTGTAGATCACGGGGTCGCCAACGCTAAAACGAAGCGCATCACCGTTTTCAGGCGCAAAAGGCTTGTCCCTGTCATGCTGAGCGATCACCCGCTCGGCCCACGCCCAGTGGCTACTCATGATGAGCCTCCACAGGCACCCCCAGAACCTCGGCGAGGCCCTTGAAGCTTGAAGGCACGCCAGCCGTCGCTTCGGGATCGGATGCAAAGGCGTCATGGTCGAACACGGCCACCTCAACCCCTGGATCGCAGGCGATGTCGGCAACTCCGCCGCTAACGCTCACCAGAACCCGCTTCGCCTCGTGGTCATCGACCGTGTTGAGTCGTTCGCACAGCACATCGACCTCTTCCATGTTGAGGGGCCGCAGCACCTCCCCTTCGGTTGCGATCGAATGCTCCAGAGGCGTACCCGAGATGCCGGTACGCGCCCAGAAGCGCAGGGCTGCCAACACCGTTGCCAACTCGCGTTGAGAGAACACCATGATCAGGCCTCCACCACGCGAGACAGCCTGCCGCACACCGCATCGATGCCTTCCAGCCAAAAGGCCAGAAGCAGACTCGTGCGAGGCTCAAACTGCGAGTAGCTCGCGCTGACCCAGCTTTCGGCCAGTGCCAAGGCTTCCTCCTGATCATCCTCACGCGAACCGACTGCGTTCGCGCATCGGCTGCCCAGCGCCCCCTTCAGCAGATCGACACGATCCCAGTGCTCGTCTTCATCGAGGACGATGCGTCCGGCGTTAACCTCCTCTGCCAGCGCAGCGATCTCGCCTTCGTGCTTTTGGGCGAACGCCTCGAGTTCAGCCCGGTACTCCTCGATCGCTCTGGTAATCACGATCGACTTGAGCTTGGCGCGAACCGGACTCTCACCAGAATTGAGGCGATGCACCTCGCGCAACACCGCAACAACTTCGCAATGCCGCGGCTCGGTGACGTCGTAGTTCATCTCGATCACCGCTGCGAATTCGGCAAACGTGTAGCGCCGAAGAACACCCTTCGGTGGCTGGTGCGTGAGCAGAAAGCCGTAGGCTTGAAGCGCGTGAAACACCGTCTTGGCCTGGTCATCGCTGGCCAGGTAGTCATCCATACCGATCGTATCGAGATGAACGACAATCGGACTTGTGGTGATGCCCATATTTTTCTCCTTGGATTGAGGTTGAACTGCACCTCAGAGATGCGCTGGACGGGCGCATAAAAAACATGCTCCTGAGTACCACGCGAACAGGCTCAGCCGCGCCCATACGGAGCGAATATCGAGCGAACTCTCTCATCGATCATTTTGAAGTGAGGACGATGGATTCGGCTATCGAGCAAATGGATGCGGCGATTGTTGGGTAGCCCCGCACGACGAATCAGTCGGCCCATGCCTTGCTTGAGCCGCAAGATCATGTCGAGCACTTCCCACGGCACGGCCGGCTCGTTCCTGATTCGGTATTCATGTGTGACGGACTTGTTCAATCCAAAGGGCAAGCGAGGGATCACCACGTCAGTGAGCACGTTATCCTCTTCGGCGCTCAATGCTGGCTGACCCAGTAGCGTGTGCAGGGGCTCGTGACCACCGATATCAAGCCCAGTCCATGCGCCACCGGTTGCAAACCAGACGGCCTTCCTGCCCGCCATCCGTAGCCTCAGAAACGCGCTCGCCTGCTCGGCCAGGGTTGCGTCGGCAGTGCCGAAAACTGCGCTTGCACGCAACTGAAAGGGCATCAAGGCGCTGAGCACTTGAATCGAATGGTACGAGGTCATCAAAACCAGCACACCGCCTGCTGCACTGGCCTGGATGCGTGTCACCTCTTCGCAGACGGCTTCGAGCCACGTGCGTTCAGCCTCCTGCAACGCAGCCGACGTGAGCTTGTCCCCGCGAGACGGCGGGCAGAGCCTTGGCTCTGCGACCGGCAAATGCACGCTCTGGATGGCCTCTCTCAGCCAGGATGGAGAAATCGGTGCGAAGGCATGGAATCGTCCATCTGGAATGCTAAGCAACCGTTTGTGGTGATAGCTCGAGTAGCCACCGTCTGCCTTTGGAAGCAAAAGTGTTGCTGAAACGCACGCAGCACCGGAGACACTCCCCCACAGGCTACCCATCAGACCATCCACTCGCCCGGCACCGACATAGAGCTGCGGGTAGGTCCGCACGGGCGAAAACTTCACGAGCGCATGCTGCCTGGATGATTGGCTGTTGACCGCGGCCCGAAGTATAATTTTGGCATACTCCACCTCGCGGAGTTTTGCGTGAGCCGAGCGATTCTCATCCCTGTTCCGAACTCTCCCTACGCTGCAGGCATCGAGAATCTCCGCAAGGGATGCGCGCACCTGCTCGGCCGCGCTAGTGCGTTCAGACAAGGCGATCGTTTCGCCCTTGGCAAAAAGCGAGATCGCTCGCAGGCGCTCAATCCCGGCCCTGATTGCAGCCACCTTTGCCGCGGAGATGCCATACCCCTCTTTGTGACAGTACTCAGCCGCACGAAGTAGGTCACGCAAGGAAAGGTAGGACGCGTTGGCTGAGGCCATGGCGGCCTCGAATTGGTGTGCCTCATCGACAAGCAGGTACGCGAACGGGGGAAGTTTGCCTGCGTGCTCAGATGCCTCGGCCCCGCACCGGATACGCTCTGCCTCGATCTCTCGCAACGCCTGCAAAAGCCTCGCCTTCTCCTTACCGTTCTCCTCGGCACGGATCGCAAGCATCAGGTCGATTTCCCGTGTTCGGAGAGCTCGTACCTCATCGCTTCGGGAGGCGACCCAGTGCCGCTGTTTGGTCGAGTAGCCGAGCATCGCGTGCGTGCACAGCAAGATTTCACTTTCCGGCCTGATCTCGTGCTCGAACTGCTCCAGGTACGACTGAAACCCAGGATCATCCTCATCGGGTGTATCGGACAAACAGCACACCGCCACAGGGAGTGCCGGAGCAATCTGCTTGAGCGTGGAGACGAGCCACCGCTTTTGGAACGGCGAGTCAGGCAATGGCTCACCATCGAGCTCGATCCAACGCTCAACGGCTTGCATGGCATCGAAATATTTCGGGTTCTTGAGTAACTCGCGCACTGCATCCCGACTTACGAACTCACGCCGACCAAAAACCGCATGAAGTGGGTGCATGCTGAGGCTGCCAGGAAGCCTTCCATAGGCCTCCGCGAACTGCCTCATGAGCGCAATCGTCGGGACGGCGATCGCGACACGCCCGCCCGGGTGGTCCCGCAGGCACTGTTCGGCCGCAAGCAACATAGCCAAGGTCTTGCCCACACCTGTCGCTGCCTCTACCAGCGCAATTTGACCACCTTCGAACGCGCCTCGCAGGTTCAGGAAGACCTGGGCCTGTTCAACACGGGTACTGAGCCCTGCCGCCGCCCATGCCTCCTCGAGGAGCTCACACCCGCCGGGCACAGACTCGAGATGCGCGGACTCATGTACTGCCGCATAGCTCAAGATCAGTCGCTGGCAAACGACCGATTCCGGCACGCCGCTCGACTTCGAGAGTACTCGGACCTGCTCTGCAAGCTCGCTATTCAGGCTGAGGTTGACCCGCTCGATGGCCGCTTTGGATGGGACCTCGATATGGAGGAGATCGAGTTTCTCTTCCAGGGCCTTTGCGACCGTGCTGCGCATCACGTGCTTGACGGCAAGGGCGTCTGCGGCAGGCGTGCCAAATCCAGGAACCAGCTTCTCGCATACGTTTTTAGGCACGCGGAAAGTCACGACGACAGCCATGTTCCACCTTTAATCAGTTGTTTTCTTGATTTATTAGAAAGCAAGAAGCCAAACTTGTAAAGGAGACAGCGTCATGTTAGCTTGTTCAGGAAGTTATCTGATTAAAGGAAAATCGAATGCAGCAACATCTACTTCGGTTTGCGCTCCCGGCTGGCAAAAAACTCTGGCCCAACGATCTCCGCGAAGCACTGGCCAAGCACGATCTGCCGCCACTTTTTTTCAGCCGCGACCCACAAACCGGCCATGCGATCACCCGCGCGATGCGAAACGAGAAAAGGGTGCGCGGCTACATCGAACAGCACGGTCACGAACCGCCACCGCCAACCGAGGAGCAGCGGGCAAACCCGCTTGCGATCCCGGGAATTCGCATTGTCGGGTCATCGACCTGGGTGGGCATTCTCGCTACAGGTGAGCGCTACAAACCCCTCCTCGAAGCGGCCACCCTGCCCGCAATCCAGATCGTCACGCAGCGGTGCGGTCGCGGCGTCGGGGTTGAGCTTGAGCAGCACACCCTGAGCATCAAGGGACTGGACGACCCGAAGCGGTATTTCGTCCGGAACTTGGTGATGAAGCGGGGACTGACGAAGACCGCAGAGAACACGACGCAGGTCGCCTCGCGCATCCTTTCTGCCCTTGAGCGTCAAGCAGTCGCGTATAGCTTGGATCTTCCACCCACGGCGCAAGTGGACATCCATGTAGAGAGCGTCGTACGCCCTCGCGGCATGCGCCTTGTGACGTCGACGGGCGCAACCGAGCAATTCGTTGGCCTGGCTGACGTGGAGTTTTATGCGTGCCTGGACCTGAAGGGGTACTGGTTTGCAGGCAACCTGACATCACGCGGATACGGACGAATTATTGCTGATCACCCTGCGATGAGCACCGGGAGGTACGCGTGATGATTTCTCCCACGCAGCTTCTCATTTCGTATTTGCGCATCCCGACCACAGGAAAGAGTACCGCCGATCACGACGGGCGCTGTGTCATGTGCGGAGGCCATTACGCTGTCGGCGACCCGTGCGAGGCATGGAAGCCGACCGCTTCCTTCACGGACTTTGCGGATCTGCAGAACCCGTGGGGGACCCACGTGTGCGGCGCCTGCCTCGCCGTCAATGCACGCGGGAAGGACTTCATGCAGGACTACACGAAGTCGATCGTGTGCAAGGGCGGGGTGTTTGGATTCTTCAGTAACGATGCAGTTGCGCACTGGCTCGTGAACCCACCCGAACCCCCGTATCTGGCCTTCATCAGCACCCAGAAGTTGGGGCACATCGCCTGGAAAGCACCGGTCAATCTTTCGAGAGAACGGATGGTCGTGCGTTACAACGACAAAACCCTGGTGATTCGCCGAGCACATCTCCTTGAGTCGATCGAAGCCGCGAAGGCGCTCTCGGAAGCAAAGATCGCCGACGAAATCGCCAAGGCAGCCGAAAAGAAGGGCAAAAAGATCGGAAGGCCGACCGCGTTCCGAGCTCCAGTCAGGCTGGAACGCGAGATGGAGAACCCGGAGAGCGGCGCCCTGGCGCCCTGGGTCGATGAAATCGCCGCTGGCGACCCTGCGCTCATGCGCGCGGCACACACCTTACGCTCGGCGACAGTAGGGGAGATCTGGGGGCTCACCCACATCCTGTACGCAAAAACCCCTGGCAGCGAACTCAAGCTTAAGCCCGGCGCATAACCCACCGAACCCTCGGCAAATAAACTTCGTTCACGAAAAAGGAAAAGCGATGACAACCCACAGCAATATCCAGGGGATCTTCAAACTCACCGCACCCATGCACGTAGCCGACTCCATCCAGTACAGCCTGGACGACAAAGGTTACGTTGTGCGAAAGACTAACGGGATGGCGAACGTGATCGCCACGATGCGTCAGAATATTCTGACCGATGGCATGCGGGTCAAGATTCCGTACTTTCCGGCAAACGACCTGCGGGGGCGTCTGCGTCGCAAGGCGGCCGCGTTGGTGATGGAGGCACTGGCTGCCAAGGGCGATAAGGTCCCCGTCGAACTCTACGCCGGGCTGTGCGCAGGTGCCTCGGGAGCCAAACCCGAGAACAGCGTGACGATCGAGGAGATCAAGCGCGCGTCGAAACACGTCTACATGGGTCTCTTTGGCGGCGGCACGCGAATGCTGCGCTCTCGATTCATCGTCTCTGACGCCGTGCCGATCATGAACGCCACCGTCAAGGCGGGCTTGGTACCGGCGTTGTTTGGCCCCTATGAGAACAGGGCACTACCCCTCTCGAACGGCAGCGAGGCCGTCGAGTCGGGCGACGGGTACAAGCTCACCGAGGTGCGTCATATTGTGCGCGTCGATGACGTGACCCGCGTCATGCGCTCAGATGAGCTTCGGGCTTACGTACAGGACGCAGAGAACGCCGTCGCCCAGTGGCAAGCCAATGTGCTCCAAAACCGTTCCGATCGAAAGAATCAAGGGGAGCAAAAGACCACGGGCGAGGAGACTGCGAGCATCAAGAAGTCCGACCTCGCGAACGTCGTCTCTGTCCAAAGCATCATCGCCGGCACCGAGCTCTACGTTCGGTTCGACCTGCAAGACACCACGACGCAGGCCCAACGCGGCCTGCTGCTGTGCGCTCTGCGTGACCTCATCAATGAGCAAGCCCTGGGCGGCTGGATTCGTAACGGCTTCGGCAAGTTCACGGCCGAGCACTTCACGGCGAACCTCGAAGACAAAGCCTTCGCACCGTTCGCATTGGACGACAAAACGGGCGAGCTCAAACTGACCGATGCTGCTGGCCCGATGCTCGAAGCCATGAAATGCGAGCTTGCCGCGCTCACAGTGCCGTCGCTGATGGAGTTCTTCACCGGCAAGCAGCCCAAGGAAAAGGTCAAGAAGGCCAAGGAGGCGGCGTAATGCTCGCCCCGCTGAAGATCACCTTCCATCTGGACACCCCGATGCAGCGCTCGGGGTATCCGATTCACCTTGACGCGCTGGTTGCCTATGCCCAGACACATGCTGCCCTAGCCGGAATGGACGCAGACAATGCGCCTACTGGCATGCTCCGCGAGCTGGCCGAGGATCTTCCTCTAGCCAAGACAGAGAACAACGACGAGTGGGTATGGAAGGCGTCGGCGCTGATCCCTGTGAGTTTCGGTGAGAAATCAGTGCGGATGTGGACGCGAAAGACCAACCCCTATGACATCGCACGACGGATCATCGCCGACAAGGTGGAGATCGGGGTGCGAACGGAAAACGCGCTCAAAGCGGGGAAACCCTACGCTGGCGCGATCGATACGGCGCGCGGATTGCTCAAGAATATGCATGAGTTCTATCCGGTCGAGGAGATCCATCAACTCGACGCGTGGTGCATTGGTGATATCGACCTACTGGAAAACCTTCTCGCGCCCGAATCGGGTTGGATCACCCACATCGGCAAACGCACGCGGATCGGCCACGGTCGGGTCAAGACGATCCAGATCGAGGAAGACGAGGAAGCGCTGGAGAAGTGGAAGCTGCGCGTACTTCCATGGCCCGAGGCAGGCTATGAACCGATCCAGGCCGGCTTGAGACCCCCCTACTGGGCAGTTGAGACTCGGGGACTCGGGTATTGCCCGGACTCGTTGTTCTGAGTCATTCTGGCTATGCAGGATCAAATAGTCGCCCCCATGCTGGTACTGGAGCCAGGCGT
>NC_006824.1 GCF_000025965.1 Aromatoleum aromaticum EbN1
AGTAACTTATTACGCTATAAAAATATAAATCTTGCGATCCGTACATGGCGCCCGATTCAGCCCGCGATAGGCTCTCGAGTCGGCCCGGGCCCCTGAAGATCGGCATGGAAGAAAAGGAGACAACTTTGACGAATACCCCTCCGAAGCGCCCGACCCGGCGCGAAGCACTGATCCGAGGCGGCCTGACGATAGGCGGACTGGCGGCCTGGGCGGTCGCGCCCGCCGCCGAGGGGGCCCAGCCTGCGGCCAAGTGGGACCACGAAGCCGACGTGGTGTGTGTGGGCAGCGGCGCAGCTGGCTGTGCGGCCGCGGTGACCGCTGCGGCGGCCGGGGCGAAGGTGATTGTCATCGAGAAGCTGCCGACTACTGGCGGCACCACCAACAAGTCGGCCGGCATCGCCTGGATTCCAAACAACCGCTTCATGTCGGCGCAGGGACTGCGCGACGACAAGGTCGACTGCCTGCGCTATCTGGCGCGCTACTCGTATCCGGGCGAGTACGACCCGAACAGCCCCACGCTGGGCCTGTCAACGCCCGCCTATCGGCTGCTCGAGGCCTTCTACGCCCACGGCGCGGCCACGGTCGAGCACCTGGAAGAGATGGGGGCGGCGCACTTCCAAGAATACAAAATGTGGCACGTCAATCGGCTCGCCCCGGACTATGCCGACCACCTGCCCGAGAACTGCGCCCCGCGCGGGCGGGCGCTCGAGCCGGTCGATCGCAGCGGCACCTACGTGGGCGGGGCCGGGCTGGCCGCGCAGATGGCCGAGTGGCTGCGCCAGCGCGGCGTGCCGATCCTGCTCGAGCACGCCGTGACCGCGCTGGTGCAAGAGGGCGGGCGCGTGGTGGGCGTCGAGGCGCGCACGGGCGAGCGGCTCGTACGCATCCGCGCGCGCCGCGCGGTCATCTTCGGCAGCGGCGGCTATGCCCACAACCCCGAGCTGGTCGCGCGCCACCAGCCGGGCCTGTATGGCAGCTGCGCGATGCCCGGCTCCACAGGTGACTTTATCCCGATTGCCGGGGCGATGGGCGCGAGCATGGGCACGCTCGGCACGGCCTGGCGCACCCAAGTGGTGCTCGAGGAGGCGCTGCAAAGCCGTGCCATCGGCTTGGGCGCGTTCGTGCTGCCGGGCGACTCGATGATCGTAGTCAACAAGTACGGCCGGCGCGTGGTTAACGAAAAGATCAACTACAACGACCGCACCGAAACGCACTTCGTCTACGACCCGGTGGCCAAGGAGTACCCCAACCGCTTCCAGTTCATGGTCTTCGACGAGCGCACCCTCGACGGCTTCGGCGGCGCTTTTCCGCTGCCCACCACGCGCGCCTCCGACCCCTTCCTCATCGGCGGCGCAACCCTGGCCGAGCTTGCCACGAACATCCAGGCGCGCATGCAGAAGATCGGCGCGCACATCGGCGCCTACCGGCTCGCGCCCGAGTTTGCCGCCACCCTCGAGCAGGCCGTGGCCCGCTTCAACGGCTACGCCGCCGCCGGCAAAGACGCCGAGTTCGAGCGCGGGCTGCACGACTACGATCGCGACTGGCATGCGGTGTTCTCGCCGATGCGTCAGGGCACCGCCCAGCCGCCCAACCCGATGCCTAACGTCACCATGCATCCGCTCAGCGACCAGGGCCCGTTCTACGCCCTCATCCTCGGGCCGGGTGCGCTCGACACCTGCGGTGGTCCCGCGATCAACGAGCAGGCGCAGGTGCTCGACTGCGCCGACCGCCCCATCCTCGGCCTGTACGGCGCGGGCAACTGCGTGGCCAGCCCCTCCGGGCGCGCCTACTACGGCGCCGGCCACACCATCGGCGTCGCGCTCACCTTCGGCCACATCGCCGCCCGCCACGCCCTCGCCCACGGAGACACGGCGTGACCGCGTGGATGCTCCTCCCGGTCCGCTGGCCCGTGGACATCGGCGGGCCGGCGGCCCGAGGCTGCAGGGTGCTGATCCCCTGCGAGTCACGCGGCGGTTTCTTCGGCCCGCGGTGCCAGCTGCCGGTGAATGAGCGGCCTGCCGGGGCGCTCTCCGGCTCGGCGCGGCCCGCGCGTTCACCCCATTCCTACTGCTGCAGCAAGTTATCCGCATGACCAATCTCGTCAGTACCTTTCGCTACACACAATTACCGCCTGCGGCCGAGGCATTCCGGCTCGAGATCAAGGCGTTTCTGATCTCGGCGATGGATGCCCTGCCTGCCGATGTGCGCGCTCGCTCCTGGACCGGCTTCGACGCTGAGTTCAGCCACAAGCTGGCGGCGCGGGGGTGGGTGGGCATTACGCTGCCAGCCGAATACGGCGGGGCGAACCTCGACCCGTTCTCGCGTTTCGTTCTGGTCGAAGAGCTGTTGGCGGTCGGGGCGCCGGTGTCGGCGCACTGGATCGCGGACCGCCAGAGCGGTCCGTTGATCCTGCGCTATGGCACGGAGGCGCAGCGGCGCTTCTATCTGCCCAGGATCTGCGGCGCCAAGGCGTTCTTCTGCATCGGCATGAGCGAGCCCAACGCCGGCTCGGACCTCGGCAGCGTCGGCACCCGTGCCACCCGCACCGAGCACGGCTGGCGCCTGAACGGCCGCAAGATCTGGACCACCAACGCCGTCCATTGCCAGTACATGCTCGCGCTGGTGCGCACTTCCGGCAGCCCGCAGGATCGGCAGAAGGGGCTCTCCCAAGTCATCGTAGACCTCTCGCTGCCCGGCGTTACGGTACGGCCCATCGAGGATCTCACCGGCGACACGCACTTCTCGGAAGTGTTCTTCGATGATGTGGAACTCGGTGACGACGCGCTCATCGGCCAGGAAGGCAACGGCTGGGAGCAGGTGACCGCGGAACTGGCCTTCGAGCGCAGCGGCCCGGAGCGCCTGTATTCGAGCCTCGTCCTGGTCGATCGCTGGATCGACTACCTGCGCCAGAGCGGGAATGGCGAAGCGCATGCGCGCCAGATCGGACGCTTCGTGTCCCACCTCACGGCACTGCGCAACATGTCGGTGGCGGTGACGAGCCAGCTCGCGCACGGCGCCAGCCCGGTGGTGGAGGCGGCGCTCGTCAAGGACCTCGGCACCGAATTCGAGCAAAGCATCCCGGCTTCAATCGAGGCTGCGATCGCCGCCAATCCGATGCTGGCGGTCGATGCGGAGCTCTATCGAACCGTCGCGTTTCTGAGCCAGATCGCGCCGACCTTTTCCCTGCGTGGCGGCACGCGCGAAATCCTGCGCGGCGTCATCGCGCGCGGACTCGGCTTACGTTAAAGGTGGGGCCATGTTTGTAGAAGCGATTGAGAAGATTCTCGAAGATCATTGCAGTCCGGCCGAGGTCCGCAACGTCGAAAGCGGGTGCGGCTCCCCCGCCCCTTTGTGGGAGTCGGTGGCGGAGGCCGGCTTTCTTGAGCTGTTGGGCTCGGACGAGCAGGGTGGGGGGGGGCTTACGCTGGCTGAGTTGTTCCCCGTGATCGCCGCGTTCGGCCGTCACGCCATGCCGCTGCCCTTCGCGCAGAGCATCGTGGCGCGGGCGCTGCTCGCGCCTGGCGGCGAAGTGCCCGCGGGGATGCTGACCCTTGGGGCTGGCTGCCGGCGGATTGACGGCCGCATCGTGTGCCCCATGGTGCCGTTCGGTGTAGTGGCCGACTACGTTCTGGTCGACGAGGGCGACAGTCTCCTGGTGTTGCCATGCGCCGCGGCGCAGCGCACGCCGACCGGCGTTTCCCGCAGCCTGGTGGCAACGCTGAGTTGGGCGGAGGCAACGCCCCACGCGCGTCTCGCGGCTCAGGGCGTCCATGTGCAGCCGTTCTCCGCGGCAATTCATGCGGCGCTCATAAGCGGTGCATTGCATCGCGTCCTCGAGATGACCCTGCAGTACGCCAACGACCGCTCGCAGTTCGGCAAGTCGATCGGCAAGTTCCAGGCCATCCAGCACCAGATCAGCGTGATGGCCGAGAACGTGGCCGCCGCGAGCATGGCGGCAGAGGCAGCCTTCCAGGGCGAGGCGTCGCAGCCGGCCCTGCTGCCGAGCGGCATGGCAAAGGCCCGGGCTAGCGAAGCGGCCGTTCAGGCGGCGGCCATTGCGCACGCCGTGCATGGTGCGATCGGCGTCACAGAGGAGTATGACCTTCAGCTGTACACCCGGCGCCTGCACGAGTGGCGCATGGCGCACGGCTCGGAGGACTACTGGAATCTGATCGTCGGGCGGCTGGCGCTGGCACATCCGCATCCGACCATTACCGATTTCGTGCGCCTGGGCGGCTGACGATGGGCAAGAGACGCGGATTGCCGAGCGCCACGACGGTGGGCGCGTGATATCCGGCGTGCGGCGATCGCCGTCGAAGGGCCGCGCTGCCGCGCGGCCCGACGCCCATACGGTGTGCGTCGGCGGGGAGCACCCGGTGGAGTCGAAAATGCAGCTGCGCGACATCCTTAGGATGAGAAATCGAGAGCGCGGCTTGCCGCGCATCCGCAGCGTGCCGCCGGAGGTGCTGCTGCTCGACGCCTTGAAGACCATGGCGCGGCACGCGCTCGGCGCGCTCGTCGTCTCGACTCGGGATCGCTTCATCGGCCTGGTGACCTTGAACGACGTGCTTCAAGCGCTCAGTTTGCGCGGTGCCGAAGTGCTGGCGGGCTCCGTCGACGAAATCATGAACGCTGAGGCGATCATCAGCCGACCGGATGATGCGATCGAGGACGTACGCAGGCTAATGTTCGAGCGTTGCCTCAGCCATGTGCCGGTGATTGACGAAGGCCGGCTGCTGGACGTCATTTCCCGAGTGGACGTGGCCGACGCCGCCTACGCCGAGTGCCAGTTCGAGAATCAGCTGTTGAAGCACTACATCAAGGGGTGGCCCGATCCGGATCGGGCCACCTGAAGAACGGTTGCAGTTCGAATGAAAGGGAGCTTGACCTTGAAGCCGACAGACCTTCGAGCGCCTGACTACCTGCACAAGGTGGTCGACTGCCAATGGGCATGTCCCGCCCATACCCCCGTGCCGGAGTACATCCGGCTGATCGCGGCGGGCCGCTATGCGGAAGCGTATGCGCTCAACTGGCAGTACAACGTGTTTCCCGGAATTCTGGGGCGGGTGTGCGACCGCCCGTGCGAGCCGGCGTGCCGGCGCGGCCGCGTCGAGCGCGAGCCGGTGGCGATCTGCCGCCTCAAGCGCGTGGCGGCCGACCACAAGGGCGACGTGGGCGCGCTGCTGGTGCCCTCGCCCGTGCAGCGAAACGGCAAGCGCGTTGCTTGTGTGGGGGCTGGGCCCGCTTCGCTCGCGGTGGCGCGCGATCTGGCTACCCGCGGCTACGCGGTCACCGTGTTCGACAGCGGCACCCAGGCGGGCGGGATGGTGCGCAGCCAGATCCCCAAGTTCCGCCTGCCCGATGCGGTGATCGACGAGGAGTGCGGTTACATCGAGGCGCTCGGGGTGGAGGTGCGCCTGGGCCATTGGGTACCGAGCCTGCAGGGGCTGCTGGCCGAAGGGTGGGATGCGGTGTTCGTCGGCACCGGCGCGCCGCGCGGACGGGATGCTGATATTGCCGGTCGCGAGGCGGCGGCCGCGAACATCTACTTGGGCATCGACTGGCTCGCGAACGTGGCCTTCGGGCATGTGGACACCATCGGCAAGCGCTTGATCGTGCTCGGCGGCGGCAACACCGCGATGGACTGCTGTCGCACCGCGCGGCGCCTGGGCGGCGAGGACGTGCGCGTGGTGGTGCGAAGCGGCTTCGAGGAGATGAAGGCCTCGCCCTGGGAGAAGGAGGAGGCGATGCACGAGGGCATCCCTATCCACAACTATCTCGTGCCGCTCGAATTCACCCACGAGGGTGGGCGCCTCACCGGGGTGCGCTTCGAGCGCGTGCGCGCCGAGTACGACGCCGCCGAGCGCCGCAGCCTCGTACCCACGGGCGAGGCCCCGGTGCACATGCCCTGTGACGACGTGCTGGTGGCGATCGGTCAGGAGAACAGCTTTCCGTGGATCGAGCGCGACATCGGCCTTGAGTTCGACCGCTGGGGCCTGCCGGTGCTCGATGCGCGCACCTTCCAGTCGACG
The DNA here is from genome assembly GCF_000025965.1 of Aromatoleum aromaticum EbN1. Classification (NCBI taxonomy): domain Bacteria; kingdom Pseudomonadati; phylum Pseudomonadota; class Betaproteobacteria; order Rhodocyclales; family Rhodocyclaceae; genus Aromatoleum; species Aromatoleum aromaticum. Next base: position 6,033 of record NC_006824.1, read on the forward strand.
CTCGCGCCGGTGTTCTTCGGCGGCGATGCGGCCTTCGGACCGAAGAACATCATCACCGCGGTGGCCCAGGGCCACGAGGCGGCGATCTCGATCGACCGCTTCTGCCAGGGGCAGGCGGTGGCCGAGCGGCCGGAGGCGGTGGTCGAGCTGGTGAGCCAGAAGATGGGCATCCACGACTGGAGCTACGGCAACCGCGTCTCGGAGGAGGCGCGGCGCAAGGTGCCCACGTGCGAACTCGCGGCGGCGCTGCGCGACGTGCGTCTGGAGCTCGAGCTCGGTTTCGATGAGCGCCAGGCGCTCGCCGAAGCCGAGCGATGCCTGAACTGCGACGTGCACACGGTGTTCAGCGCGCCCGCCTGCATCGAGTGCAACGCCTGCGTCGACATCTGCCCGAGCGAGTGCATCACCTTCACCGCCGACGGCGAGGAGACTGAGCTGCGCGCACGGCTCACGGCGCCGGCCACGAACCCTGCGCAGCCCCTTTACGTGGCCGATGGCGTCAAGAGCGGTCGCATCATGGTCAAGGACGAAAACCTCTGCCTGCACTGCGGCATGTGCTCGGAGCGTTGCCCGACCGCGGCGTGGGACATGCAAAAGCTCAACCTGCGCCCGGCCCGTGAACAAGCGGAGACCACAGCACAATGAACCCCAAACACGTGATCCGCAGCACCAACGACTTCGTCGTCAAGTTCGCCAATATAAACGGCTCGGGCTCGGCCTCGGCCAACGAGCTGTTTGCCCGCGCGATCCTGCGCATGGGCGTGCCGGTGTCACCGCGCAACATCTTCCCCTCGAACATCCAGGGCATGCCCACTTGGTACGAGATGCGGGTGTCGGGGGCGGGCTGGCTCGGGCGGCGCGGCGGCTGCGACCTCATGGTGGCGCTCAACCCGCAGACCTGGGAGCGCGATCTGGCCGAGATCGAGCCGGGCGGCTACCTCGTCTACGACTCGTCCAAGCTGGTGCCGCGCGGGAAGCTGCGCGAGGACATCACGGTGATCGGCATCCCGCTCACCGCGCTCTGTAGCCGCGAGTTCGACGACCTGCGCCAGCGCCAGCTGGTGAGGAACATCATGTACGTGGGCGCGCTCGCGGCACTGCTCGACGTCGAGCTCGCGGTGGCCGAGGCGCTGCTCTCGGAGCAGTACCGCGGCAAGGACAAGCTCATCGAGGCCAACGTGAAGGCGCTGCGCATCGGCCATGCCTACGCCCGCGAACATTACCCCTGTCCGCTCGCGCTACGCGTGGAGCGCGCCGAGGCGGTGGGCGAGCGTATCTTCATCGACGGCAACAGCGCCAGCGGCCTCGGTGCGGTCTATGGCGGGGCGACGGTGGCCGGCTGGTACCCGATCACGCCCTCGACTTCGGTGGTGGAGGCCTTCGGCAGCTACTGCCGCAAGCTGCGCACTGACCCCGACAGCGGGCGCGCACGCTACGCCATTGTCCAGGCCGAGGACGAGCTTGCTGCGATCGGCATGGTGATCGGCGCCGGCTGGAACGGGGCGCGCGCCTTCACTGCGACCTCGGGGCCGGGGGTGTCGCTGATGCAGGAGTTTCTCGGCCTGGCCTACTTCGCCGAGATCCCGGCGGTGCTCTTTAACGTGCAGCGCGGCGGCCCATCGACCGGCATGCCCACCCGCACCCAGCAGTCCGATCTGCTCGCCTGCGCCTACGCCTCGCACGGCGACACCCGCCACGTGCTGCTCTTTCCTGAGGATCCGTATGAGTGCTTTGCCTTCGGCGCGCAGGCGTTCGATCTGGCCGAGCGGCTGCAGACGCCCGTCTTCGTCATGCTCGATCTCGATATCGGCATGAACGAGCGGCTGTGCCGGCCCTTCGACTGGGACGACAGCCGCCGCTACGACCGCGGCAAGGTGCTCATCCACGCCGATCTGGAAGCCGGCAAGGAGTTTGGCCGCTATCTGGACATCGACGGCGACGGCATCCCGTACCGCACGCTGCCGGGCACCCACCCCACCAAGGGCGCGTACTTCACCCGCGGCACCACGCGCAACGCCTACGCGCGCTATAGCGAAGCGGGCGCGGACTACGTCTCCAATATGGAGCGGCTGCGACGTAAGTTCGACACCGCCAAGACCTTGGTGCCTGCCCCGGTGCTCACCCCGGCGCCAGAGACCACGCGCGTGGGGGCGATCTGCTACGGCTCGACGAGCCCCGCGATGGCCGAGGCGATCGCGCTGCTCGGGGCGCAGGGCATTCACCTCGACGTGCTGCGCGTGCGCGCCTTCCCCTTTGCCGACGAGGTACTCGAGTTCATCGCCGACCACGACATCGTGTTCGTGGTCGAGCAGAACGAGAGCGCGCAGCTGCGGACACTCCTCATCAACGAGGGCGAGATCGCGCCGAAAAAGCTCATGCGCGTGCTGCACTACGACGGCACGCCGATCACCGCGCGCTTAATTGCTGGGTGCATCGGCGAGGCGCTCGCCGAGCGCGGCGCGAGCCCCCTTGGTACCCCCGCCCTTTCGCTGTGCAAGGTGGCCTCATGACCTATCTGCCCAAACCGAAACTGCTGCGCGCCGACGCCCCCCGCAACGCACTCGGCTACACCCGCCGCGACTACGAGGGGGCGATCTCGACCCTGTGCGCGGGCTGCGGCCACGACTCGATCAGCGCCGCGGTGGTGCAGGCGTGCTTCGATCTGGACATCGAGCCGCACCGCGTCGCCAAGCTCTCGGGCATCGGCTGCTCGTCGAAGACGCCCGACTACTTCCTGGGCGCCTCGCACGGCTTCAACAGCGTGCACGGGCGGATGCCCTCGGTGCTCACGGGGGCGGCGCTCGCCAACCGGGAGCTACTCTACCTCGGTGTGTCGGGCGACGGCGACTCCGCCTCGATCGGCATCGGCCAGTTCGCCCACGCCATGCGCCGCGGCGTGAACATGACCTATCTCGTCGAGAACAACGGCGTCTACGGGCTCACCAAGGGGCAGTTCTCGGCCACCGCCGACAAGGGCTCGAAGAGCAAGAAAGGCGTGGTAAATGCCGACACCCCGATAGATCTGGTCGCACTCGCCCTACAGCTGGGGGCCACTTACGTGGCGCGCAGCTTCTCGGGCGACCGCGAGCAGCTCGTGCCGCTCATCAAGGGGGCGCTGCGCCACCGCGGCCCGGCCTTCATCGACGTCATCAGCCCGTGCGTGACCTTCAACAACCACGCCGGCTCGACCAAGAGCTACGACTACGTGCGCGAGCACAACGAGGCGGTCAATGCAGTCGAGTTCATCCTGCCGTGCACCGCGATCGAGACCTCCTCCGCGCCGGGGAGCCTGCGCCGCGTGGTGCAGCACGACGGCTCGGTGCTGCACCTCCGAAAGCTCGGCCACGACTACGACTCCTCGGACCGCATCGGCGCGATGAACTACCTGCAGGAGCGCCAGGCGCTGGGCGAGCTCGTCACCGGGCTGCTCTACATCGACAGTGTCGGCGAGGAGCTGCATGCGCACCTCAATACGATCGAGACGCCGCTCAACCGGCTCGGCGACGCCGAGCTGTGTCCCGGTAGCCGCGCGCTCCAGGCGCTGAACGCGAGCTTGCGATAGCTGGAATTGAACGCTGGCCGGCCTCGCGCCAAGCGGGCCGCCGCACAACAACAGAGTTGAAGTGAAGTGATGAAGATCCTGGTCCCAGTCAAACGGGTGACCGATCCGAACGTCAAGGTGCGGGTCAAGAGCGACGGCAGCGGGGTGGAGCTCGCGAAGGCCAAGATAGCGGTGAACCCCTTCGGCGAGATGACCGTCGAGGAGGCGGTGCGGCTGAAGGAAGCGGGCCTCGCCCGCGAGGTGGCGGCGGTCCCGTGCGGCGTTGCGGCCTGCCAGGAGACGCTGCGCGCGGCGCTGGCGATCGATGCCGACCGCGCCGTCCTGGTCGAGACCGAGGCCGAGCTGCAGCCGCTCGCGGTGGCCGAGCTCTTGAAGGCGGTGGCCGAGCGCGAGGGCCCGCAGCTGGTACCCAGCGGCAAGCAGGAGATCGCACCTTTGCTCCGTTCTTCAGTCGGTCGATGAGCTCGCCCACGTCGGCCACCTTCACCGCGCCGCGCTTGGGCGGCTCGGCGACCTTGAGCGTCGCCAGCCGCGGCCCCACCTCGACGCCGAGCCCGGGGCAGGGTGTCGAGCGGCTTTTTCTTCGCCTTCATGATGTTCGACAGCATCGCGTAGCGTGCACGCGGGCGGCTACAGCCACATCCTCGGCGCGGGCAGGCCCAAGGATCTCGAAGCGCCGATCTTCCAGGTGGCCGACTACGGCGTGGTGGGGGACCTCTTCGAGCTCGTGCAGCAGCTCGCCGCGGCGCTCGACTGAGCGACAGTCCAGTTTTTTGTTTTTTTGGGTCCCCTCCGGTGACATTACCTCTCCTCCTAGGTCACCGGCTTTGTCCGGTTCATCGATGGCAGATCGATGAACCGGATTTTTTAACCGTTCGGCATGTGAGCCGCACGCGCATTCGATTCCCGTCAACCGGCGTCTTCCTCTCCAGATCGCTCCTCGGACGCCGGTTCTTTCGCCCATCCGGCTGTTCGGCCGGATGGGCATATTTTTCGTGCGAGTAGTCGACCGAACATCTTTGGAATCCATATTGACGAGTGTCGCGGACATCTTCTCCTTTCTGGTGACAAGGTAGATCGCGCCGAAGAAGCTCGTGCGCGTGCTGCACTACGACGGCACGCCGATCACCGCGCGCTTCATCGCTGGGTGCATCGGCGAGGCGCTCGCCGAGCGCGGCGAGAGCGCCATTGGTACCCCCGCCCTTTCGCTGCGCAAGGTCGGCGACCGCGTGTCGTGGCAGTTGCCGCGTCGGCTCATGCTCGGCAACAGTCCGTGCGCCTTCAGGATGAGGATTCCGAACCCACGTAACCGCTGATTCCGAAAGAGTGTGACCGGCGATTCCGCAGTTGTGACCGTGGATTCCGACTTGATCGTGACTGATTTCGGCGAGTTGTCGGAATGGGCGGTCACGATGCCGGATCCCTCGGTCACGATCAAATCGGAACGGAGTTTGCGAGGCCAAGCGTAGCAACGTCGTTTGTCCGGCCGCTACCCTCGCGCGCTTTGCGTGGAGATGGCGATGCCGGCGGAGCGTATTGCCATACACAAGATCAGAGAGCTGTTACGGCTCAAGTACGACTGCGCGCTCTCGCATGAACGGATCGCCCGCGCGCTGTCGGTTTCGAAAGGGGTGGTCGCCAAGTATGTGAAAGCTGCCCGCAGTTGTCTTCGGCTGACGAAGCCGAGTTGCGCGAGTTGCTGGGTGTTGCGACCCGCGGACACGGGGCGAGCCTCAGATACGTCGCGCCGGATCTGGCGGCGGTTCACCAGTGCCTCAAGCGCAAGAGCGTCAGGCTCGCGCTGCTGTGGAAAGAGTACGTCCAGGCCGCTGCTGACCCGCCTCCCAGTACTCGCGCTTTTGCGACCTGTACCGGGACTTTGCCCGGCGCCTGAAGCGATCATCGATGCTCCGACCGGCGAGGGGTCGCACGCGCACACGATTTCGTCGTCTGCGGCGCGGAGCTCGATCCTCGTGTAAAGGAGGGAAACGTGCTCGTTGTAGTGGAACAGTTTTCCGTGCATCAGCGTCTTGCGCGGCTCCCGCTTGTTCCTAGCCGTGAAGATGGATGACCGCGCGTAGTCGCTAGGGATGTGGCGCAAGTCCTCGCGCTCGCCAATCGTAGCCGGGAACAACAGGTCAAGCTGAAACTGTTTCTCGTTCGGCTTGATTCCTTTGCTATTCAGGTAGGCATGGCGTTGGAGTTCTCGACGCTGGCGATTACCTCGTTAGTCATCACCACCCCCTGTCGTGTTGATTCAGCCAAAAAGCGGCAAAGTTAGCCGCCACGATGCATTATCGCTCGCCGCGAGTCGATCCAAACGGCCAGCGGGGCCACTATGCGGCATACTATCATCGTGGGTAAAGTCGCCGTAAGTATAGCTACACTTATCCAATCAGTCAAAGACTTTTAGCGGCTAAAATTAAGAACACGCAAATAAGAGGCCGGAAGCCCTTGTACAACTACATTTTCTTCACGAACATGCTGCGCCTCCTTGATGAACTGCACATGACTAAGCAGGAGCTGGCTGATAAATCGGGCGTGTCCATCTCTTTCCTCTCCGACATCACTACGGGCAAGGGCAACCCTTCCTTGAAAGTGATGGAGGACATTGCCAAGGCGTTGCAAACGCCGCTGCCCCTGCTGTTGGAATCGACAGACTTGGACCCGGCTTCCCTGGAAGCCCTGGCCGGTGAAAAGATGCCCAGCAGTCTCCCACCAGGCTATGTGCGGGTAGCGGTGGTACTACCGGAGCATCAAGCGTTCATCGTGAAGAAGTGGGCCGAAACAACCCGGAAGAAGCTTACGAAGGCGTAACACGAGGAAGGCAAGGCAGCACGAAAGCCAGAAAACGGCATTTTAGCGGCTAAAGCACGCTGGGCGCTCAACCTCCAACCCCACGTCCACAGCCCATCCGGCAGAAATACGCCGCGGCGCCCGCTCGGGTGCTTTGTCGGATTCTTCCCTCATTTTGCCTTAACCATGTCGCGTAAGCTGACAGAAACGTTTTCGTCAAATCGTTTCAATTCGTTTCCCTTTCGCCATAAATAAAATTCGATATATCGTCCAGTGCTAGGATTCAGAGAAATGACATTCTAGGCAGGCGGAAACGATGATCGAGCACGGCGAAGCGATCAGCATAAAGGAACGTGCGAAGCGCAAGCTCGAGCGAGATATGGGGCCGGAGTTCCTTGCCGCGCTGAGCGACCCCAAGACCGTCGAAATCATGCTCAATGCCGACGGCAAACTGTGGCAGGAAAAATTGGGTGAGCCGATGCAGTGCATCGGCTCAATGCGCGTGGCGCAGGCGCAGGCGATCATCGAGACCATCGCCGGCTACCACGGCAAGGAAGTCACGCGACAGAAGCCGATCCTCGAAGGCGAATTGCCCCTCGACGGCTCACGCTTCGCTGGCCAGATCCCTCCAGTAGTCCCGGCGCCGATCTTTGCCATTCGTAAGAAGGCCGTCGCCATCTTCACCCTCGATCAGTACGTCGAAAGCGGGGTGATGACCGCTGGGCAACGCGACGTGCTGATTGAGGCCGTCCGCGCGCATCGCAACGTCCTCGTGATCGGCGGGACCGGCAGCGGCAAGACCACCTTGGTGAACGCCCTCATCAACCAAATGGTGATCAATGACCCGACCGAGCGGGTTTTCATCATCGAGGACACGGGAGAAATCCAGTGCGCGGCCGAGAACTACGTCCAGTACCACACCAGCCTCGACGTGAGCATGACGGCGCTGCTCAAAACCACCCTGCGTATGCGCCCCGACCGAATCCTGGTCGGAGAGGTGCGCGGTCCCGAAGCCCTTGATCTCTTGATGGCCTGGAACACCGGTCATGAAGGAGGTGCCGCCACCCTTCACGCCAACAACGCGAAAGCCGGCCTTGATCGGCTCGCAATGCTCATCAGCATGCATTCCGACTCTCCCAAGCCCATCGAACCGCTCATCGGCCAAGCGGTTCATGTCGTCGTCCACATCGCCCGATCCGAAGGCGGCCGCCGCGTCCAGGAAATTATCGAGGTATCGGGTTTCGACCACGGCCGCTACATCACTAAAGCGCTTTAAAGGAGTAACCCCCATGCAAGTCGCAGTGCCCTCGTTCCGCCTCGATCGTAACGCCGTCTTCTATCTCGGCCTGCTCGCTCTTCTGGCCTTCTTCCTGCTGGCGCCGCATTCGGCCTTCGCATCCGAAGGAACGGGCGGTTCGCTCCCGTATGAGAGCTGGCTGACCAACCTGCGCAACTCCGTCACCGGTCCGGTCGCGTTCACGCTGGCCCTCATCGGCATCGTCGTTGCTGGCGGCATCCTGATCTTCGGCGGAGAGCTCAACGGTTTCTTCCGCACCTTGATCTTCATCGTCCTGGTCATGGCCCTGCTGGTCGGCGCGCAAAACATGATGAGCACCTTCTTCGGCCGTGGCGCGGAAATCGCGGCTGTCCCCGAGGACGCGATCCAGCACGCCAAGCTGGCCGCCTCGGTGGTCCTCCCCAAGCGGGCTGGATAAACATGGCCCTGCGCAGCATCCCCATTCGTAGGGCCGGCAACCGAGAAAACCTGTTCATGGGCGGGGATCGTGAGCTGGTGATGTTCTCGGGGCTGCTGGCCGGGGCACTGATTTTCAGCGCCCAAGAAGTCAGGGCAACGATGTTCGGTATCGCCTTGTGGTTCGGCGCGCTCTTCGTCTTGCGCCTCATGGCGAAGGGCGATCCGAAGATGCGCCACGTCTACCTGCGGCACCGCCGCTACAAGGCGTATTACCCCCCGCGCTCGACGCCCTTCCGGGAAAACACGACAAGCCAAGGGAAGCAATACAAATGATCGAGACAATTGCAATCACCATTGCTGGCGTCGGGACCGTCTTGTTGCTCATCCTGTTTGTCCGCATCCGCCAGGTCGATGCTGAATTGCAGCTCAAGAAGCATCGTTCCAAAGACGCGGGCCTGGCCGACTTGCTCAACTACGCCGCTGTGGTCGATGACGGCGTGATCGTGGGCAAGAACGGCTCCTTTATGGCTGCGTGGCTGTATCGGGGGGATGACAACGCCAGCAGCACCGATGAGCAGCGCGAAATGGTGTCCTTCCGGCTCAACCAGGCTCTGGCCGGCCTCGGTTCAGGATGGATGGTGCACGTCGACGCGGTGCGTCGGCCGGCGCCTAACTATTCGGCAAAGGGGAGCTCGCATTTCCCGGATGCCGTATCGGCCGCGATAGACAAGGAACGGCGGCAGTTGTTCGAGGGCCTCGGCACGATGTACGAGGGGTACTTCGTACTGACGCTGACCTGGTTCCCGCCGCTCCTCGCGCAACGCAAGTTCGTGGAGCTGATGTTTGATGATGACGCCATCGCTCCCGATCGCCAGACCCGGACGATGGGGCTCATCGAGCAGTTCAAGCGCGAACTCACTGCGATCGAAAACCGCCTGTCCTCGGCCGTCAAATTGATGCGGATGCGCGGCCAGAAGGTGGTCAACGAAGACGGCTCCACCGTCACCCATGACGACTTCCTGAGCTGGTTGCAGTTTTGCCTCACCGGCCGGCATCACCCGATCCTGCTGCCCAGCAATCCGGTGTACCTGGATGCCGTGATCGGCGGTCAAGAGCTGTGGGGCGGGGTGGTGCCCAGGATCGGCCGCAACTTCGTCCAGGTCGTCGCCATCGAGGGCTTTCCCCTGGAGTCCACCCCCGGGCTCTTGACCGCCCTGGGCGAGCTACCGTGCGAATACCGTTGGTCGAGCCGGTTCATCTTCATGGACCCGCACGAAGCCGTGAAGCACCTGGACAAGTTCCGTAAGAAGTGGCGACAGAAGGTACGCGGGTTCTTCGATCAGGTCTTCAACACCCATACTGGCCCAGTCGACCAGGACGCCTTGTCGATGGTGGGCGACGCCGAAGCGGCGATTGCCGAAGTAAATAGCGGTCTGGTCGCGGTCGGCTATTTCACGGGCGTTGTGATTCTGATGGACGAGAATCGGGACAAGCTCGAGGAATCGGCCCGGCTGGTCGAGAAGTCCATCAATCGCCTGGGCTTCGCAGCGCGCATCGAGACCATCAACACGCTCGATGCCTTTCTCGGCAGCCTCCCCGGTCACGGCGTCGAGAACGTGCGCCGGCCACTCATCAACACGATGAACCTGGCGGATCTGCTCCCGACCTCATCCATTTGGACTGGCCACGCCGACGCGCCGTGCCCGCTCTATCCGCCGCTGTCGCCGGCCCTGATGCATTGCGTTACCCATGGGGCTACACCGTTCCGTCTCAACCTGCATGTGCGCGACATCGGCCACACGTTCATGTTCGGCCCGACCGGCGCCGGCAAGTCCACGCACCTGGCGCTGATCGCCGCGCAGCTCCGGCGCTATGCCGGCATGACCCTCTACGCCTTCGACAAAGGCATGTCCCTGTACCCGCTGACCAAGGCGGTCGGCGGGCTGCACTTCTCAGTCGCGGCCGACGATGACCGCCTGGCCTTCTGCCCGCTCCAGTTCCTCGACACCAAGGGCGATCGTGCCTGGGCGATGGAGTGGATCGACACCATCCTGGCATTGAACGGGGTCGAAACCACGCCGGCCCAGCGCAACGAAATCGGTCACGCGATCATGAGCATGCATCGCAGCGGCGGGCGCACGCTCTCGGAGCTCTCGGTGACGATCCAGGACGAAGCGATCCGCGAGGCGATCAGGCAGTACACGGTGGACGGCACGATGGGCCACCTGCTGGACGCCGAAGAGGATGGCTTGTCGCTCGCCGACTTCACCACGTTTGAAATCGAGGAACTGATGGACCTCGGCGAAAAGTACGCGCTCCCGGTCCTGTTGTACCTGTTCCGCCGCATCGAGCGCAGCCTGAAAGGCCAGCCGGCCGTCATCATCCTGGATGAAGCGTGGTTGATGCTCGGTCACCCCGCATTCCGCGCCAAGATCCGCGAATGGCTCAAGGTGCTGCGTAAGGCCAACTGCCTCGTGCTGATGGCGACACAGAGCCTTTCCGACGTGGCGAACAGCGGCATCCTCGACGTGATCGTGGAATCCACTGCGACCAAGATCTTCCTGCCCAACGTCTATGCCTGCGACCAGGACACGGCGGCTCTGTACCGCCGCATGGGCCTCAACGCGCGCCAGATCGAAATCCTGGCGACCGCCATTCCGAAACGACAGTACTACTACGTTTCCGAGAGTGGCCGCCGCCTCTATGACCTCGCGCTGGGGCCGTTCGCCCTGGCCTTCGTCGGTTCCTCCGACAAGGAATCGGTTGCCAGCATCAAGAGCCTGGAAGCCAAGTTCGGCGATCAATGGGTGCATGAGTGGCTGGCGGGGAAGGGCCTGAACCTCAATGACTATCTGGAGGCCGCATGAGCATCGCTGACACGATGAAGGGCTTGATCTTCAAGAAGAAGGCCGAGCTGAACGGCGATCCCCTCGATCCGCGCAACGCCGGCGCCACGATGGTCCGCGGCCGCCGCGAGGGGGAGGTCGAGAACCCCTACCTGGCCGCTCGCCGCACCTGGAACGATCACGTGGGATCGATCGTATCCCAGCGCCAGACTTGGCAGGTCATCGGCATCCTGTCGCTGCTCATCGCCCTGGCCGGCGTCGGCGGCGTGATCCACATCGGGAGTCAGTCGAAGTTCATCCCCTATGTGGTGGAAGTCGACAAGCTCGGCCAGATGGTGGCTGCCGGCCCGGTCACCGCAGCCGCCAAAGCCGATCCACGCGTCGTCCACGCGTCGGTCGCCGAGTTCATTGGAGACGCCAGGATCGTGACTCCTGACGTGGCCTTGCAGCGCAAGGCCGTGTTCCGCGTGTACGCGAAGCTCTCTCCGAACGATCCCGCGACTGCAAAGATGAACGAGTGGCTGAACGGCCACCCCGAGGCCAGCCCCTTCAAGCGGGCCGAAAAGGAAATGGTCAACGTCGAAATCAAGACCGTCCTCCAGCAGTCGCCCGACACCTGGCAAGTGGATTGGGTCGAAACCAGCCGCGACCGGCAAGGCATCGTGAAGGGCCAGCCTGTCACGATGCGCGCCCTGGTCACGGTGTACACGGCCGAAGTGTCCAGCCAAACGACAGACGAGCAGTTGCGGAACAACCCCATGAGCGTATTCGTCCGCGACTTTTCTTGGTCACGCATTCTCTGATTTAGGGGTTATCCAAGATGAAAAAACATCTTTCTGCTGTGATCCTGGGCATCGCGCTGACCGCATCCGTCGTGGCGGCACCAGACGATGACTTGGCCGACAAGTATTTCTCCGGGAAGAACCCCAAGCTGACCGCGCAAGAGCGGGAGGCGTTGAGGATCGCCAAGAAGTGGGGGGCGAACTCGGCGACCGGTATCAAGCCGGTGGCCGGCGCTAACGGCGCCGTGCGCTTCATCTACGGCGCACAGCAACCCAGCATCGTGTGCGCGGTACTCCAGGTCTGCGACGTAGCTTTGCAGCCCGGCGAACTGGTGAACTCGATCCACCTGGGCGATACCGCCCGCTGGACGGTCGAGCCGGCGATCACGGGCAGCGGCACCGCCGAAACCCAGCACCTCATCATCAAGCCGATGGATGTCGGCCTGGAAACCAGCCTGATCGTGACTACGAACCGGCGCACCTATCACCTCAAGCTGCGCTCGCATCGCACCGAGTACATGCCGCAAGTGGCCTTCACATACCCCGAGGACGCCCTTGCCAAGTGGGATGCGATCCGCACCCGCGAAGTGCGCGAGCGCGAAGAGCAAGCGATGCCGCAGACCGGCGAATACCTCGGCGATTTGTCGTTCGACTATGACGTGTCGGGCACCACGCGCTGGAAGCCGGTGCGCGTCTACAACGATGGCCGCAAGACCATCATCGAAATGCCATCTACGATGGAGCAGACCGAGGCGCCGACCCTGCTGGTCGTGCGCAAGGATGGCGGGCTGTTCACCGACGACGAAACCGTGCTGGTCAATTACCGCGTCCAGGGCGACCGCTACATCGTGGACACGATCTTCGACAAGGCGGTCCTGATTGCCGGGGTCGGTAGCAGCCAAGACCGCGTGACCATCACCAGGACCGGGAAATGACCATGAAGAGATTTGCCCTTGTCGCGCTGGTTGCATTCGCCCTGGGCGGATGCGCAACGACAGTCCCTTACGGCAACTTCGTCCAACCCCCGGTTACGGTCGATCAGCAGAAGCTCGCCGGGGATGCCGCCAAGCAGCTCGCTGCGCTGTGGCCGCCGGCCAAGACCCGGTTCGAACTGCAACAGCCCACGCCGGACGAGTTCGGCGCGGCACTGGTCAGCAATCTCCGGGCGGCTGGCTATGCCGTCGTGGAGTACGCCCCGGAGAGGACCTCCAGCGCCGGCAGGGCTGCGCCAGAGCAAACAGCTGGCGAGCCGGTTGCGGTCGCACCGCCGACCATGGCCGCACTGCCGCTGCGGTACGTCCTGGATCATGACGCAGGCAGCGGGCTTTATCGCCTCACGCTGCTGATCGGCTCGCAGTCCATCACACGCCCCTACCTGGAACAGAACCGCACGCTGATTCCGGCCGGGTATTGGGCACGCAAGGAGTGATACTGATGAGCGAAACAGCCGATCAAATGGCACCCGAGGCCTCGCCCGGCCAAGTGTCGAAGAAGTCGGGCGTGCGTCGGGTCAACAATCTGCCCATGTACCTGCTGGGCGGGGTGATGGTCGCGTTTCTGGTGATCATGATGCTGGTGGCAGCGGACCGCGCCGCTAAGCAGAACGCACCGGCAACCGGCGCCGCCGAGAAAGCCGGCAACACGTCGATGTTCGCCAAGGAAATTGCCGGGGAGCAGACCGGGGGGATGATTCAGCCGGCGTCGCAACTGGTCCCGCCCGAGCTCGATGCGGCCCCAGCCAGCGAGCCGCTATTGATCGCCCGACCCGAGAACCTGGACGCCCCACCGAGCCCGCCAGCTGCGAGCGGCGGGCTACAGCAGCCCGAGCGCGACGACGAGGCCGACCGCATTCGTATGGCGAAGCTCCAACGGCTCGAGGAAGCGGCCAAGGCGCGAACGGGGGTGCAGATGGTGGCCCCACGTAGCGCTGCCTCCGCGCCGGGGGGTGCAGCCGGCACGCCCCAATCCCGCGACGAAATGCTGGCGCGGCTTGCCGCCATGCGACAGCAGGCGGACGGCGTCCGCAGCGAAGATCCGACCGCCGCGTATCAAGCGCGCCTGGCACAGATTCGCAGCAACCTCAACACTGGGGCGACCAACCCGGCGGCCGCCGGCAGCGAGGCGTCGCAACTGGTCCGGACTTCGACAGGTGGTCGCAACAATATCACTCAGTTCGGGAAAGCAGGGCAGGGTGATCGCTGGGCGATGGAGTCCCAGCCCGAGGCGCCACACACGCCGTTCGAGCTGCGGGCCGGGTTCGTCGTGCCCGCCACACTCATTTCCGGGATCAACTCAGATCTGCCGGGCCAGATCATGGCCCAAGTCGCGCAGCACGTTTACGACACCCCGACCGGGCGGCACCTGCTGATCCCGCAAGGCTCGCGCCTGGTCGGGACGTACTCCAGCGATGTTGCCCACGGTCAGGCACGCGTGCTGGTGGCGTGGCAGCGCATTGTCTTCCCCGACGGAAAGGCGATGGATATCGGCGCGATGCCGGGCGCCGACAGCGCGGGTTATGCCGGTTTCAACGACCAGGTGAACAACCACTACTTCCGCACGTTCGCGTCGGCCTTCCTCATGTCGGCCGTAACGGCCGGCTTCACCTTGAGCCAGGACAACGGCAACAGCACCGGCGACTCGCAGCGCGCGAGCGATGCCTTGAGCGAAGCCCTCGGGCAACAGCTCGGCCAAGTCACAGCACAGATGATCGCCAAGAACCTGAACATCGCACCAACGCTGGAAATCCGCCCGGGCTACCGCTTTAACGTCATCGTCACCAAGGACATGACTTTTTCAAAGCCGTACCAATCGTTCGATTACTGACGCCAAGGAAAAACACCTATGAAAATGAAATTTTTAGCCGCTAAAGCCACCCTGGTCGTTGCTCTGTCCGCAGGCCCGCTCGCGGCGCACGCCGGGATTCCGGTCATCGACGCCGCGAACCTCTCGCAAACCATCATGACGGCGATCGAGAGCGTTGCCCAGACGCTCAAGCAGATCGAGCAGTATCAAACGCAACTACAGCAGTATGAGAACCAGATTCAAAACACGATGGCACCAGCCGCCTACATTTGGGACCGCGCGCAATCGACCATCAACGGCCTGATGACCGCCGTCGACACGCTGAACTACTACAAGACACAGCTTGGCAGCGTCGATGGCTACTTGGGCAAATTCCAGGACGTGGCCTATTACCGGGGCTCGCCGTGTTTCTCCGGCGCCGGGTGCAGCGACACAGAGCGGACGGCCATGAACGAGAACCGACGCCTGGCCTCCGAATCGCAGAAGAAGGCCAACGACGCGCTTTTCCGTGGCCTCGACAGGCAACAGGAAGCCCTCAAGGCCGACGCCCGCACGCTGGAACAACTGCAATCCAGCGCCCAAGGCGCCAGCGGCCAGATGCAGGCGCTCGGCTATGCCAACCAGCTCGCCAGCCAGCAAGCCAATCAGCTCTTGCAGATACGGGGGCTGTTGATCGCCCAGCAGAACGCAGTTGCGACCCGCATGCAGGCCGAGGCCGACCGGGAGGCACAGACTATCGCAGCGGATGAACAATTCCGTCGTGGCAGTTATCGGGCCAGCTCCGGGCAGACCTGGTAAAGGAGCATAGGCGGATGAATCGCAATTTGACCCTGACAGCGGCCGCCCTTGTGGGGGCCCTCGTGACTGGATGCGCGCCGGATGCCTCGGAAGAACCGAAGAAGGAGGAAATGCCGGTGGTTAACGATGAGAACTGCAAGCTGGAGAACATCAAGAAGATCCAGGACGACAAAGTACGGCAGGCGTTTGCCGATGCCTGCGCTCGTCGTGGCGACTTCAAGTCTAGCTCCGGAAAGACCTATTGAGGGAATGACCATGAGACTGCCAGTCACCTTCAAAGCCCTTTCTATGCTGTTGCCGCTGTGGCTGGCACTCTTTGCGCTGGATGCCCATGCCGCCATCGACAACGCGGACGTGCTCGATAGCGTACTGACGCGCTACCAGACAGCCGCGAGCGGCTGGGCTGCCACCATCATCAATTCCGCGTCCTGGTTGTTCTGGCTGTTAGTCGTGATCTCGATGGTTTGGACGTTCGGCATGATGGCCTTGCGCAAGGCCGACATTGGGGAGTTCTTCGCGGAGTTCGTCCGCTTCACGATCTTCACCGGCTTCTTCTGGTGGCTTTTGACCAACGGCCCGAACTTCGCCAAATCGATCATGGATAGCTTGCGGCAGATCGGCGGCAATGCAACTGGACTCGGCATCGGCCTTTCCCCATCCGGGATCGTGGATGTGGGTTTTGAGATCTTCGACAAGGTAATCGACCAATCGTCGCTGTGGTCGCCAGTGAATAGCGCCGTAGGGATCAGCATCGCCGCAGCCATCTTGGTGATTCTCGCTCTAGTCGGCGTCAACATGCTGCTACTGCTGGTCTCCGGCTGGATTCTGGCGTATGCGGGAATCTTCTTCCTAGGCTTCGGCGGCTCCCGGTGGACCTCCGACATGGCGATCAACTACTACAAGACCGTCCTCGGCGTGGCGGCTCAACTGCTCGCGATGGTGCTGATCGTCGGCATCGGTAAAACCTTCCTCGATGGCTACTACGGAAGGATGAGCGAAAGCATGACCATCAAGGAAATGGGGGTCATGTTGATTGTTTCCGTAATCCTGCTATCGCTGGTCAACAAGCTCCCAAGCCTCGTATCCGGAATCATCATCGGCGCCAGTGTCGGGCACGCCGGCATTGGCAACTTCGGAGCTGGCGCTGCGGTCGGCGCCGCGGGCATGGCGGCAGCAGCAGCGGCGACGGGAGGCGCGATGTTGGCTGTAGGTGCCGCGAACGCGGCCGGTGGTGCACAAGCCGTGATGGCGGCCTTCTCCAAGGCCAGTGAGAACGTCCAATCCGGCGCTGACGCATTCACCAGCATGTGGGCCGGTGGCGGCCCGGGAGGGGGCGGAGGCAGCGGCAAGGGTGAGGAAAGCACCGGCAGCACGCCATTCGCACAGGCGGCCGGCTTCGCATCATCCGGCAGCGTCCAAGCCCTACGCGGCAGTTCGGCAGCGAGGGCCGAGGGGCAGGATTGGGACGCCAAGGGCAAAGAAGAAGGGAAGTCCGATCAGGGGCAAGGCAAGGCTAGCGAGTCCAAGGCCAACGCAGGAACGGGCGGCGCCGGAAAGGCAGAAGGAGGGCCGCAGCGAAGCTCCGGAGGCTTGAGGCCCTCGGCCGGGAAAGCGGGGCTGTTCGCCGCCGATGCAGCCGCGAACTTGGCGAAAGGCACGGCACAGGTAGCAAAGGAAAAGATGGCGGGCATCAGGGATGCCGCGATGGATCGCATCGCCGAAACCACGGGGGGCAAGATCGCCGCCGCCATCAAGGCCGGGAGTGCAAAAGACGAGGCAGGAAGCGCCATCGAATCGATGCCGACGTTTGGAGGGAACAACCTCGCGGGCGCCAGCACCAGCGATGTCGACACGGCGGCAGAAGTCGCTGCATTTGCCAACCGAGCCACCAAGTTCGTATGAGCAAGGAGAAACGAAGAATGAAGAAGAACCTGCTTGGGATGGCCTCCGCGGTGGTGGCCCTCGGCACATCGCCCGGCTCGGTCAATGCGCAAGACGCAGACGTACTTTCCGGTGATACCCGCCTTGCCTGCGAGGCCATTCTGTGCCTCTCCACCGGGCAGCGGCCGAGCGAGTGCACTCCCTCCTTGGATCACTATTTCGGTATTAAGAAAAAGAAACTGTCGGACACGCTCGAGGCGAGGCTCAGCTTCTTGAACAAGTGCCCGGTCGCCAACCAAACGCCGCAAATGTCGACCCTGGTACGAGTGATCTCGCGCAGCGCCGGCCGATGCGACGCGGCCTCACTGAACAGCGCGCTGCAAATGTGGACCAGCGGCGACGGCGGCGAGATCTATATCGGCAACAGGATGCCCGACTACTGCATGGCCTATACAGCGCACGCCTACACCGACTTCAGCCAGACCAAGCCCATGTATGTCGGGATGCCGGAGAACGGCGGATATTGGGTTGAAGCGAAGGATTACGAACGTGCCCTAGCGGAATACAACGCCCGTCTGGAAGCGGAGCACCGGAACTATTGGTGGGGAGGCAGCTAATCGTGCTGCCGTTCGTTGCGGATCTACCCCCGCTGGAGCAAGAGCGCATCGTGTGCTCGATCTCGTCTGCCGTGAAGTACGAAGTGCCCGCCAACATCGTCTTGGCAGTCGCCGAGAAAGAGGGCGGCAAACCCGGCCAGTGGGTTCGCAACACGAACGGCACCCATGACGTAGGCCCGATGCAATTCAATACCGCGTACCTGCGCGAACTGGAGCGGTACGGCATCACGGCGAACGATGTAGCGGCCGCTGGCTGCTACTCGTTCGACCTGGCCGCCTGGCGGCTGCGGATGCACCTGCGCAACGACAAGGGAGACATCTGGACGCGAGCCGCGAACTACCATTCGCGCACACCGCAATTCAATGCCATCTATCGCGCCGACCTGATGAAGAAGGCGGCGAAATGGGCGGATTGGCTGGAAGCCCGGTTTGTCACCCTCGACGTAATCAAAGAGGGCGCAGCGCCTTCAACACCAACGATGCAGGCGCCTGCCCCTACGGCCGCGGCGGCGACTCAAGCCGCGCAACCGACCCCGCCGCGATCCACGCGCACGGGTGCGTATGTGCCGCGCCAGATCACTTTCACCAGCGCGAACGAATGACGCCGCTGCGACTCTCGGAGGGCTCCCTGGAGGCCTTGAAGTGGATCGCCCTGCTATTGATGACAGGGGATCACGTCAATAAATACCTGTTCAACGCCACCCTGCCGGTGCTGTTTGAGGTCGGCCGGGTTGCACTGCCGCTCTTCATCTTTGTCCTGGCTTACAACCTCGCACGCCCCGACGTCATGGCGCGAGGGACGTATGGCCGCACGATGAAGCGCCTGGGGCTCTTCGGTGCGGTGGCTTCGGTCCCTTTCATCGCCCTGGGCGGGTTGGCCTTCGGGTGGTGGCCGCTCAATGTGCTTTTCACACTCCTAGTCATCGCTGGCACGCTGCTCCTAGTCGAAAAGGGCAGGACAGGCACCTGGATCGTCGCCGGCATCCTCTTCCTGATCGGCGGCAGCTCTGTCGAATACTGGTGGCCCGCAGTCGCCCTCGGCCTCGCCGCGTGGTGGCACTGCAAGCACCCGTCATGGTGGTCGGCCGCCGCGGCAGTGCTAGCGTGCGCGGCCCTCGGGCCGGTCAACGGAAATCTGTGGGCTCTGGCCGCCGTGCCGCTCGTGCTGATTGCCTCGCGGATCGAGCTTCGTATGCCGCGCCTTCGGCGGGTGTTCTATGCTTACTACCCGCTGCACCTCGCCGCGCTTTGGCTGATCCGCATTCCGATGAGCAAAGCCGGATACCTGTTCTTTTGAATGGAAAGAAGATCCATGCATAAAGCCGTTGTGTGCTGAAATAGAAATTCGCAGACAAAATCGTTCGACATTGGCAAGGATTTTGTCTGCTGGCTTGATCCATGCGAATGTCGAGATCGGCCGGAACGTTGGCTTCGATGATGCGCGGAAAGAGCACTACGACCACATGTCCGGGTATGCGTTCACGCTGGACGGCGACATGGTCGAGATGCGACCGAAGGTCGCTGCCGCACCGCAACTCTCGCTGCTATTCCAGCACACCCCCTCTGTTCAGCTGTCGCCACATGCCTATGAGCAAGGGCGCACACTCGCGCCAGGATCGGACATCCACGGAAGCCGAATGGCGGGAGTGGCTGGCGAAGAAGCAGATCGCGCCGCGAAGCCCGGAGCGACACTTCCTGGCCTTCTGCAAGCGGCGCGGGCGCTATCCCGGCTTCAGGTGAGGGCGGTATCTTGGCCCGGCCTTGAGAGAAGCGGCGGTACGCGGCCGGCGATCGACACCGAAATGAGCGGACGGTAATGGATTCTTAAAAAAAGTACGCCGTACCTATTGACTAAGGTACGGCGTACCGATACATTGCAGGCCATAACGACAAGGAGCCCGCAATGCACAGCACTCATCACTTCAAGACGCGGATGTCCCAGCGTGGCATTACGGGGGACATGGTGAATCTGGCCCTCGAGTACGGCGAGGAAGACCCGGAGAACCTCGCTCGCCTGGTGTTCGGTCGTCGCCGGGCCACCCAGCTCATCGAAGAAAAGCAGCGCCAGGTGCGGGCCAAGGAGCAGGCGCTGCGTGAGGAGAAGCGCGAGCTGAAGCTCCTCAAGAAGTTGGCCGACAAGGGCGGGATCGTTGTTGTGGCGGCGGACGCTACCCTGATCACCACCTACAACCTGGCCGCCTGACATGCTTGACGGTTCAGTCAGCCGCAGCTTGGGACGCCTATTGCAGCCGTTGAGGGCAACGCCCCTCGAGGTGGAGCAGCAGGTCATTTTCGCCACGCAGCTCGCGACGTGGGTGTGGCTCGCCGCGAGCGACAAGATCCCGGAGGCGCTTGCACCGCACGGGCAGCCGCTGCCCCCTAATGAGGTTGGCCGCATCTTCCGGCAGCTGCGCAGTCTGCCGGCGCTGCGCGGCAACGGCGATGCCTTTATCGCGGACGACAGCCTGATTCACGCGGTTTCCGAGGCGGTGCTGGGGAATCTTCTGCATGAAGCCCGGCATCTGGTTAAGGGCGGATTCATTGGTGCCGAGTTCGTTGACGAAGTCCTGATAGCCTTGGGGTCCGGCGCAGGTCGCAGTGGCATAGGCATGTTCACGATGCCGCACGAGCTGGTGCAGTTGCTGATTGGGCTTGCAGACATCCGCCCCGGCGAAGAGGTCTACACGCCGTTTGACGATGCGCTGCAGCTCTCGCTTGCGGCAGCGCAGGCCGGCGCAAGCGTCTTCACGGAAATGCCGCGCTACTCCCCCCTGCCGTATCTGATCAATCTGCTGACCAAGCAGCAGATTCATGTGAATGCCGGGCGCGACC
This sequence comes from Aromatoleum aromaticum EbN1, assembly GCF_000025965.1. NCBI lineage: Bacteria > Pseudomonadati > Pseudomonadota > Betaproteobacteria > Rhodocyclales > Rhodocyclaceae > Aromatoleum > Aromatoleum aromaticum. The sequence continues at coordinate 26,645 of NC_006824.1, forward strand.
CCATCACGCACCCCAGCTTCGTTGACGGCCCGCGGCTGCGAAGCTTCGCCAAGACTGTGTCGTTCCCGCCGATGGGCGTGCGCCTCCCCCTTGAAACGAGCGACCGCGATCTTTATGGACGCTTCCGCGAGCGCACGACCTCCAGCAGCGTGCTCGCTGCTCGCCACGTCCTGGCACAAACCCAGCGCCGCGCGGTCATCCTCGCGCCCAACAGTCTGTTGTTCGGTGCGGGGGCGGAGCGATCACTTCGCCAAGACCTGGTGCATGGCGGACTCGAAGCCGTTATCGGCCTGCCGCCCGCGACGCTGTTCGGGACCGCTATTTCGCTGGCTGTTATGGTGATTAATCTCGAGCAGGCCGCAACACACGTGGAAGTCCTGTTCGTCGACGGCAGCGCCGACCGCTTCCACAAGCGGGACGGCAAGGGGCGCACAACGCTGACAGGCTGGCGCGAACTGTTGCAGGCGGTCAATCAACGCCGGACCGGCGATCATGTGACGGCTGTTCCATCGCAAGTCATCGAGGAGAACGACTACCAACTCATGGTGTCGCGCTATGCGCGTTCGCCAATGATTGATGCGGTAGACGAGGCACTGCGCAGAAGTGAGGTGGTGCCGCTTGAAGAACTGGTGGAGTTCATCCGGCCAGTGCCGGCCCGCGCTGCAGGCAGCGCGGAGGAGCTGCCGGTTGAAGCGCTCGAGGTAGGCGTCCCTGACCTGCCGGAATACGGTTACATCCGCAATCCTCAGAAGCGCGTCCGCCTAGAGGCTTTGAAGAACGCGTTGCGGCCCCTCGACATCCTGATCAGTGTAAAGGGCAGCGTCGGCAAGGTTGGAATCGTTCCGCCCGATCTCGACGAAACATGGGTGGCTGGGCAATCCTGCTTGATCCTGCGCCGGCGCGACGGCGCACATCTTCACAGGCCGCATTTCCTGTTGCTTTACCTACGTTCAGCCATCGGCAAGGCAAGCCTTGAGCGCATCGCGTCGGGGACCGCGGTGCCGCTCATTCAGCTCCGCGAGCTGCGCAAGCTTCTTGTCATAATACCGACAGCGCAAGAGCAGGCAGCGGCGGAGCAGGCTTTCGGGCAACTGGTGACCCTGCAGCAGCAGATCGAGGACTTGCGCGCGCAGCAGCAGCAGATCGCAGCGGGATTCTGGCCGCTGCCAGGCCTGGCCAACGCTGGCTCCACATAGGGACTCGCCCAGCGGGACAAGAACAGCTAGAAACGTGATCAACTCGGGCGCAGCTTATAAGGGGAAGAATAACAATGACCAACGAGGCGTTCTCGCGCGTCAAAATCGACGCTCAGCTCAAGGACCAGGGCTGGGAAATCCTCAATCCGAACGCTGTGCGCTTCGAGTACGTCCTTTCCGACGGCACCAAGGCGGACTACGTGCTGTGTGACCGCCACGGCCGGGCGCTCGCCGTCGTTGAGGCCAAGAAGGCAGCCATCAACCCGGCCGAAGCCGAAGCGCAGGCCAAGGCCTACGCCGTGCAGCTCCAGGTGCCCTACATCTTCCTTGCCAATGGCGAAGAGATCCGGTTCTGGGAGTGGGAACGTGAAGCTTTCCCGCGGACCGTGAAAACGTTCTTCGCGCAAAGCGACCTGGAGCGGCGGGCTGCGACCGGCCAAGTCAAACGCGACCCGCTCACCGTCCAGATCGACAAGCACATCGTCGAGCGCGACTACCAGACCGCCTGCATTGACAAGCTCTGCCAGGAGATTACTGCCGGCAGGCGAAAGCTCCTCGTCGAAATGGCGACGGGCACCGGCAAGACCCGCACCGCGGCGGCCTTCATCAAGCGTCTTTTTGAGGCAAACGCCGTCACGCGCGTGCTGTTTCTGGTCGATCGCATCCCGCTTGCCAAACAGACCGAGGACGCCTTCGCCGAGCATCTATCCGACTTTCCCGCCTATGTCCTGCGGACCGGGCGACGCTTCCAGGACGAAAAACGCATCACCATCACGACGCTGCAAAGCATGGTGAACATCTATCACGAGTATTCCGCCGGCTACTTCGACCTCGTGATTTCGGACGAATGCCACCGGTCAATCTATGGCAAGTGGAGCGGGGTGCTGAAGCACTTCGACGGGATACAGGTCGGTCTCACCGCAACGCCCTGCGTTGCCAACCTCGGGGATTTGGGCGACGCGGAAGACAAGCTCTTTGTCCGCGACACGCTCCGCTTCTTCGAGGTGGACAAGCCGACCTTCAGCTACAAGATGAAGGATGCGATCCACGACGGCTACCTGGTGCCCTACCAGATCTACAAGGCCAAGACGGTGAAAACCGCCGCGGAAGGGGGTTTCGAGGTCAAGCGCGGCGAGCTCGACTGGTCGGCGATGGACACAACCACCCGCGCAGAGTTCGAGAAGCTCTTCGAGGGGAGCGACGCGATCGTGATCGATCCCAATGCGCTCGAGCGGAAATTCACTATTCCGGAGCGGAACCGCGCCATCGTGCGCGAGTTCCGCGAGGTGCTCGAGAAAGGCTTCACGGACGCCAAGGGTGTGGTGCGCAAACCGCTCCTTGGCAAGACCATCGTCTTCGCGGTGACCAAGCGCCACGCGGAGACCCTCGCCCAGCTGTTCGATAGTGCCTTCGCCGACCAGAAACCCTCGCCTGAGGTGCGTTACGCGGATTATGTGGTCTCCGGCATGGGCAAGGACGACACCGTCGACGGGATGACCAAGATCAAGCGCTTCAAGAAGGAGCCGTTCCCGAAGGTGCTGGTTTCGGTCAACATGCTCGATACCGGTTTCGACTGCCCCGAGGTGGCGAATCTGGTGTTCGCGCGGTTCACCCGGTCAGCCATCCTCTATCAGCAGATGCGCGGCCGCGGCACCCGCAAAGCCAAGGGCAAGCCCGTCTTCACGATGTTCGATTTCGTCGGCGTCACGGACTATCACGGCGACAACGACGCGGAAGGGGAGGGCGGGATCGTCATCCAGAAAGCCGCCCCCAAGAGGCCCACGGAGCCCCGCAAGCTGCTCTCCCTCGATATTGACGACCACATCGACCCGACCACGCGCGAGTGGGTCACGGTCGATGAAGACGGGAACATGGTGTTCCCCGAAGCTTCGGAGCAGAAGCAGGCCGAGATTGGGGCGCGCTTCGAAGCCTGGCTGCTGGCGCAGGAAGAAACGCTTTCGCCGGACGAAGCGCGCTGGCTGCGGACCGTGGGCAGTCAGCTCTACGCGAACGTCGATGCCTGGGATGAATTTACCGCCGGGCACTTCGCCTTTCCGCCTTTCACCCTGATGGGCGGTCTTCCTGAAGCTCTGCGCGTGTTCAGCAGCGGGAAGCGCCTCGACACCCTCCTTGAATCGTTAAACGACGCTGTGTTTCAGACGGATGCGCAGGACAACGGCCCCCCCACGCCTCTGCGCCAAGCAGCAACCGCCTCATAACCCGAAAAGGACTCCAAGAAATGCCCCTGACCCCAGCCATGCGCCGCTCGATCGAGCAGATACGGGACTATCTGTTCGGCGGCGGCTACCCGGACCCGGTGAGCAACGCCGAGCAGCTCTCTTTTCTGTTCTTCTTCTACCTGGTCGAAGGCATCGACGCCGAGAACGAGGCCCGCGCCAAGGTCCTTAAAACCCCCTATGAAAGCCTGTTCAAGAGCTCATGGACGCTCAGGAACCCCCTCAACGCCCTCGCCAAAGGTGAAACCACGATCCCGCGCGATCGTTTCCGCTGGTCGGTCTGGGCCACCGCCCTGTCCGGTGAACCGCTGGTTCGGTTCCTCCGGGACGAGGTGTTCGCGTTTTTCACCGAGATGGCGGGCAATGGCGCGGTCAATTTCATGCATGGCGCGCGACTGGTGATCGACGAGCCGACCGTGCTCAACCAGGTGGTAACGCTCGTCGACGGGCTGCACCTCGACCGGGCCGATGCCGATACCAAGGGCGATCTCTTCGAGCACGTCCTGCGCCAAATCAAGCAGGCGGGCGAGCTCGGGCAGTTCCGCACCCCGCGGCACATCATCCGCGCGATCGTCGAGATCATCGATCCGAAGATCGGCGAGACCATCTACGACCCGGCTGCCGGCACGGCCGGGTTCCTGGTGGCGGCCTACAACCACATCCGCCTGGCCAACTCCTCGCCGGCGGGAATCCAAAGCGTCGAGCTTGACGGCAAGATGCAGACGCGCGGTCTCGGCGACAAGCTCTCCACCGCGCAGCTCTCCGCCCTGCAGAGCAAGACCTTCTTCGGCAACGACGTGGACCCGAAGATGGTGCGCCTGGCCACCATGAATCTGACGCTGCGCGGCCTTCCCAACGTCCACATCCTGCTGCGCAACGTCCTGACGACCACGCTCGATAACGAGCGCAAGGCGGATCTGTGCCTGCCGCAGGAGGGCTATCACGTCGTCCTCGCCAATCCGCCGTTTTCGGGGCGGGTGGACAAGGACCGCATCGTCGATGACGTGAAAATCGGCACCACCACGGCGACCGAGCTGCTCTTCCTCAAATACATGATGGATTCCCTGCGGCCAGGCGGGCGCTGCGGCGTGATCGTGCCCGAGGGCGTGCTCTTCGGCTCGACCGGCGCACACAAGGAGCTGCGCCGGCAACTGATCGAGAACAACCGGGTCGAGGCGGTGATGAGCCTGCCGGGCGGGGTCTTCCAGCCGTATTCCGGCGTGAAAACCTCGGTGCTGTTCTTCCGGAAGGGCGGCAGAACCGAGAACGTGCTCTTCCTGCATGTCGATAACGACGGCTACAAGCTGGATGCCAATCACGACACGCCCATCGAGGCCGACGATCTTCCGGGCCTGGTGGCCGCTTACCGGGATCGTGAAGCGAACCGCGAGGCGTGGGCGAGCCGGGAACCGCAGGCGGAATGGAGCGCCCCCTGGTGGTTCGCGGATGCCGCCGCGCTCCGCGCCAACGACTTCAATCTCTCGGCCGGGCGCTACCGGCCGATGAGCCAGTCCCAGGTCGAACACCGCGACCCGCGCAAACTGCTCGATGAGCTGGCCGCGATCGAGGTCGAGATCGCCGAAGAAGTGGAAGCGCTGCGCGCAGCGTTGGGTGAGGCGGCATGACCTTTCCCCGCTTTCGGCTCGCAGACGTTTGTGACATCAACCCACGGCTGCCGCGTACTCATGGCATCACGGACGACACGCTCGTGTCCTTCGTGCCGATGGCCGCCGTTGACGAATTGACCGGCACTATCGCCACATCACAGAGCCGCTCATTCGCCGAGGTGAAGAAGGGCTACACGTCGTTCCGTGAGAACGATGTACTGTTTGCCAAGATCACGCCTTGCATGGAGAACGGCAAGGCCGCGCTCGCACAGAGTCTTGTCGGCGGCGTCGGCTTCGGTTCGACTGAGTTCCACGTCCTGCGCGCTGGTCCGCAAGTGCTGCCCGAGTGGCTGCGCTACTTTGTCAGACGCGAAGAGTTCCGCCGCGAAGCCAAACGCAACTTCACCGGCACGGCTGGACAGCAGCGCGTGCCAACCACTTTCCTCTCTGGCGCAGAGATTCCTGTCCCCTCGCTCGACGAGCAGCGGCGAATCGTCGACCTCCTCTCTCGTGCAGAGGGAATTGTCCGGTTGCGGCGCGAGGCGCAGAGGAAGGCCGCCGAGATCATCCCCGCACTGTTCGTCGACATGTTCGGCGACCCGGCGACGAATCCGAAGGGGTGGCCTGTTACGACAATTGGGAGCTTGAGCTCCTACACTCGCTACGGTCCCCGTTTCCCGGACCGTCCGTATGCGGCTGAGGGTGCCCACATTCTCAGAACGACAGACATGGGCTATAGCGGGGATATCCATTGGTCGGACGCGCCCGTCCTGCCAGTCACCGTCGACGAACTGGAAAAGTATCACCTAAGACCTGGAACGCTCTTGGTAACCCGAACCGGGGCCACGATTGGTAAGATTGCCATCTTTCGCGGCGCTGAAGAACCGTGCATTGCGGGTGCCTACCTAATAGAGATCGGCTTCCAGGCTCAGGTGATCCCCGAATATATCCTGCACTTCTTGCTTAGCGCCTTCGGCCAGTCTCAGCTGGTCCGAGGGAGTCGTGCAGTAGCACAACCAAATATCAACGCTCCAACGATCTGCGCCATACCAATTCCGTTGCCACCTCTTGAAATACAGGCGCGCTTTGCTGCAAGTGTCGATCAATTACGAGCTGCACAGGGATTGCAGGAATCGGCAATGGCGAAGGCTGAGGCAATCTTTAATTCGCTGCTGGCGCAGGTGTTTTCCAGAGACGACCAACGGGCGGCCACGCGACTGGAAGAGGCAGCCGTGGCATGAGCGAGGCCGATTTCAGTCTGATCTTTCAGGGATTCTCCGGAACGGGAAGGTTGGTTAGTAAATGTGGGTAACAACAAAAAAGGTCAACGTTCATGAAAGCTACCGCCGTTTCGCTGTTGGCTCTATTCGAGACCAAGATGCAGCTCGAAGTGCCGCTTTTTCAGCGGCAATACATTTGGCAGCGCGAAAAGCATTGGGAGCCGCTGTGGGAGGACATCGCCCGAAAGTTCACCGACTATCTTGACGGTCGCAAGGACGCACCTGTGCATTTTCTGGGTGCGATGGTACTTGACCTGAAGCAGACTCCGGCCACCCATGTCGGCAAGCGCCAGGTCATTGACGGGCAGCAGCGGCTCACTACACTCCAGATTTTTCTATCGGCATTCCGAGATTTCTGTAGCGAACATAGCTGTGAGGACATGGCGAAGGAGTGCGCCAACTTCACCCTGAACAAGGGGATGATGGCCGATCCCGAAGTAGACAAGTTTAAAGTCTGGCCGACCCAGCTCGACAGAGCGCAGTTCGTCGATGTCGTCGGATCCGGTTCACGAGTCGAAGTCTTGAAGCGCCATCCGCTACGCAAGCGGCCCTACGCCCGTGGCTTCGACCCTAGACCGCGCATGGTCGAAGCCTATTTTTATTTCTATGAACAGCTTGAAGCGTTCTTCATCGGCACCAAGGCAGAGCCGCCGCTCGCTGCCGACGCGCCGCTTTCAGCGCGCGTCGATGAGTGCTTCCAGGCTTTGAAAGGTGCGCTGCAGGTCGTCGAGATAGATCTGGAACAAGGCGACGATGCGCAAGTCATCTTTGAGACCCTGAATGCGCGCGGCGAGCCCTTGTTACCTGCCGACTTGCTGCGCAACTTCATCTTTTTGCGCGCGGCACGACGGGGAGAACCGCAGGAAGCACTCTACAAGCAGTATTGGGCGCGCTTCGATGACCCGTTCTGGCGCGTTGAAGTCAAGCAAGGTAGGCTCTTACGACCCCGCAGCGACTTGTTTTTGCAGCATTTTCTTGCCAGCCGTTTGACCACCGACATCCCAATCAAGCACCTCTTTGTCGAATACAAGTTCTGGATTGATCGCACCGAACCATTCCCATCGGTCAAGGAAGAGCTGGCCTGCCTGGCGCGACAAGGCGATGATTTCCGGCGAATCATCGCCCCCGCCAAAGACGATCCGATCTATGGCTTGGTCACTTTTCTCGACGCCTACGACGTGCGCACCAGCTATCCGCTGCTGCTCACGATGCTCGACGCCGGATTAGACGACACGCAGTGGGCGGTAGTATCTACCGTCCTCGAATCCTACCTGCTGCGCCGAGCCGTCTGCGGGTTGACGACAAAGAACTACAACCGCGTTTTCCTCGGTCTGACCAGAAGCCTGCGGCGCGATGGCGTAACCCCGGAAAACCTAGCCGGGCTCCTTGCTGCGCAGACGGGTGACTCAACCGAATGGCCTGCCGACGATAGGTTTGCCGAAGCGTGGCGGACGCAACATGCCTATCATTTGTTAAACAACCCAAAAATCGTTCATATCCTGAAGCGGTTAAGCGATACCTACTTTACCAGCAAGAACGAGGGCGTTTCCTTCGACCACCCGCTGACGGTCGAACATATTTTGCCGCAGCAGTGGGCCGACAAGTGGCCCTTGCCTGACGGCTCAAAAGGCATGACGACCGCAGAGCTGTGGACGGCTGCAAAGGACGATCCGCGCGCCGAAGCATCGCGGAGTCGGAACAAGCTGCTGCAGACATTCGGCAATCTCACCATCTTGACGCAGACGTTGAATTCGTCCGTGTCGAATAGCGAATGGGACGTTAAGCGGCCTGAACTACTGAAATATTCTCTGCTGCCAATCAACCAAATGCTGCACGACGTAACGCAGTGGGATGAAGCCGCGATTGCTAAGCGTTCCGATGACCTGCTCGCTCGGGCACTCAAAATCTGGCCTCGCCATGTCTGAGCCTCGCCCTGGGTCGGACAGGCGACGCCTGCGCCGGGCGAAGTCAGCATACGACTAGGGAGCGAAGCCGGTCTTGCGACCGGCTTTTTTCTAGCTTGTTTATGTTTGATAAAGGACGTTATCATTCATGAAACTGGGGATAAAGGGGCCGGGAAGGGCGGCGACGATTCTGGACTGGTGTACGGGCATAAAAGGTGCTATGTTGGTAGATGCTTAGATGTTTATATGCGTAGGTGCGATCATGGCTGAGGATTCGACGACAAGGTGGACGGTGACGGTTTCCCGGGAAACCGATCTGGCGCTGCGTGCCTTTCTGGGAGCGCAGGGGATGCGCAAGGGCGACATCTCCCGCTTCATCGAGGACGCCGTGCGTTGGCGGATGTTTGACCAGAACGTGCAGGCCATCAAGGCGCGCAACGCCGACATCCCCGCCGATGAGCTGCAGGGGGCGATTGACGAAGCCTGCGCCGCTGTGCGGGCGGAAATGTGGCCGACGACCCGCGGGCCGGTGTAACCGGCCATGCGGGTTGTGCTCGACACCAATATTCTGATTGCCGCACTGATCACGAAGGACACGCCGCCCGACCGCGCCTATCAGTCGTGGCGCGCGGGCGAATTCACGCTGCTCTCCTGCGACCAGCAGCTCGAGGAAATCCGCCGCGTCACTCGACGCGAGGGGGTCCGGTTCCGTATCCGGCCGATGGAGGCAGGGCGGATGGTGAACGATCTGCGCAAGCTGGCGGCGATGCTCGAAAAGCTGCCCGTCGTGGAGGTTTCGCCCGATCCCTACGACAACTACCTGCTGGCTATGGCCGTAGCCGGTGACGCGGATTATCTGGTCACCGGCGACAAGCGCGATCTGCTGGCCCTCGAGCGCCACGACCATACCCGGATTGTCACGGTGCGGACATTCATTTCGCTGCGGGAGAGCTAACCATGGCCTTCCAGAGCATCCTGCGGCGCGGAAAGGAGCGGCGATGACTTCTGGACCCGTTCTCTCGTTCTGGGATCTGTGTTTCAACAATCTGCCGCAGGGACCCTTTGAACGCCGCACCATTGCCGCGGACGAAGCCCGCTCCCTGATCGATGCGGCCCGCAGCGCCGGAACGTTGCGCTGCGTCAGCAGCGACGACCTGCTCGCGCCCAATCGGGAACGGCAAAGGCGGGGGCACGATGCCCTTCGCGACGTGCTCCTCGACAACTATGACCTCCCCCTGCGCTTCGAGGATTTTCTGTCCGGCTCCGCGGACCGGGAGGACGGCGTACAGAGCGTGACGCCGCTGCAGGTGGCGCGCCTGCAACCGGGCGAACGGATGCTGGGGGTGAGCTGCGACTACGTCTTTTCCAAAAATCCCGGGATGGCCGATCCGGAGAATCTCTTTGCCATCGACGCGGAGTCCGTGGGCTTCGATCTGATCACGGCACTGCCCCAGAGAGGGACGGCACCATGAGCCGCCCGCTTCCTCCAGCTTCCGTTGTCGGAAGGGTGACTATCGTCCCGCAGTCCCCCCTCCCGGCCCTGTTCTGCTCGGACGAGGCCGCCGCGCGCCGGTTCGTCGAATTCTTCACCGCCAACATCCGCAACCCCAACACGCGGCGGGCCTATGGACGGGCGGTGGCCGGCTTCGCCGCCTGGTGCGAGCAGGAAGCCCGGATCACCGCGCTGCGCGACATTGAGCCGGTGCATGTCGCCGCCTATGTCGAGACGCTGCAGACGCGCCTGTCGGCCCCCTCGGTCAAGCAGCACCTGGCCGCCATCCGCATGTTGTTCGACTGGCTGGTGGTCGGCCAGGTCGTCGCGACCAATCCGGCGAGCGCTGTGCGCGGCCCGAAGCACTCGGTCAAGAAAGGCAAGACGCCGGTGCTCGCCGCCGACGAGGCCCGCGCTCTGCTCGACGCGATCGATGTCAGCACCGCCGTAGGCCTGCGCGATCGCGCCCTCATCGGCCTGATGGTCTACACCTTCGCCCGAATCGGCGCGGCGCTAAAGATGCGGATCGAGGATGTCTATGTGCAGGGCCGGCGCAGCTGGGTGCGGCTGCACGAGAAAGGCGGCAAGCGGCACGAGATGCCCTGTCATCACAATCTCGAGGAGTATCTGCACGCCTATATTGAGGGCGCGCAACTCGCCGGTGCGGGCAAGGCCTTCCTCTTCCGCACCGCCATCGGCCACACCGGCAGACTCTCCGAGCGCCCGATGTCCCAGGCCGACGCCTACCGGATGATCGGCCGCCGCGCGGCGGACGCCGGCATCCTCACCCGCATCGGCAATCACTCCTTCCGCGCCACGGGCATCACTGAATACCTACGCAACGGCGGCAAGCTCGAGATCGCGCAACAGATGGCCAACCACGAGAGCGCCCGCACTACCGGCCTTTACGACCGCCGCAATGACCAGCTCACCCTTGATGAGGTCGAGCGAATCGTGGTCTAAATCTTCGCGGCGCAACTCCTATGCCATAATTATTTACATGCTAAAGCACTACATGGCACATCGAATAGCCCGAAGTTTTCAGCAAATCCAGCGAAGTAATGCGGAACTGCGGGCGGTGCTCGGTCCGCTCTCTAAGCATTTTGCGGGCATACAAGTGACCAGAGGCGGCCTCGTCAGCGGGAGCAACTAGGCGGCACCAGGCTCGCCAGCGCCGACAACAGCCAGACGGATCCGCCCTTCTTGAACCACAGCCAGGGCAGGTAGCAGCGGACGATTCCGGCGATCGCGGTGACGAAATAGCGCAGCAAGGTCCTCACGTTCTTTGCGCAGACCGCCTTGGCGGAAAGAACGCGGCAGACCAAACCGGCTGGCGGGAGCAATAATCCACAGGAACCCCAGCACTTATCCACAAAAAATGGGGGTAACTTTCCATCCCCGAATACCGCGCCTACAAAACCGGCACGATCCTCGCGATCGTCGAGCACATCCACGAACAGGTGAATCGCGCGCACTGGCCGATATGGACCGTGGCATGGACGCTGGCCGCCATACCTTCGTGCTCGACATCCCGCCCGGCTTCGAGCGCGACGTGCTCGCCGGCCGCAGCCCGGCAGCGCAGCTCAATGTCGACGCCACCCGCCAGAGCCAGGCGCAGACCGGCGCCGCGCTGATCCGCGAACGTGAGCACGGCACGATCGAACACCTGCTGGTGATGCCGGTCACGCCGCTCGAGATCATGCTGTCGAAGATCTGGTCGATGGGCGTGGTGGTGCTCGTGGCGTCATCCTTCTCGCTGCAGGTGGTGGGCAAGGGTTTCCTCGGCATCAGCGTGGCCGGCTCCACCACCGCGCAATCGGCCCCGTACTTGAGGATGTCCATCACCAGTTCACGGTCGTCCGCGTAGGGCACCTTCAGCTCGTAGCGTCCATCCTCGAGCAGGCGCCCCTGCTGGCTCGGGTGCCAGCGCTCGGCCGCGACCCAGCGCGCGCGCTCGGCCAGGATCATGCTGTGTGCCTGGTCGGACCGGCTCGTGGAAGCCTTCCGCATCGGCGAATCCGCGCGCGCCGACCTCGCCGTGATGCCCCCCTACGTCGCCGGCCTGATCCACAATACCCTCGCCTACGAAGCGATCACGCTGGGCCGCGACGTCGCGGCCATGCAGGAGATCGCGCGGCGAAGCGCCTGCTCGAACCCATCGGCACCGTCCATGCCCTCAACTACAGCGTCACCTTCGAAGGCGCCATCGCCCTGCTGCAGGGCGAGGCGAAAGCCGCACGGGCGCGCTTCGAAGGCACGCTCGAGGCGGTCATTGCCGGGGGCCACCGCTACACCACGTCAAGCGCGATCGTCGCCGCCCACCTCGCCGAGGCACTCTACGAACTCAACGACCTCGACGCCGCCGAAACGCTGCTCATCGATTATTTGCCAGTCATACACGACGGCTGCCTGCCCGACCACATCATCGTCGCGTATCAAGTGCTGGCGCGCATCCAGGCTCAGCGTGGACAATATGCGAAAGCCCTGGTGACCCTCGACACGCTGCAGGACCTTGGCGACGTACGATCGATCCCGCGCATTTCGGCAGCCTCCCGCATCGACAAGCATCGGCTCGCACTGCTTGCACTGCTCGCCGGCGACCTCGCGGCCGCCCGGCGAATGGCTCCGCTGCTCGCCGACGCATCCGTGTGGCAGTCGTCGTCGGGATTCTTGCTCTACGCTGAAAATCTCGACGATCCACTGGTCGCGGACGCTCGCCTGGCCTTGGTTGAAGGGTCGGTGCGTGCCGTCATTCCCCGCTTGCAGGACGCGATCTGCGAAGCCAACGCCCTGAACCGGCGCCGACGCGTCGCAAGGATGCAGTGTCTTCTCGCCCAAGCTTTCGACGTCGCCCGCCGCCGGCCTCAGGCCCTTGAAACGCTGGAGCGGGCCCTGTTACAGGCCGAGCCCGGCGGAATGTTGCGGGTCTTTGCGGACGAACCCTGGCATCTCCACGACTTGCTGCAAGCGCTCGCCGACCGGAAATGCGCTGTCTCGCCCGGCTATCTTCAAAATCTGCGCGCCGCAGCGACCAGGACCGAACCGGTCGCCCCCAAGGGGCCGCTGCAGGACGAGGCCATGCGCCTGAGCCCCAAGGAAGGTCAGATCCTCCGCCGCCTCGCCGAAGGGCACTCCAACAAGGAACTCGCGCGCAAGCTGTTCGTGACCGAAAACACCGTCGAAACCCATTTGCGCCGAATCTACGGAAAGCTCGGGATCCGCAGTCGTACGCAGGCCGTAGCGCGGGCCTTGGAGTTGGGCCTCATCTAAGAACTTGATGCCGCCTTGCGTCCAGGCGGCCGCGGTCATTTCACGTCGGGGTCAGGCGCACCGACCGTGGCGTTTGTGATTCAATCGCACTGTACCGCACAACCGAAGCGACCCAGTGAAGACCGAAACCTCTCAACCCGGCCGTAAGGCCCAGCTCGACGCGCTGCTGCTCAAACTCCCGGGCGTCAGCGCCCGGAAAATCAGCGGCCTGGACGCCTATTTCGTCAGCGACAAGATGTTTGCCTGCGTCAGCGCCAACGGCGTTGGCCTACGCCTTCCCGTCGCCGTCGCGACCGAGGCGCAGTTTTCCCGGGCGAACGTCTCCGCGTTCCAGCCCGGCGGCCTGGCCAGCACGCGGGAATGGATCCAGATCAACCGCGAAGACGCAGCCGATTACGAGAAGGACTTGGAGCTCTTCGAGGCGTCGGTCGCCTTCGTGAAGGTCGCCGGGAGCCGCTAGCTGCGCCGTTCACGCGCTCCCGCTCGTCGTTCCGATAGGACACGGAGCATCGGCAGAACACCGAGCGCGGCGATCAAATGCTTGACCGGATGCCCCGAAAACAAGCCGTCTGTCAGCGTCCAGATCAAGCGGTCAAGGAGCTCGAAGGCTTTCGCGACCCCGTACGCGAACAATAGCCAACCCCACGGCAGCCGAACCATTCCCGCGGCGACGGGAAGGCGGAACCACAGCAGCAGTACGCCAAGGCCGCCGAACTGGGTAACGAGGTAGAGCCTCAAGTCGCCAGAGAGCCTCCACAGAACAACGGCGACCAATCCTGTCATCTGCCACCCGAGGAACCAGCGCCTGCCGGCCGCGGGTCCCAGCCTTTCCGCACCAAGGGAACCTACAGCCCCGGCAAACGCGATCGTCATTGCGAGCCGATCCCAGACGAGAGACACGTCGGTTGGAGAAAGGTGGTACCAGACGCTCCCGATCCCGGTGAGCACGAGCCCCGTGAAGAAAACCGTCAGCGGCAAATATTGCGCGGGCATCGAGCGGGAGCAACGCGGGAGCCCCGCCAGCCCGGCCGCGACGAATGCGAGGCTCGTCAACACGTCGGCCGCATGCGGCAGCGCGATCGGTCCCAGCGACAGCGCCCGCGAATCCGCGAACCGGTGGTAGTCCTGCGGCTGCGCAATCGGCGCGACGAACGCGAGTCCTGCAAACAGGAGGCAGACCCAGGCGAGCGCCCAATACTCGGCAATGCGCGAGGAACGCGTCACATCATGGATTCACTACAACTGGCGCCCGGAGTATGGCGGCAGCGAGCTCAGCCGCGCATCCTCGGTTGGGACGCCGACGGTGAAGTGATACAGGCTCTGCCATTCGCTCCCCGCTAGACCGAGCAATTCGTGCATCGAATCGTCGAAATAGCAGCCGATGCCGGTGCCGCGCAGCGCAGCCGCTTCCGCTTCGAGGTACAACGCCTGGCCGATCATGCCGCACTCGCGAAACAGCGCCGGGTAGCGCCAGGGCTCGCGCTGGGCGAGACCGAAGCGCCCCAGCATGCCGAGCGCGAAGCACGAATCGGCAGCAATTTCCTGATGGCAGCAGACGAGCTGCGCCGAAGCGCGAAGGTCGTAAGGGATCAGCAGGTATAGCGGCAGATGCGTCGGCCCGACCTTGTGCCACAACCAGTCAGCGCGGAGCGCTGCCCGCAGTTCGTCGAGCACCGCCGCGTCGCGCAGCAAGATGTAAAGCCCCGGGTCGAGTCCGGTGACCCGATGTACGAGCAGCGCCAGGTGGACCTGCGGGCGCGACGCGCACGCGCTCCACGGCGGCACGCCCTGTCGCGGCAATACCGCATCGAGCAGCGCGAAGAAAGCTTCGGCAGTCATGCCGGAGACACCGTCGAACGCGAGCGCGCTGCGGCGCTGCCGGACCAGGGCTGCGACGCACAAGTCGAGGGTCGGCTCGGACGGCGCCGGAAACGTCGGCAGATCCGCCACCGCCTCCGGTGCGGTTCGCGGCTTGTGCACGGCGGCCTGAACGTCGTCGATCTCGTGCCAGTGCACATGACCCGTGCTGAGCCTGCTGGCCTGGCCCTGCCACGCGCAGCGCGCGCTGAGGACGCCGAGCAAGTCGACATCGACCACTGCCTGCGCGTCGCCGATCAGCATCAGCACGTCCGGCACTTCGCGCTCGGCGGTGCCGAAGTCGGCTTCGCGATCCAGTCCGGCGAGGCGCGCGACGTCGTCGTCGCCGACCTCATCGAGCACCCTCGCCCGCCATCCGAGCGCCGCCGCAGCGAGCGAAACGGCTGCGATTGCGTGTCCGCAGTCGTGCTGACAGTAGCGATACGCGCGCATGCCGTACTTCCATGCCTCGCGCCAGTGGATCGAGCTGAGCGCGACGAGCAGCGCCCGGCCGCGGAACGCCGCATCCCATTCGTTCGTTGCGCCCGCGCGCTGTTCCAGCACATGCTCACGACTCGAATAGTGATACACCCCTGCCGCGACGTCAGGCAGCGCCGGCACAATCAAATAGGCCTCAGTCGGATGCAGATTGCCACTCGAAGGATTGCAGCGTAGCGCCCAGCGCGTGCCGCCGAATTCCTTCCACGCGGACAGCGCCAGCGACAACTCGAACAGCAAACCGATGTGCGCGCGATCGAGCGGCGCCGCCACCGGCAGACGGCCACGGCGCAAGTCGTTGTAGCGCGTCTCGCAAGCATCGGCCGCCAGCGGCAGCACAACACGCGGCGCGCCGGCATAACTGCGCCACGGATCGGGCTGATTCGCCCAGTCGAGCCGGCCCGGTCCCAGCGCATAGCGCTCGGGTCGATGCTTGCTATTTTCATGATAGGCACGAACGGTCATGGCACCGGCTCATGGGTGGCGATCGCAGTATTTTCCATTATCGCCCCCGCCCTCGCGAGCTGCACGAGCGAAGTCGCACCCCGCCGAAATATCGGCCTTCCCGACAGCGGCGCGAGTCAGGCGTCGAGCCGTGCAGCCCCCGCCAGCCGCGGACTTCCGTCTTCATGCACTTCCTGATTGGGCCCGATGAGGAAGGATCGGTCGAACCGCCGCGAGTCGCTCCGGACCCGTGGCGCGCCGCGAACCGCGTGACGAAACCGTGTCGCGAGCGATGAGCCGGGCTGTCAGTTGCACGCTGGCGCCTCGCAGCCTCCCTGAAGAAGACCGCCGACTTTCGTCGGCGGCTCCGGTTTCGACGAAGCACCGGTTTTCCGGACCGGTGCGAAGGCGCTGACAGGCAAACCCCTATGACGAAACCCCGGGCCGAAGGCCGTCCCTGTTTCAGGGGCTGACAGGTCGCATGACGCACGTTTTTGCCGAAACGTGCAAAACGGCGGAAAACCGCAAAGACGATTTCTCTAGCCTCCGCTGCAGAAAGCGCCCTTCGTCGAAGGGCTCCCGAAGTGTCGAAAAAGGCAACCCGGGCAGGATATGAAACAGGATTTCGCCGCATTAGCGGAAAGGCGCCGGGCGGCTGCCCGCTTCGAGCACTCGCCCCGCTGCGGCCCGTACTCCGAGTGCCTCGGATCGAGCGACCCGATCGTGCGAATCGAGGATATCGCGCACATGCTGGCCAGCACCTGCTGCTTCGCCAAGCAGACGACGTTCTTCTATTCGATCGCGCAGCACGACTATCTCGTGAGCATGATCGTGCCGCCCGACGATGCGCTCGCCGCGCTGCTCGCGGACGCGCGGACGGCACTCGAGCAGCTGCTGCCGCAATGCTTCGAGACCGACGGTGATGCGGCCACCTACATCCTCGCGCGGCTCGGCCTACCGAGCGGCCTGCCCTCGGCGGTCGAGCAGGCCGATCTCGTGCTGCGCGCGACCGAACGCCACGATCTCGGCCGAGCGCACGACGCCGCGGTGGCGCCTCTCGAGGGGGTCCGGCCGCTGCCGCTGAAGATCCAGCCGCTGCCGCCGCTCGTGGCGAAGCACCTTTTCCTCGATCGCTATTACGAGCTTCGGCCGCAGCGGAGTCCGAGCGCGTCCCCTGTTCCCGAGGGCGCGTCATGACGCAGCAAGCGTTCCCTGGCTTTTAGGACGCCGCGCACGCGATGCCCGGCCTAGGGCCCCATGCGAGGCGCCAATGACTTCGCCATGGCCGCAGTGTGCGCCGGCGAGTTTCCCGGGAAGCGAGACCGGCGAGCTTTCGCTCGCAGGCGCGCGCCTTACGCAGATCCTGCTGCCGAACGAAAAGACCCGGCCGGAACACGCGATCGCGGTGGCGCTGTTGCCGCCGCCGAAGGAGGCATGAAATGTTCCTGAATAAAGACGAACTGCGCAACCTCACCGGCTACCAGATGCCCTCGGCGCAAAAGCGCTGGCTCACGGATCGTGGCTGGCCCTACGAGGAAAACGCCGCGGGATACCCGAAAGTGCTGCGCTCGGTTGTCGAGAAGCGCATGGGCGGCTCGACCGAACCTGTCCGGCGCAGGCAAGGCCCGAATCTCGAGGCTATCCTGCGATGATGGGACGTCAGCGAAAACATGGCCTGCACCTGCCGCCCCGCATGTACCTCAAGGGGCGCTCGTACTGGTACGCGGGAAAAGCCCGATGGATCAACCTCGGGCGAAGCCTCCCCGTCGTCCGGACGGAATGGGCCGTACTGGAGAACACCGACGCCCCGGCCGAGATGATGTCGAGCGTCATCGGCCGCTACCTGCGCGAAGTGGTCCCCGAGAAGGCCCCGAGCACGCAGGCCGGCAACAGGCTGGAAGCGGCGACGCTGACGAAGGTGTTCGGCCTCATGAAGCCGGCCGAGATCACCCCAGCGGACGTGTGGGACTTCATGCAGACGCGCGCGAAGACGTCGAAAGTCCGCGCCAACCGCGAACGGTCCCTGCTGCAGGACATCATGCGCCACGCGATCATGTGGGGGCACTGCAAGGACAACCCGGTGCGCGAGGTGAAGCCGTTCAAGGAAACCCCTCGCACGCGCTACGTCACCGACGCCGAGTTCGAAGCGGTCAAGCGGATCGCCTCTCCGATCGTGGCCGCGCTGATGGATCTGGCTCGCTTCACCGGCCAGCGCCGCGGCGATCTGCTCGCGCTGCGCCGCGATGCGATCACCCTTTATCCTCGCCAATTCTCGATACACAACACACCGACCCGGCAGAACTCCGCTTCGTTGGCCGTGACGACTACCAGTCCACGCGCCAGACCGCGGCCGGCAATCTGGCAGTCGTAAGGGCCAGAAGCGTTACTTGGCGCGAAAGCGGCCATCAAGTGGCACGACTGCTTATTTGCGCGCCACATAAAATGGCGCGATACTGTCTATCGCGCCACATAAAAGCGATTTCATGCCAAAAAAAATCCTCGACGAGGAGCTCCAACCCATCCTCGAGCTGATCGCCCGGCATCCGGGCGGAATCGGCATCGACGGGCTGCTCAAGGAGATCGGCCCGGCCTTGCCGCGCCGCACCCTGCAACGCCGTCTGGCCAGCCTGGTTGCGCAACAACGTGTGCGAACCGAAGGCGAGGGGCGCGCCCTCAAGTATCGATTCCCGGAAACCGTCGGCTCATCGGACGTCGAATTGCCTAACCTTCAGGCCTCCGGAACAGGTGAAACGTACGTACCTCTGTCCACCGAGGGGACAGCAATCAAGGCCTACGTTCGCCAGCCGCGCCAGCAACGCAAACCCGTCGGCTACCAGATTGGCTTTCTGGAGCAATACCACCCCAACCGGACAGCCTATCTGCCTGCCGACTTACGCGCCCAACTGCACAGCATGGGGCGCTCGCCCGCCGAGCAAGCGACCGCGGGCACCTTCGCGCGGGACATTCTCAACCGCCTGCTCATCGACCTCTCCTGGGCTTCCTCGCGCCTCGAAGGCAACACCTACAGCCGGCTCGATACCGAGCGCCTGATCGAATTCGGCGAGGCCGCCGAAGGCAAGGATGCACTGGAAACCCAGATGATCCTGAACCACAAGGCGGCCATCGAATACCTGATCCGCGACGTCGAACGCGCCGGCCTGTCAGCGGAAACCGTCATCGCCCTGCACGCCTTCCTGTCCGACGGTCTGATGCCCGATCCGCTCACGTGTGGCCGCCTGCGTGCGCGCTCGGTCGAAATCGGCGGCAGCGTCTATTTGCCGATCGCCCTGCCTCAGCGGCTGGAGGAGTTGTTCGGCATCGTGCTGCGCATCGCCGCCGAGATCGACGATCCCTTCGAGCAGGCCTTCTTCCTGATGGTGCATCTGCCCTACCTGCAACCTTTCGAAGATGTGAACAAGCGCGTCTCGCGGCTGGCCGCCAACATCCCGCTGATCCGGCACAACCTCTGCCCGCTGTCCTTCATCGACGTGCCGCAGCAGGCCTATGTCGATGCGATGCTCGGCGTGTATGAACTCAACGACGTCGCCCTGCTGCGCGACGTCTTCGTCTGGGCTTACGAACGCTCCTGCCAGCAATACGTCGCCGTGCAGCAGCAGCTCGTCCCGCCCGACACCTTCCGCCTGCGCTACCGCAACGAACTTGCCGAAACCGTCGCCGCCATCGTGCGCGGCGGGCAGCGCGCTGACGAAGCGGCGATCCGCGCCGTCATGCCGGCCACGGTGGGCAAAGACGACCGGCCGCGTTTCGTTGCCCTGACGTTGGCCGAGTTCAACACGATTCACCCCGGCAACGCGATTCGCTTCGGGTTGAGGCCGCTGGAATTTTCGGCGTGGCTAGAGCAGCATGGCGCTTCGTGAAGCCACACAAATCTCACGCAGGGTTTCAGGCCTGTCGCCAGGCAGCGATGCAGGAGCGGCGCGGCAGCGGTCAACCCGGCTTCCCGCTTCGGTGCCGCGCCCCCCATGCCGGGGTGAACTTGTCGCCGCCCGCCAGCAGGATCACCACTTCCAGGCCGCGCTGCGTGAAATACACGGGTTAGCCTGGCCCATAATGGATTCACATCTCCGAGACCCCCTCTCCCACCGATTCGCAGTCACCAAAGTTGCCCAACTCTGCCCGGCGGATTCGCAACTTAATGCGCGCTGCCGCCTGCGGGTCTCGGAGATCGGCAAACCAGGCGTCGAAAGATTCGGTGGTTTGGAGCGGAGTGGTTCAAGGATCAGACCTTCCTTGCTCTCGTCGATGGGCGCAGCCAGGGGATCTTGCGGAAGGCCCAGAGCGACGCCGCGAAACATTGGCCGAGGGAGGGTCCTGTTCCGCCAGCGAACGTGATTGCCGAACTGTCCTTCGGGTTTTGGCACAACCTGACGGATTCAGGTTGGAGCACCCTCTTTGGGTGCCTTACCTGCACAAAGCCTTCCGTCCTCGCAAGTCACCGAAGCGGGCGACCTTCAACCAGCAGCTCGGGAAGCGGCGGTAGCTTCGAAACCGGATCGCTCACCCTGAGCCGATCTTCCATCTGAACTTGATTGGCATCCACGAGACGCTCCGTGAAGTTGCCCAGACGTTGTAACCGGCTACGGCTGCGGTGATGCTCAAGACCAGCACCGTGCGTCGCGAAGTGATGGCCGCTAACTCCTACTGCAAGAGGCGGGGTATCTAGCTCCTCGCGCCCTCGGCCTTCGCGATTCGAGGAAGCAGCAATATCAGGCGCTGCCCGGCTCGCACAACTTGGGCGCGAGCCGGAACGATCAGACATCCAAGGATTAGCTGCTGGTGGGCTGGCAGGGCGTCTATGACTCGGTGCGCAATGGTGGCTATTTCGGCCTCTTCAGACTGGTTGGAAGCCGTGAACCTGGCCGTGCCAAGCGAAAAAACCGCCCCGGGGTGAGGCGGTTTAGGGTGGGGGAGCTACAATTAGATCACGCGATCCGTGCCGCGCGCCTCGGCTGCTGTTCCTGGATCTGTTTCTTCTCCTGTCCCTGGGTGTGCTCGCGCTTCTTTTCGATCTCGCGGATCACGCGGCCGACCTCTGCCTTTAGCTGGCGTTCAACTCCTTCTCGACCCAGCTCGCTCTTTGTAGCCAAGTCGTTGAAGTCGGTGCGCCCCTTCATCTGATCGAGAGCCGCCAGTTGTTTGTCATTGAGCTGGGCGCGTTTCAGCTCCGCCGTCTGCTGCTCGGTGAGCGTCGCCCCCTCGGGGTCCTGCTGCGCGTCTTCCAGGGCTTTCGTGGCTCGCAGGTGCTCCCGGTAAGTCTGCGGGGTAACGGGTTCCAGGTTAGCCGGATAGGCGTTCTCGCCCGGCGCGAAGATCGGGAAGATAGCTTTCCCGCCCACGGCTTTCGCGGCCTCCTGGGCCTTCACGCGGCCAGAATTGACGCCCTGCGTCAGCTCCAATTGCCGGTCGTCGTCGCCCAAGATGATGACCGGCTTGTCGGGGAACTTCTCGTGCAGAGCGTGGGCCACGGCGGGCAGGTTCCCGGAGTCGAATGCGGCGACGGTGGCGAAACCCAGCGCCTCGGCGTTGGTGGCCGCCGTCGCGTAGCCCTCTGAAATGACAAGCGCCGGGGCCGTGGCTAGCGCGTCCATGCCGCCGACAGGATGGAAGCAGCCTTCCTTTTTGCTGTCCTTCGCGAAGCGTTTGGTGCCGTCCTCCTGGATGTACTGCATCGTCCACTGCTTGCCATCGATGTCGAAAGCCGGAATGTAGGTCTTCTGCCCTTCCTTGTCGGTAAACGCGCCGGCATGGGCTTGGATGCCCTTGTCGCGCATGTACGGTGTCAGCTCGGCAACCGGTGCCAAGTCGGCCATTTGCTTGCCGACGCGCTGGGCGCTCGCTTCATGCAGGCGGTCTTGCTCTTCGGCACGTGCCGCCAGCTTGCTCGCGGCCTCGGCCGCCAACTTCGCCTTCTCCTGGGGATCGAGGGAATAGCCTTTCGACTTCCATTTCATCTCGATGCCGGTGCGGTTGTTCTTGATATAGCCGGCCGGGTGGCCGTCCAGGTGGCCGACGTAGAAACCAGCGTGTTCGCCCTTCTTGTCGCCCTCGACGCCGATCCGGTGTTTCTTGCCGTCCATGATGGGGTGCTCGTCGGTCACGTTGCAGCCCATCGAACGCAAGGCATCGGCGAACTCTTCACGCGGGTTCATCGCCGCGGCTTGCTGCGCCGGCACGTTGTCGGGCAACCAGCGTTGCAGCTTCTCCATGTCGGCCTTCGGTCCGGCATACCAGGACTTCGCGACCTTGTCCCAAGCTGCGCCGGCGGCCTTCGCCGCGCTGCGCTCGCCATACGGAACGGCCAGATAGACGCGCTCCTGGGCGGCCTTCTGACCGGCGCCGTAGTCTAGGGCCGGCATGTCGGCTGTGCGGGCCAGGGCGGGCTCTTGGGCGGTGCCTTGCGCCCATTTGGCGAAGGGGGTCGCATCGGCGCCCGGCGGGACATACCAAGACTGTTCCTTGCGGTCCCAGCGCGCCCCGAGGGCCTTGGCGTCGTCCTTCTCCTTGTATGGGACATTAAGGTAGGTCCGTTCGTCCGGGGCGGAGCGATCCGCCGTCTGCTTCTGCTGCTCTTCCAACTCGGCAATGCGCTTCTGCATGTCAGCGTCGTTGAGCATGACATTCATTTCCGCCGACTTTCGCGCCTCTTTAGCCGCTGAAATGTCCTCGTCCGTGCTGGCGGGATCACGGCGAACGCGGTCCTCATGAGCGCGGGCAAGGATCGCGCTGTGCTCATGCTCGTTATCGGTCGAATTGGCGGCAACCACGGCCAAACGGGACGCCAGATGCTCGGCCTGCTGGGCGTTCTCGAAGTCGTGCACGAACTCATAGCGCCCATCTTCGCGCTGGGCGTACACGCTCCAGAACTGCGGTTCCACGCCAAGATCCGCGGCCGCCGCGACGTGGGTTTCCCCGTCGACCTGGTACTCGGCGCTGGCCTGCACCTGGACGTTGCCGTTCCAGTCGTGCGGCAAGGTCGCCTCGAAGGCTTCATTGGCCGCTGCATCGAACGCCGCCACATCGCCGACCTTCCGCGCCTCGGCAACCTTCGCCTCCTCCCGGAGCTGTTCCAGCGGCTCGATGGCCGCCTGGATCTTCGCCTCCAAGGCCTCAACGGCTTCGGGCAGCTCATGCCGCGTCCAGAACTCGTTTTGGGTACTGAGGGGCTGAATCTGATCGAGTAGATCGAGGGCCTTGTCGATCTGCTCCAGCCGCGCGGTATCGAGGACACCGGGCAAGGTGCCGCGCTCCAAGTGTCCCAGCATCCAAGCTTCGGCCTTCACCGCCTTCGCGGCCCGGTCGGTAGCGTCATCGGGTCCGGCTTGCATACTGACCTCCTGTGTCGGAATGGCCTGCTGCGCCTCGTCACGCTCGGCCACGGTTTGCCTGGCTAGGGTCATCGCTTCGCGCCACTGAGATGCGGCAATCGTGTACGTCTCCTTGGCCTCCCGCACGGCAGGATCGGCATGGTGAAGCGGATAGCGCCGCTCGCTGGCATCCTTCTCGCCATAGACACGCACAAGCTCGGCTTGGAAAGCTTGGTCTGCAAGTTTCATGGCCTCGTGCTGGGTGACG
Organism: Aromatoleum aromaticum EbN1; assembly: GCF_000025965.1. Taxonomy (NCBI): domain Bacteria; kingdom Pseudomonadati; phylum Pseudomonadota; class Betaproteobacteria; order Rhodocyclales; family Rhodocyclaceae; genus Aromatoleum; species Aromatoleum aromaticum. The sequence goes on from NC_006824.1 coordinate 50,023, forward strand.
GTCAGCTCGGCTACGGTCGGCTGCGGCTGCGCTTCCTGCTCCTGTGCCTGGCCCTGCTCCTGTACCTGCTTCTGCTCGAAGGCCATCACATAGTTTTTGATCTTCTCGGCCTCGGCCGCCGCCCGGAAGATCTCCAGCGAGTCATCCTCCAGGGCCTTGATCCACGAAGCGACATACGCGACGTGCTGTCCGGGATCGTGGCCAATGCCCAGTTCGTCGCCGATGATCATCGACGCGATTTCCGCCCGCAGTTCTTCCTTGGCGTACCCCTCGCTGCCGAACGGGTGCACCAGGTCGCGGTCAAGCCGGGACTCGTGCCCGGTCCAGTGCCCGAGCTCGTGCAGCGCCGTCGCATAGTAGTTGTCGGCGGTCGGGAATTGGCCCCTGTCAGGAAGGTGGATGCTGTCGGTCGCCGGCCGATAGAAGGCGCGATTGTTCTCGCCGTGGCGGATGACGGCACCCGAGGCTTTCACGATGTGCTCGGCCCGCTCGACAGCATCCCAAGTCTGTTCCTTGCGCTCGATGGGCGGAAGACCCTCGATCTGTTCCGCATTGAACACGGAGGCGAAGAACACGCGTGGCCGCTCCAGCATCACGGTTTGCTTGACCGGCTTGCCGTCGCCATCCAGGACGGGCTTGCCGTGCTCGTCCCGCTTCTCCTGCTCTTCGCTGAACTTCCAGTATTGAACGGGGGTGCCCTTCTCACCCTTGCGGACCTGGGCGCCGGCCGCCGTCGCCTGCTTGTAGGTCATCCAGCGGTTATCCGTGCGCCCCTGGCTCATCAGATAGATCGCGTTGATGCCCTTGTACCGCTTGCCAGTCGTTGGATTGACCGGCAGGAAGCCGCCAGGCTCTCCAGGCTCCCAAGGCCGTTGCCACGGCGCCGTGCCCGCCTTGAGCTGTTCAATCAGGTTCTCCGCGACCGTTTTATGGAACGGTTTCTTGGCCTCTGCCATGGCCTTAACCCTCCTGCCGCTCGGTCGGAACGGTCGCGTCCACCAGATCGACATCGCTGTCGAGCGCGTCTTGTTCGCTCAAGGCGTCTTCCGCGAAGGCGCCCACGCGCTCGGCCTCATCCGGATCGAACTCGGCCTGGTAACCGGGCGTCTGGGCGTCGATCAACTTCTCGCGGATCGCATCCGTCGCATTCGTCACGTCATCGAGGATCGCGGCTTCAGGATGGGTGATCTGCTCGGTCATGGTCATTGCTCCTGTTCGTGAGTGTTGTTGCGGCCGGTGCTGTAGTCGGGTCGGCCCTTGAGCTTCGGGTTCTTGCTCTCGGGATAGCTCTGCTTGCAAGTCGGGAAGTTGCTGCACGCCCACCAGAAGACGTCGGCCTTCTTCGTCGGCCGGCGAATCAGCCCCTGCCCGCACGCCATGCACTTGTAGAGAGTGGAAATCGGCAAGGCTTCACGGCCGCCGGCAATGGCGACGGCGCCATCGTTGGCCTTCGTCACCTGGTCACGGATGAACGTCTCTTGCTTGGCAATGAAGGCGGCCAACTCGGCCGTGCCCTGCTCGATGCCTTTCAACATGCGTTCGTAAAGGGCGGTCAGCACGGGGCTCTTCACGACTTCGGGCAGGGCGTCGATCATGCTGCGCCCCAATGTCGTGCCGATAATCTGCTTGCCCTTGGTTTCCAGGAACCCGCGGCGTTTCAGCTCGGAAATGATGGATGCGCGGGTGGCGGAAGTGCCGATACCGTCCTCCTCGCGCAGCATCTTCTTGTGCTCCGGCTCGGGCACAACCTTATGGATGTTCTCCATCGCACGGAGCAGCGTGCCCTCGGTGAAGCGGGCCGGTGGCTTCGTCTTGGCGTCCTTCCGGGTGGCCTGCTTGCAGGTCACGCCATCGCCCTTCTGCATAGCCGGAAGGCGTTGATTCCCGCCTTCGTCCGCGTCCTTCTCCGTGTCCTGCTCGTCGACTTCCTGGTAGACGTCGCGCCAGCCGTTGCGCGTAACAACCTTGCCGGTCGCAACGAAGGTTTCATCCTCGACCTCCACGACAACCGTGGTGCTCATGTACTCATGGACGCAGTAGAACTGCGCCAGGTACGCCCGCACGATCAGGTCATAAATGTTGCGCTCCCTCTCGATCAGGCCCGCCTTGCTGCCGTTGTGCATAGTCGGGATGATCCCGTGATGCGCCGTGATCTTCGAGTCGTTCCACGTCTTGGACTTCAAGCGCGGATCGGCACCGGCCACCAGGCCGGCCAGCTCCGGGTTCACGTGCTGAATCGCCTTAAGAACGCGGGGCGAATCGGCATGCTGCGACTCGGGCAGGTAGGCGCAATCGGTACGGGGATAGGAAGTCAGCTTGTGGGTTTCATAGAGCGTCTGGCAGGCGTTCAGCACGTCCTCGGCGCTGTACCCGAACTTGTTGGACGCAAGCAATGTGATGTCGGACAGGGCAAACGCGAGCGGCTGGTTCTGCTTCTTGGCCTCCTGCGTGTATTCGGCGACGGTGCCGGGTTTGCCGGTGACCTTTGCCACCAGCGCGTCCGCCACGGCGGTATCGACAAGGCGCCCCTCGGCATCGAGACCCGCCTGATCGACCTTCGCTCGCCAAGAGGCGAGGAAGGCACCGCCCGAATGCTGAATCGCTGCGCGGATGGTGTGATACGGGATCGGCTTGAACGCCTCGATTTCCCTGTCTCGCGCGACAACGAGCGTGAGCGTCGGGGTCTGCACACGGCCGACCGTGAGCAGACCCCGCGAACCACCGCGCTGTGCGCGCAGGGTATAGGCGCGACTGAGATTCATGCCGATCAGCCAGTCGGCCCGCTGCCGTGCCCGCGCGGCATCGGCCCAGCCGTGATAGGTGCCGTTGTCCTTGAGGGCGGCAAGGCCACGCTTCACGGAAACGGAATCCTGCGCGGACACCCAAAATCGCCGCGCGGGCTTGTTGCAGCGAAAGTGCTCCAGGACCTCATCGACCAGCAATTGACCCTCGCGGTCGGGGTCGGCGGCGTTGACGATTTCCGCCGCCTCCTTGAGCAGTTTGCCGATCACGGCGAGCTGCTGCTTGGCATCGTCCTTCGCCTTGAGCATCCAGTCGGTCGGAATGATGGGTAGCTCGTCGACCCGCCAGATTTTCTTGCCGCGGGCGTTGCGGGGAACGTCGTCGGGGGTGTACTCGTCGGGCTCCGCCTGTTCGAGCATGTGTCCGAAGCACCAGGTCACAGTATCGGTGCCGCACTCGATGAAGCCGTCGCCCTTCCCGCTCTGGCCCAGCTCGCTTGCGATGGCCTTTGCGACGGATGGCTTTTCAGCGATGAACAATCGCATCGTTCTTTCCTCCCTTACCAGGTGATGACCGGGGAAACGACTGTCACGATCTGGGAACGATTGATGGGGCCGAAGTAGCGGCCATCGAACGATGTGCCACTCATGTCGGACATGAGCAGCAGTTCGGCGGCGCCGAGGATGTAGCGGGTGGCATGGAACCGTGGCAGCGGTCGGCCGCCGGCATCGACAGCTTTGGGAGCACTGAAAGGCAGCAGCACGCCGTTTACGCGCACGCCATCGGCGGATACGGCAACGTCATCGCCTTTAGCGGCTAAAACGCGCTTCATCAGATAGCCGTAACCGCCGGCGCAGAAGCCGGCGCCGATGTAGCCGCGTTCCCGTGCCTCGTTGAAGACTTGGAGGTGCGGTGGGCAGAAGAGGACATAAGCCCCCTTCTCCACCGCTAGGCTTGGGCTCGTCCAGTACAGGCCGACCGGAATGCTCCTGGTGGTATTGATGCGTGCGCCGACCGAATACGCGAGGGCGGCGCCGGTGAGCCCCGCCGCGCCTGCCAAGGCCACCCCGACACTGATCTTCTTGAAGAGCTGCTTCATATCGTGATCCGCTCCCCTGCTTCCGCGAACTGGACCAGGCGATCACTGTCCTTGGGCGCGGGCACCGCAGCGCGCGCCAGGAAAATCGGATCTTTGAAGTAAAGCGGCTGCTTGCCATAAATCGCGGGATAGCCGGCCACGTACACCACCATGTCGCCAGGCTCTTCGATGTTGCCGTCTGCGTTCTTCCGAGGACCAGGCATCCGCAAGCACTCATCCGGTGTCAGCAAGGGGCGCTGCACTTCTTGGAACGTGCGGGAAACCTGCCCGAGCATCGCCGCCGTGCGGCGGCCGCTGGTCGTGATCTGCTCCTTGACTACGGTGGTCTGTCCGGTCAGCCGAGACAGGTGTTCGGCAGTCTCCACACGGTTCGGGGGATAGGCGTTCTGCACATGGCAGTTGGAGGTGATGGTTTCATCTGGTCCGTACCCCGTTTCACGGCTCTTGAGTTGGTTGATGTCCTGGCAGATCAGGTAGCACTTGATGCCGTAGCCCGCCACGAAGGCCAGTGACTCTTGCAGGATCTGCAACTTCCCAAGGCTGGGAAACTCATCGAGCATCATGAGGAGCCGGTGCTTGTAATGCGCCACCAGCCGCCCGTTGTCGAAGTCCATCTTGTCCGCGAGCAGACGGACAATCATGTTCACCATGACGCGGACCAGGGGCCGCAGCCGATCCTTGTCATTGGGGTGCGTGACGATATAGAGCGTTACGGGGTCATCTGAATGCATCAGGTCGCGGATGCAGAATTCGGAGCGACTCACGTTGCGGGCCACGACTGGATCGCGGTACAGGGCCAGGAAGGACTTGGCCGTGGACAGCACCGATCCCGCTTCTTCCTCCGGCCGATCCATCATGTCGCGGGCGGCGGAACCAATGGCATGGTGGTTCTGCCCGGCGACGTGCCCATAGGTCGCCATCTCCATCCAAAGCTCGCCGACGTCGCGGTTCGGATCGGCCAGCATCGCATCAACCGATGGGAGCGTGGCCGTCGTGTCGTCGTCCTTCGCCTTGTAGAGCGCGTGCAGAATCACGCCGACCAAGAGTGCAAACGCCGTTTTCTGCCAATGCGAACCCAGGCCCTTCCCGTCCGGGTCGACAATCAGGGTCACCAGGTTCTGAACATCGCCAACCTCGTGTTCAGTACCCATCCGGATTTCGTCCAGCGGATTCCAGCACACGCTACCGTTCGCAGTAGCCGGCTCAAACCGCAGCACGTTGTTCTTGGCGTGCTTCTTCCTCCACCCGGCAGTCATTGCCCACAGCTCGCCTTTCAGGTCGGTGACAACGGCGCTGTCACCCCATGACAACAACGTCGGAACAACCAAGCCGACACCTTTGCCCGAGCGGGTAGGGGCATAGGTCAAGATGTGCTCCGGGCCGTTATGGCGCAGATAATGAAAATTGCCGTCCTTGTCCTCCCAGCCCCCGACATAGACGCCCGTGGACGGGGCGGTGTCCTTGCCCGTGACAACATCCAAGAGACGGCGAGGCCGGGGCAGCAGCCCGGCAGCCTGAATGTCTTTCTTCCCGGCCCAGCGCGCGGAGCCATGCAGGTACTCGTTCGCCTTCGACGAGTTCGAGGACACGACTTTCGCCACCGCCACGCCCAGCAGCCCCACTGTGGAAATCATCATGCCCACACTGCCCGCCTGCATGATTTCGTTCGGATAGTGGGAATACCACTTCGATGACCACTCGAGGATCGACCACGGCGCATAGACGTGGTTGAAATGGCCGCCAAGGTTCGCCTGGTAATCGAAGATATGGGCGAAAAACTGGGTAGCAGACTGCAATCCGGCCCCAAGCGACACCGCCCCGAGCACGGGCAACAACTTGCCGCCCGCGCCTTTCTTGGTGCGGACTTGAGGCCCGACCGCATTGTCCATCTTGATCTTCATCGACTCCTTCCCTTCGACGTTTGGATCGAACCCCGAGGCGTGACGGTGACAGGATCGCCGACCGCTACACGGGACAAGCGCCGGGCCGTGGCTTGGTCGATGGGCAGAACCATGACAGCGTCAGCATCGTCTCGCCTGAGAAGAGCCAGCGTCCGACCTTCGACATGACGAAGACCAGCAAATGAAAAACCACGGGCATTCTTATTATATAAACTATTTTTCGGTATATCGAAATATTTTAGGGGCTTATCTTCGCGCTCGGCGAGGTATTCGTCCGCTGCAGCCTGTTGCGCGGGTTTCAGTCGTCCTACCCCAACAGCGTCCCGTCGCAATGCGTGATCTGATTGGGCTCGTTGCTGCTCCACGTGACGAGGAACATCACGCGGCAATAGCACTTCACCTCCGCCGACGATGCGAACCACACTGAGTTCGGACATTCCTCGCAAACGGTGCTGGCTTTGGGGCGGCGGGACTCGCCCAATGCGTCCAACGTTGGGCTTGCGGCCGACATGGGCGGGGGCGTCCATGCCGGCCCCGCCTCTGCCGTCGCTGCCTCCTCGGCCGGCTCCGGCGCCGGTCCGGGCACGGTTGTCGTCGGCAGCGGCGCTTGATCCAGCGCCGCCAAGGCGGCGTCGATCAGTTCGTCCTCGCTCGGTTCGTGCTGCTCGCTCATGTGCTTTCTCCTTGCTCAAAAGCTGTTGCCGCCGCAGTTCCAAAGCGGGATCCGCAAACGTGATAGGTAGCTGGGAATCGACGGCAGCCCTGATGATTTGAGCCTTGAACGCGGGGGTGCCGTTGACGGTAATCTGACTGCCATACCGCTCCATCGCCAGGCGCAGGGCGGCTTGCACGCCTTCGCGCGTGGCATCGCGGGAGACCTGAAGCTTGTCACCATCGTCGCGCACAGCCGACTGGCCGATGCGGAAGATGATCGTGCCCTTCTTGGTGATGTTGTCCTGAACGTGGGCGCGCTCGGACTTCGTTGCACCCTGTCCGGCGATCGTGTTGCCCTTGAGGCCCTGGGCCGCCTCACGACCCCGCAGGGCAGCCAGCGCGTCCGCATTGCCCTGTAGGGCCTCCTGCTTCAACCAGTCCGCCCAGGCCCGCCGCTTGAAGCCTTGGGAGAGCTTTTCCCGCTCTTTCGCATACTCCTTATGGATCTCGGCCAGTTGATCGCGCAGGGCGGTACTGGCCTGCGAATAGAGCGCTTTCTTGCCAACGCCCTTGCTATCGACAACCGTGATAGTCGCGCGCCTGAGCCGGTTGGCCCGCTTCGCACCGTCGACAGCACGATCCTTGCGGCGCCGGGCTTTCGCCAGGGAATCGGCGCGTGCCGCTGTGAGGGTCTGCTGCTCGGCCTTGTACCGGGCATAGAGCTCGACCGTATTGACGCGCAGGCCGATGGGGGGCTTTTCGTATTGCCGCCGCATCTTCGGTTCCGCCAGCCGATCCGGCGACGGCTCGAAGGGACCAAGCCGCGCCTCAAGACCGGGCTTGGAAAGCTCGCGGGCGATAGTGCTGGCTTTGACCCGCGTGCCGTCTGCCGCCTCCACAACCAAGCCATTGCCGCGCTCGCGCAGCTCAAGCCCGTTTTTCCTCATGACTTGGTGCAATTCGGTCCAAGATTGCGCCCCGCGCATTTCCTCCAAGGATTCCCGCCGTACCCAGCCGACGAGGCTTTCGACCCCCGCATGACGCTCCATGTCCGCTGCGCGCCCCTCGGCCACGGACCGCCGCGATTGGTGGTTGTCCCGCTCCAGCCCGCAATCCCGCTCGAGTACGGCGCACAGTTCCGCGAGCGTGCGATAGGACTGGAACGGCTCATGCATCGTGTGCCGCTCCGGGTGGATCTTGTTGATGGCGATGTGAAGATGAAGATTGTCGGTGTCATGGTGTACCGCGCTGACACGCTGGTGCTCGCCGTAACCGAGGCCGGCACAGATACGTTCCTCAATCACTTTCAACGTATCGGCGCTCGGGTGCTCACCGGGCCGAAAGCTGACCAGCAGGTGATAGGTCTTGTCGCCGGCCCCACGGGTGTTCTGCCGCTGCGTAGCAAGCACTTCCCCGATGACCGCCTGCAGGGTGGCGGCCGCGCAGTGGGTAGCGGTGACCGGCCCGAGGCGTTCCGTTTTGCCTTGCTCGTCGGTGATGTACTCCACCAACTCGGCGAAGTCGCTCTTGGCAAGGGACCTCATTGGGACGTGCTTTGCGATCACGCGCGAGCCTCCGGCGTTTTAGCCGCTAAAAGGATCATCGTTCGGCCCTCGGCATGACAACGGCCATCATGACCTGCCCCATCTCGTCCTGTGTCGCCTCGATTCGGGACAGGACCGCGCGAATAGTCGCCTCGCCAAACTGGGCGGTGCGCTCGTCGTTGGTGAGCCAAAGCTTCAGCAGCCCGCCGAGGCGGCCAAGGTCGCCGTTGATCCGCGCGAGTTCGCGCACCTGCTCGTAATCGACCACACCACCGATGCGGTAGCCCTGCCCGACTTCGCGCAGAAAGCGGGCGACGCTCATCCCGGCCCGCTGGGCCTGAGCTTCGATCAGCTTCTTCTCTTCCGGGAACACAGGCACCCGTAGGTGGTGCTTGCGTTTCCCGGCGATTGGCCTTGCGGTTTTCCCCATCGTCCAAGGCTCGCTTGTCATGTCGGCGGTAGCCGGCCCAACCTCGCAGAGCAGGATGCCCGTTGAGCGCCCCCGGCGCGAATAAGGGTTAGCGAAGGTAGATAACCGGCTCCGCTGGTTAGCTAACTTCGCCCATCCTGCCCGCCTTTCGGCGTTCATTACCCCAGGGAAAGTCTACGCCATCACTTTTGATTTATCCGCAGCGAGGCGCAAAACAAGTGTAAATATTTTAATGGATATAGCGAAATTTAGTGAACGCTCCCATAATCCCTGTGTCGTAAGGATATGGACCCGATGTAGTTGCACCTTTTCGCGGTCTTGTTACACGCGGCGTAGCGCAAGAATTGAAGCGACGGGACCTATGGAACGAGCACGATGGCGAAGAGCTACACCGAAGAACTTGCCGGGTGGGTGAGCAAACGCACGACACAAAGGCTGCGCCAGGACAAAAACATCGTTGCGTTCTTGGCCGTGAAGGGCGACGTGAAGGCGGCGCTCGATGCAGGCTACTCGATGAAAACCATCTGGGAGCACCTGCACGAAACGAAGCGCATCGAGTATCGCTATGAGACTTTCACGCTGCACGTGAAGCGGCACATCCGGACCAAGCCTCGAGCCGAACACCGGGTCGAGCAGCAGCTACCGCAGGAGCAGAGCAAGCCACAAGCTCTGGCGGCCACAACGCGGCCAGACCAGGCGCAAAGCGAACCCCGAAAGACCCCGCCGCCCTCCGTGGGGGGCTTCACATTCACCGCAACACCGAAGAAAGAGGACTTGTTCTAATGGCCAAGATCCACATGGTTCTGCAAGGGAAAGGCGGCGTCGGCAAATCGATGATCGCGGCTGTTATTGCGCAGTACAAGGCAGGGAAGGGACAAAAGCCGATCTGCATTGACACCGATCCGGTCAACGCGACGTTCGAGGGATACAAGGCCCTCGACGTGCGGCGCCTCAACATCATGGACGGCGATGAGATCAACACCAGGAACTTCGATACCCTGGTCGAGCAGATCGCCACGGCCGAGGTCGACGTCATCATCGACAACGGTGCCAGCTCGTTCGTGCCGCTCTCGCACTACCTCATCAGCAACCAAGTGCCGGCGCTACTCCGGAACATGGGACATGAGCTTGTGGTGCACACCGTCATTACGGGTGGGCAGGCTCTCCAAGATACAGTGAGCGGTTTTGCCCAGCTGGCCGGCCAATTCCCCGCCGAATGCCTGTTCGTCGCCTGGCTGAACTCCTATTGGGGCGCCATCGAGCACGAGGGCAAGGGGTTCGAGCAGATGAAGGCGTACACCACGAACAAGGCCCGCGTGTCGGCCATCATCCAGATTCCGCCGCTCAAGGAAGAAACTTACGGCAGGGACTTTACGGAAATGCTCCAAGCTCGCCTTACCTTCGATGAGGCCTTGGCGATGAGCTCTCTCACGATCATGACGCGGCAGCGGCTCAAGATCGTGAAAGGCCAGCTCTTCGCCCAGCTCGAGAATACGGCGGTGCTGTGATGTCGGACAAGATCGAGTCCATCATCAAGGAGATCGCGGCGAAACACGGCATCGCCGTTGGCCGCGATGATCCGATCCTGGTCCTGCAAACGATCAATGAGCGACTGATGCAGGACAGCGCGGTCGCTCAGCAGGAAACGCTGGACCGCTTCAAGGAAGAACTGGAATCCATCGCACAGCGGTGGGGCGAGGACGCCAAGAGCAAGGCGGAACGGACGTTGAACGCGGCGCTGACAGCGAGTAAGGAAACCATGATGAAAGGGATGCAGGAGGGCACGAAAGCGGCCGCCGAATCGGCACGCTGCGAGGTGGAGGCGGCCGTCGGGCGGCTCGCCGGCTCAGTGCGGGCCAGCCAGCGGATCGCGATCATGAACATGATCGCGGGCGCCCTGGCTGTCTTTGCAGCAGCCATGGCGCTGCTCTCGACGTTATGAAGCCGGCGGATAGGGAGATCCAGACGGGTTTTTTATGGCTCAGGTTGACGCTTTGACACTAAATCCGTCTTGGGTATCTCGGGTCGGGCGCCGGGCGATGACGTCATGGGCGGCGGCCGGGGCCAGTGTCGTCGTGGCCGACTCAGGGAGCCAGGCGCCTAAGAACCTGTTCAAAGTCTCTGGAGTAATGAGAACGTTGAGGGATGAGGAAGAGCTATCCGAGCGCCATCAGCCGCGAACAGTTCGAGATCATCCGTCCGCTGCTGGAGAGTGCGCGCAGGAAGACCTGTCCGAGGCGCGTGGACCTGTACGAAGTGTTCTGCGCGGTGTTGTATCTGCTCAGGAGTGGCTGCCAGGGGCGCATGCTGCCCGACGGGTTTCCCAAATGGCGCCCGGTGCACGCGTACTTTGCCATCTGGAGCGAGCCGCGCGAGGGTGGGAGCCTGCTGGAGCAGGCTTTAAAAAATCAGGTTGGCGCAGCCCGGCAGAGACTGGAGCGCAACGCCTGCAGCACGGTCGTGATCGTGGACGCGCAAAGCGTGAAGAACACGGATACGGCGGTCCAGAAGGGCTATGACGCGGGCAAGAAGGTGTCAGGGATCGAGCGCCACATTGCGGTCGACACCCAAGGCTTGCCGTATGCGAGGGCGGTGAGCACGGCTGAGGTGACGGACCGCAAGGGGGGGCTGCAGGCGGCTGCGTCGTTGCAAGCCTGGGCTCGAGCGGGTGCAACGCGTGCTGTGCGACAGCGGCTATAGGGGCCAGCCCTTCGCGCAGGGCGTGACGGTGCAGATCGCCAAGCGCCGCGAACCACCGCGTTCAAGGTGATGCCCAAGCGCTGGATCGTCGAGCGCAGCTTTGCCTGGCTGGAAAAAAACAGGCGACTATGGGAGAAGTGCGAGCGGCTGCTCAACACCAGCTTGCAGTTCATCCACCTCGCATTCCTGGCCCTTTTGCTCAATAGACTTTGAACAGGTTCTCAGGAATTCTTCCATTTTCCTGAAAACAGCTGCTGGCCAGGTGCATCGCATTTCTCCCGTGTTGCGAAATTCGAATCGACGATTTATACCTGCCTTCCCTGGCCTTCAGGGGGCACACATCCCTTCACTCCCCTCGCAGCCAGCGGCGCAGCAATTTCGTGATAACCGGCATCACAACGTACGTCAGCAGGACCACCGCGATCGGAATCAGCACCATCGTAGCCATATACACCGGCAGCCCTTCGAGCACGGGTCGCAAGATCATCAGCAGGGGCGTGATCGTCAGATACACGCCCAGTCCGCTGGCGATCATCATCTTGTGGCGGGGCGGTGGAATCATCGGCTGGGGCGAGCCGGCGTTTGCCGGCAACTGAAACCATGTTTCCAAACCGACGGCCTGCTCGATCAGCACCGGTGCGCTCTCCACTGATTCGAGTTGCCTCACCAGTTCCAGCCGTTGCGCCGAGTCCTCCCATCGCCGCAGGCTTGCGAAGCTATCGAAACTCATGATGATTCGGTATGCACGTTCCCCGGTCCCGGTGGGTTTGAGGATAGTGGCACCCAAGTTTCCCGGGAATTGGCGCGCCGCCCGAACGCCTCCACCGATGAGGACTTCCCACTCCGTCTCCCGCCCAAGTTTCGGCACCCGCGTAACCATCAGGGTTACAGGATCCTTGAGTACCTGCTCTTCAGCAATCAATCACGCTCCCTCCTCTGCTGCTGAGTTTCGTCCGTCAAGGCGTCGATGTTCCGTGACGGTCGTCCACCCCTGAACTGACACGTATCGCCATCCATGCTCCGAATACTGCGGCAATTCCCCCAGCTACCTGCACCTGAGGCGAGGGAGTCAACAGGCCGAGTCCCGCGACCAGGAAACACAAGCGCTGCACAATGCCGAGCGGCCGTTTCCAGAAACCTTCGGCCGCCAGACACAGGCAGGCGACGGCAAGGATCACCGCCAGACAGGCAAATGCAATCTGCAGCGGCGCTCCCGAGAGCAGAATGCCGTTGTTATACACGAAGGCAAACGGAACCACGAACGCGATCATCGCCATTCTCACCGCCGCCAGGCCGACGGCAAGAGGGTTGGCGAGCGCGATCGGGGCAGCGGCAAACGCGGCAACGGCGATCGGCGGTGTCATCGCCGACAGGCTAGCGTAATAGACAAGAAACAGATGCGCAGCGATCAGCGAAACGCCGAGCTTCGTGAGCGCCGGCGCGACCAGCACCGCGGCGAGGATGTACACGCTGGGGGTCGGCATCCCCATGCCCAGCACCAGTGTGATGACTGCGGCGACCACCAGCGACAAAAACAGATCCGTGCCGGCAAGGAGGAAGATGAGTTCGGTCACCTTTGCGCCGAGTCCGGTCATCGACAGCCCGCCGACGACCAGCCCCGCGGCGGCACAGGCGGCCACGACCGGCACAACTCGCAGAGTCGCTTCCGCGAGAATCTCATAGAACCCCTTGAAACTGAGACGGGTCTCGCGCTTGTACATGGCCACCGCGATCACTGCGAGGGTGCCGAATGCGGCGACGAAATTGGGGGAATAGCCAATCAGCAGCGCCACCACCAGAGCGATCAACGGGACCAGGAACATCCCTCCTCGTCGCATCGTGTCGCCGAAGGCTGGCACTTTGTCGAGACCGGCGATTCCCAGTTTGAGGGAGTTGAGGTGCACCTGCAGATAGACGCAGAAATAGTAGAGGAATGCCGGCAGGATCCCTGCAAGTGCGATATCCGTATATCGGATACCGGTGAACTCGGCCATGATGAAAGCAGCCGAACCCATCACAGGAGGCAGGATGCTGCCGCCCGTGGATGCGGCAACTTCGATTCCGCCGGCAAGGGCGCCCGAGTAGCCGAGCTTTTTCATCATCGGAATAGTGATCGACCCGGTCGTGACCACGTCAGCCGTGGGGCTTCCGGAAATGGTCCCGTAGAGTCCGGACGAAACCACCGCGATTTTCGCGGGACCGCCGGGGCTCTTGCCGCTCACGGCGGAAGCGGCATCGAAGAAGAAATCGCCGCCTCCCGTACGCGACAGAAAGGTTCCGAACAGGCCGAACAGAAAGACATAGGTCAAAGCGACTCTGATCGGCGCACCAAAGATGCCGTCGGTCGTGAACGCGAGGATATCGAGAAAGTGGAGGTAGTCGATCGAACCGTGGCCAAGCACTCCGGGCAATCGGTCGCCCCACAGATTGTAGCCAAGAAACACCAGCACGATCGTCGTCAGCCCCGGGCCGACCGTGCGTCGTGTCGCTTCGAGAGTGATGAGCAGCAGCCCGCTTCCGCAAATAATGTCCCACAAAGTCAGCTCGTCGAGGAGCGTGATCCGGGTCACGATGCGCTCGTTGTGAAACCAGAAATACGCGGAAATTCCCATGCTCGCCGCTGCGAATAGCAGGTCGCATAGCGGAACCCGCTCCCGGCTCGAGGCTGCGGTCGCCCCGGTTGTCAGAAAGACCAATGCCAGCATCAGACCGAGGAATACGATCGTCATCGCATAGATCTGGACAATCTGGATGGTCGTCACCCAGACGATGCCCAGCGCGACCAGCGCAGCAAAGGGTTTGAGAAGTTTGCCGGCCCAGCTGGCGGGATCTCGGCGCGCACCGGTTGTGAAAAACTTGCTAAAGAAATCGAGGCTCATACTGGACATGCTCGGCTCTCCCCAATGCAAGGAGCGTCTGCAGACCATTCGTGCAGAATGGACCTCCGGTCGCGCGTCGAAGATGAACGAACGCGCGAGATCTATAAACCGGAGCTGCAGGCAGGGACGATCAGACAGACCTATTCGGGTCCGCCCAAGAGCAATCAATGACCTTGCCGCAATTCATCTCGACAAGGACCGGAGCGCGGTGGAATTTATCCGCCGCCGCTCTGATTGGTCATATCTATTTCAGTAGTCCAGCTTCACGGTAGTAAGCTTCGGCCCCCTTGTGGTAGGGGACAGTTTTCTGGCTCGTGAGGAACTCTGGAGTTATGGCTTTCAGGCTGCCATGCGCTCCCTGAAGTTTTCCAATGTGCTTGTGCAAGGCTTCCGCCAGATCATGGGCGACCTTGTCGTCCATCTTGTCATTCACTACCAATATCGCGCTGAGTGCAAGGGTCGCGACATCGGTGGGTTGCCAGGAATAGCTTCCCGCCTTCACGACAAACGGGGCGACACTCAGCTCCTGGGAGATTTTTTTGATGACGCTGTCCGACACTGGGAGCAGAACGAGGTCGACCGCGTCGCCGGCCTGGACGATGAAACTTGTTCGCACGAATACCCCGTTTGTGAACATATCGATCCGCTTGTCCTTCATCAGATCGCCCTGTTCGTCCGATGCGGCATAGATGACATCGCCGCCCCATTTCTTGATATCGTCCAGGCTCACGCCGATCGCCCTGAACATCTCGACTGCGACATATTCGGTGATATTGCCCCGCTTGTTGAAAGCAATCCTGATCGGCGGTTTCTTCACCGCAATATCGTCAAAAGTTCGGATCCCGTGCTCCTCCGCAAATGCCTTCGTGATGACCATCTGCATTGGCGCCCAGTCATACAGCATCGCGATCGCACGCAAATTGGTGATAGGTTTCCTGAAAGGTTTGGCGCCGAGGGTGGCAATATGCAGTTCGGCGTCGTGCGCGATTCCCAATTCAACTTTTCCCTGATCGAGGAGGGCAATATTAGCGAGTCCTCCACCCGACGTCTGATAAGTGATCGTCGATCCAGGAAAGGCGTCTTTCACGGCTCCGTCTATACCTACGCCGATCATCGTCCACAACCCGCTGGGGCTCGCCCCCGAAAGGGTCATCTTGTAGGATTCCGCCGCTGCACCGAGGCTGAAGAATGCAATGGCAAGTCCACAAACGATGTTTCGTAACATGGTGTCTCCTCCTTAGTAATGATTACCAACAACGTCGGAGTGAGGTCCTGGCCAAGGACTTATAATTTGTTTTCCTACAAGCAGTTCGGCTTCTTATGTTCAGATTATCATTGCAGTTTCCCTGCAACAAGGACGCGCGGCTCGTCCGATCCAAGTAAACGTCCACCACTCGGACGCTCGATCCCTTAGAACCTGTTCAAAGTCTCGGCGGGATAGCGGATACTGGCGGGATGAGACAGTGCTACCCGAGTGATATCAGCCATGAGCAGTTCGAGCAGATTCGCTCGCTGCTGGAGAGTGCGCGCAGGAAGACGGCGCCACGCAAGGTCGATCTGTACGATGTGTTCTGCGCGGTGCTGTACCTGTTGCGTACGGGCTGTCAGTGGCGCGCCTTGCCGAGCGACTTTCCGAAGTGGCGCACCGTGCACTCGTACTTCGCCATCTGGAGCGAATTGCGCGAGGGTGGCAGTCTGCTCGAGCAGGCGCTAAAAAAATCAGGTTGGCGAGGCCCGCGAGAGACTGGGGCGCAACGCAGGCAGCACGCTGTTGATCGTGGACGCGCAGAGCGTGAAGAACACGGACACGGCGGCGAACAAGGGCTATGACGCCGGTAAGAAGGTCTCGGGGATCAAGCGCCACATCGCCGTCGACACCCGAGGTCTGCCGCACGCGGTGGCGGTGAGCACGGCCGAGGTGACCGACCGCAAAGGGGCGCTGCTGGCGCTGAGTCGATGCAAAGCCGGGCTCGATCGGGTGCAAAGCGTGCTGGCCGATAGCGGTTATGTCGGAGGACCCTTCGCGCAGGGCGTGCGCGAGATCCTCGGCGAGCACGTGACGGTGCAGATCGCCAAGCGCAGCGAACTGCACACCTTCAAGGTGATCCCCAAGCGCTGGGTCGTCGAGCGCAGCTTTGCCTGGTTGGACAAGAACCGGCGGCTGTGGAAGAACTGCGAGCGGCTCCTGAACACCAGTCTGCAGTTCATCCACTTGGCCTTCCTCTGCCTCATGCTCAAAAGACTTTGAACAGGTTCTTAGGGAAATTTTCATCTCGACTCGACGCTTGATCAGCGAAAGTGAGGCGCGAGCGCTGGAGATTCGGCCCTTTCGGGAATCATGACCGCGGACGTGGTGATCGGCGCGCAACGAGCAGAGCGTCACTGGAACGCTCCTTCGATCTGATATTCCGCATACTCGACGTCGGTCATGGCGAGAAATTCCCGGAATACGAGTTCGTTGTCCTGGCCGAGGCACGGCGCTGCAGCCATGACATCGCCGGGCGTGACCGAAAGATCGAATGCCGAGAAATAACACGCGACATCCCCGATTTCGCCGTGCAGACGACGGCGCCAGATCCGGCGATACGCGAGTTGCGGATCCCGGAACAGGTCAGCAATCGTGTTGACCGGATAGGCGTGAACCTGCGCTGCCTGGAGCCGAACGGCAGCCTCATCGGCATCCTGCGTGACTAGATACGATGAAATGATTGCATCGAGCTCCGCAATATTTGCCTTACGCGCCGCCAGCGTCGCGAAACGTGGATTGCCCGGCAAATCGGGGCGCATCAATGCCACGGCGAGGCGCGCGAACTCCTCGTCGGACCAGCACGAAAGCGCGAGCCAGGTGCCGCCGCCGCACTGATAAGCGTCATGTGGTGCTGCGCCGGGGTCGGTGTTGTTCGCCCGTTCCGCCACGCGGCCGTTGGTGTGGTAATCGAGCAGCGCGCCGGCGACAAACATCAGCCCGCTTTCGTACTGCGCCAGATCGATCCACGCGCCTTGGCCTATCCTTCGCTGACGGTCGAGTGCCGCGAGGACCGCGCTGGCGCCGAGCGTCGAAGCGATGAAGTCAATATACGGCCCGTACAGCAGCATCGGTGGGCCGTTGGGATCACCGGTCAAGCCGCAAAAGCCGGCAAGCGCCGACAGCTGCGAGCCGAAGCCGGGCGTCTGCGCGCGCGGACCGGTTTGCCCCATGTTGCAGCTCGAGATCATGACGACGCCCGGATTCAGCTCGCGTGCCGTCTCGTAGCCAAGGCCGAGGCGCGACATGACGTCGGGGCGCATGTTCTCGATGACGACGTCGGCCCACGTGATCAGTCGCTGCGCCACCTCGACTCCGGCGGGAGTCTTGAGGTCCAGCGTAACGTCAAATTTAGAGTCATTGAAGATCGCGAAGCATCCGCTCCGATCGGGTCCGGGGCGGCCATCCTTGTACGGCGGGTACTCGTTGCGGAACCCGTCGGGACGCTGACGGGATTCTACGTGCACGACCGTTGCGCCGAAGGTCGCGAGCATCTTGCCGATATGTGGCCCCGCGGCATACGCGCCGAATTCCGCCACTTTCACGCCCGACAGGGCTTGAGAGATCGCGCTCATACGAATTGCCCCTCCTCGGCCGTATCGACAGCTCGGCGGGCAGCGGCGAGGCCGAGTTCGGCCAGCAATGCGCCGAGATCGATTTCCGCGCCCGCCTCATGGCGAAGCGGCGCACGTAGCTGGTCGATAATCGCAAAACTGCCGCAATGCCGCTGCGACTCCCCGTTCGGCGTCTTCATGTCGTGCCAGAATTCCCGGGCCGCCAGTTGCGGGTCGTCGGCAATGTCATGCATCGTCGACACCGGGTAGCCGAGCATCTCGCGGCGACTCGCCTGATCGAGGAATTCCCGCTTTGTGAGTCCGAGAAAGAATGCGGCGATCGGCCGCTCCAGCCCGTCGACCTCTTCCTGCGTCGCAAGCCTCGGGTCAAATCGTTTCCAGTCGATTTGCGCGAGATCCCCGAGTTCGGCGCCGCGCTCGCGCATCCACGCGATCAGTTGCGCATTCGTGCGGCGCCCTGCGGGGCCGCCGTAGAGGACGAAGTTCAGATAGCCGTCCGCACAGGGCCAGAACGCGCGATAACGTGCACCCTTGATCGAGCGCCCGGTGACATAGGCTCCGGCGCGTGTCGGAACGGTGCCTTCCATGTCCCAGAAGGCCGGCGCGTGCGACAGGGCAAGGATTACCGCGGCCTGCGCCGATACGTCCACGTGCTGCCCCTCACCTGAGGCAGTGCGATGGAGGAGCGCGGTCAGCGCGCCGACGGCCGCCTGCGCCCCCGCCCAGCAGTACGACTGTGGCACGGTCACGCGCTTGGGCGCATCGTCGGGCTCGCCCGCAAGCGACATCGCGCCGCCGGCGGCCATTAACTCGAGGTCAGACGCGAGCCAGTCGGAGCGCGGACCGGTCGAGCCGAACGGCGTGACCGATACGTGGATCAGTCGTCGGTTGAGGTTGCGCAGCCGGGTCGGATCCAAGCACCGGGCGCGCTCGCCCGGCGTTGCCGATTCGATCAGGATATCGATGCCGCCTATCAGCCGATCGAAGCCCAACCGGCCTTCAGGCGTTTCGAGATCGAGACGCAACAGCCGCTTGTTGACGTTGTAGGCCTGCCAGTCCGGGCTGTCGAGGGTGGCCCCCCGCGCCTCAACCTTGATCACGTCGGCCCCGAGATCGGCGAGCAACCGACCGGCGAGCCAGCCGGTGCGGTTGCTCAGATCCAGGACCCGGTATGCGTTAAGCATCGCGGACTCCTTCGGTGGCAGCAGCGGTCAGCGTCCCGTGCGTGCCAGGGACAGCACCCAGCCTTCCATGCGCGAGCGCATCTTCTTGATGTCGCCCTCGCCGAAGAAGGCTTCCGGCTTGACCAGATCGACGCCGTACACCGGGCGGTGGAAGTCGCTCTCGTAGCCGAACGGCACGGTCGCGTCGATCCCCATGCCGCCTTCGAACTGGGTGTTCGAGGCGGTCCATTGCTTGTCGCCCGAGGTCATCCGTTCGGCCGGCATGAAGGTCTGGCCGCGCCCGCCAGGAATCGGGTTGAGGATGTCGGTGCGCGGATTCACGCGAGTGGTCAGACACCACATGATGTCGTCCATCGAGTAGATGTCGACGTCTTCGCTCACCGCGATCGCCAGGCGCATCCCTTGCGAGCACGACAGGATCGCGGAGAGGAAATTGCGCTGCCAGCCTTCCTCGATCTGGTTGCGCTTCTTGACCTGAATGATGCAGCCGCCCCAGTCGGTCATGCAGTACGGGATATGCACGTTCTGCACGATGCCCGGCTGCAGCCGCTCGCACAGCGCGAAGATCGCCGACTCGCGCACCGAGGTGTCGATGTTGGCGTCGTCGGCCGTGTGCACGCCGAGCGGGAAGATGATCGGCTTGCTCTCGCGCCGGCGCATCGTGATCGCGGTGACGTGGAACGTCGGCGCCTTGTACGCTTTGCCCATGTAGCCCGCCCACTCCGGGTGGAAGTGAAAGCGCCCCTGGACGTCGGCCGCTTCCGACTCGGCCGTCTCGTAGCGCTTGTCGCGCGGGTGCAGATAGCCTTCGAGTACGTACTCGGCGTCGGCGAGCGTGTAGGCGTCGATCGTGCGGCACTTGACGAGGCGCACCGGCGAGCCCTGGATCGCGCCGGCGATGCCGATCTCGTCGCAGCCCTTGGGCAGGATCGCGTAGTCGAAGCCCGAGCCGGCAACGAAGGTGCACGACGGGGGCACGCCGAAGCACATCGTCAGCGGGATCGGCTCGTCGTCCTTGTAGTGCTCGGTCATCACCTGCCACATGTGTGATCCGGGCGAGATCTGGAACGTGCCGACGTTGCCCCAGCGGAAGTTCATGCGGTTGTAGCCGATGTGGCTGCCGCCGTCGAAGTACGGGCCGACGACGCACGAGATGCCTGAGCCGATCGTCAGCTCGGTCTCAAGCGGCGTGTGGCGGATCGCGGTCAGCCACTTGTTGACGTCGAGGTCATCGGTGATGACCTCTTCCTGCACCGGCGCCTCGTCCTGGCCGATGATGATCGGCGCGAGCGGATGGTCGATCGCACGCGCGACCTTCTTGACCCGGTCGAGCGAGTTCTCCCAGCCGAAGAGGCCTTCGACGACACGGATGTCGCCAAAGAGGTTCGTGATCGCGCGGGCATGGGGCATGCCTTTGACGTTGTTGAAGAGCATCGGCAGGCTGCCGTCGAAGATCTTCTGCAGACCGGTGATCTCGAGGTCAGGATTGACTTCCTTGTCGGTCTCGACCAGGTAGCCCTGGGTGCGGAACCACTCGAGCGCTTCACGCAGGTCCTTGACCCCGGCCCGCAGGGCCACCGCATCGATTTCTTTCGTTGCCAGATCGTTCATCGTGTTGCCTCCAGGTTGCTTTACTCGGGAATTTCTGGGGTATGTGCGATTACTTCTGCGGCTGGAGATTGGCAACCTTGCGGTTGCGCATCTCCCCCTCCCAGCGCCGCGCGAACTCGGCCGGCAGGCCGAATTGATCGAGAATCCGGGCAACGACGTGATCCACGATGTCGTCGACCGTCTGCGGGTGGTTATAGAACGCGGGCATCGGCGGCATGATCGTCACGCCCATCTTCGAGAGCTTGAGCATGTTCTCGAGATGGATGTCCGAGAGCGGCATCTCGCGCGTCACGAGCACCAGGCGACGCCGCTCCTTGAGGATCACGTCGGCCGCCCGATGCACCAGGTGGTCGCCCGTGCCGTGGGCGATCGCCGCGAGGCTCCTCATCGAGCACGGCGCGATCACCATCCCTTCGGTCACGAACGAGCCCGACGAGATCGACGCGCCCATGTTGCCTTCGACGTGATCGACCGCGGCGAGCGCCCGCACCTGCTTGGCCGTGTAGGACGTCTCGTGCTCGATCGTCTGGATCGCCCACTTGCTCAGCACCAGGTGCGTCTCCACGTCGGTGCCCTGCAGCGCCTCGAGCAACCGAACCCCGAACACCACCCCCGTCGCCCCAGTGATCCCCACTATCAGTCTTTTCATATGCCCCTCGCTCAAGGAATCAGTACAACTCCAGATGACTGCTGATAGTCCGTTATATGGACATTTATGCTAGAGATTTCGCCCCTCAAATAACGTTGCTGCGCCTCACTTGCTGATTACTCTAATTACCACTTGCAAGACAGGCAATCCATCTAGCCGAATTACTATTTCAATATATGGACTATTGTTTTTGCTCGAATGCCACCTTGCAACCGATCAAAGAGCGAGTGAAGGCGAACCAGGAGTACCGGGGGGATACATGCGGGGGCTTGATCGAGCTTCGTGACCCCGCCCTGATGGAACCAGCGATCAGCCCCGAAAATCGCGTTAGTCAGCTATTGCCACATGATGAACGCGGTGCCGAGCGCCCCGAGCCCGGCGGCGCACAGCACCGGTGCCGTCAGCCCATCTTTGGAACGGAAGAGCGTCACCGACAGCAGGATCGTGACGAAGGTTTCCATGGAGGTGATCAGCGCCACGCGGGAGACCGTGCTGTAGCTAATCGCGGCAAAAAAGAAGATCTGCCCCAGGGAACTCAGCACGCCGGCCGCGACGATCCAGGGGTCAAAGCTCGTGAATGTGTTACGGATCGCCTGTCGGTAACTACCGAGAAAGGCCCCCGCCAGCATGAAGACGAGCGAGCCAACGACGGCACCGATCAGCGTCCCGAGCGTCGGATCGGGAAGCAGCATCAGGCCCTGCTTGCGTGCAACGTAACCCACTGCATAGGCGAGCGCCGACACCGGGCCATAGACGTAGCCCACGTTGACCCATGTGCCCAGATATTCACGCCCGGAGCTGTCAATGACCACGCCCGAGCTTTGCCTGGAGGTCTGTAGCGACTGCTTTACCAGCACGCAGAAACTGGAAAAAATCAGCAGCATGCCCGCGATCAGCGCTGCGTCCATCGGTTCCCCGAGCACCAGCACGCCAAGCAGCACCGAAAACACAGGATTGAGCCGTTTGACCGCGGAGGCGCGCACGGCGCCCAGATGCTGCACGGAGGCGAACACGAACACCCGACCGATGAACATCGTCAGCACGCCGGCTCCCGCGAACCACGCGAGTGCCGGCGCGTCGACGCGTGGCAGCGCATTTCCCCAGGTCAAGTAGATCCACGTCGCGAACGCCATCGTGCTGGTGATCAGGATGGAAAGAAAGGCGCCGTTGTCCTGTGAACCCCGCTCCACGGCGCGTCCGATTGCTACGTTCGATGACGCAAAAAAAGTCATCGATAACACGGCCAGCCACTCACCCACAACGACTTACTCCCCGATCGGTCGGAGCAGGAATCCTGAGTCCTCCTCGAATTTCGTCCGGATTCGGTGGACAGCCGTGACCTGACGAAGGTGAATCACTGGCGCGCCAGCGTCGAAAATTAAAGGCCCCGTGCCGAAGGGCCCACTGCCGCCCGCCGTGCTCCCCTACCGTACGATGCATGCCACGCCGGCTCAAAAACTGTGACTTATGCCCAAGGCCGCCTGCGTAATGTCAGCGCCCGTATCGGCACTCCCGTTCTCCATATTATTGAAGCGGGCCGACCGACCATTGGTGAGTCTGGTAGCCATCGCAAACAAGGAGGTTCTCTTGGAGAGGCTGTAGCTCCCCCCGAGCGACCACATGTCACCGTCCAGTCCGCTCGTCGAGCAGGCGGCACCGCCGACGAGCGAACAACTGTCAGCTGAGGCGCGCGCATAGGAGATCGCGGCAAGCCAGTTGCCGAAACGATGGTCAAAGCCGAGTGACCACGCGTTCTGCTTGTACTCCTTAAAGCGGTTCGGCAGGCCGTCCGTTTCCTTGTACTTCAGCATCGCGTAATTCCCTTCGATCCGGCTATTGCCGAATTTGTACCGGAGCGTCGCACGCGTCCCCGTGTCCTTCGAATTCGCGTCCGGGGCCGCTGTGAAGTTCGACAAAGCTGCAGGAGCATTGCGGGAACCACCGAAATAGTCTGTATGGATTTCGTGCGCCACCGCGACGTAGAGGCCGCCACGGCCGAAAATTACGCCGTACGACTGCAGATGCGGGTCGCGCTCATCGGTCTTTCCTTCGTCGGTCGCGTATTGCGCGTGCACTTGGAAACCAGCGAATTTTGGAGACTCGTACAGGATGGTGTTGGGTGGCCGCAAATGGAAGCTGCCGGGTTTGCTGATACCGAACGCGGGCTTGGAAAGGATATTGCTGTTGGAGACGAAGTTCCCGCTACTGATGCCGAGGAAGTTCATTCCGTCGCCCAGCGATTTGTAAACACTGTCGTGAATGCCCAGCTTTACCAGGCCGAAGTCGCCGGAGAGACCGACAAAGCTGTTACGAGCGGAGGACAAGCCGGTATTGCTATCGATCGAAACGCGCTGCTCAATCTGAAAATGCGCCTTGTAACCGTTACCGAGATCCTCCGAGCCGCGAAAACCTAATCTGGAGTTGGAAGCATTGATCTCAGTATGGCTGGCGATATTGTTACCCCCGGGCGCGCCAGTGAGTGTGCTGACGGGCGCCCCGGGGCGAGTCGCACCGGTCGTTTTTGCCTGCCCGATCTGCGGATAGAGCTTGCCGTAGATCACCACGTTCGATGAATCCGCTTGCGCAACCAGCGGCACCATCAGTCCTCCAGTTACTACTATCACATAAAGTCTCTTCTTCCTCACGGCGATTTCTCCCTGGAAATTAGGACCTACTCCTCCTGATCGACTGAATGCTCCGGCGTCCTCTTTGAAGCCATTCCGAACCCGAGGCGCCGTTTTTCTCTCTGTTACGGACAAAAAATTGCCCCGGGAGCAGGCAAACCTGCTCGCGTTTTCATGGGGATTTTTGTGGTTTCCTTCGAAAACAGTCCGCTTGCGCCGGTTTGCGCAGCGGAAGGCCTAATCGGTTCGCACCGCTTTTGCCCCCTCGCGACTCGGACCCGCTCGTTTGTCTAATCGCGGCGGCTTCCTAGCTCTCATCAGGTAGACCGCCGCCTTAATCACTCTGGAATACGGGGGACCATAACTCGCGATCTCGTTTCTAAACTCAGTAGGCCTGCCCGCGCCGTCCGGAGGATCATCAATTGCCTCTGACGGTCGCGCGAGCACAACTTCAGCCGAGCAGATAACCGAATTTCTCGCGCGCCTCGCGCAGGTCCTTTGGACTCAGTCGATTGACCAGGGGGAAGCGATCGCGCCAATGGAACGGCCGGCACGCATCGATGATCGCGCGCGAGTTCGTGTAATTACCCTTTTCACGATCCTCGGGGGTGAGGCGCGGATCGAGTGGTGTGCTCCACGAGTTGGTGATGATGTCGATTGACGTCGCCGGATCGGAGCGCGTCACCACTGCCCACATCACCTCCTCCAGGTTGGATGCGTCGACGTCGTCGTCGACGACCACTACGTACTTGCCCGCGTACGCGCCCACGTGACACTGGCTGGCGATATGGCCGACCTGCTTGACGTGGCCGGGATAGCGCTGCTTGATCGCCACCGCAAGCAGCATGCGCGCACCCCCGCACTCGTGTGCCCATGCGGCGGTAATGTCGGGCACGCCGGCCTTCTCGATTTCCTGCTTCAGCAACGCTGAACGCGTCACCGCACGGTAGCGCGCCATTTCGTCCGGCGGGCACAGCGGGGGGCAACCGAGGATGATCGGGTTGTTGCGATGGTAGATCGCCTTGATCTCGAGAACGGGCTCCTCGCGCACGTCGCTCGCGTAGTAGCCGGTCCACTCGCCGAACGGACCTTCCTTCTTGCGTCGTGTCGGATGCACGTAGCCCTCGATGACGAGTTCGGCGTTGGCCGGAATCGGGATGCCGGTGACCTTGCCGCGCACCATCTTCTGCGCCTTGCCACGCATCGCTCCAACCATGTCGAATTCGCACACGCCGTATGGCACTTCGCTGCACGCCATCAGGAACGTCAGCGGATCGCCGCCGACGACGATCGCTGTCGGCATCGGCTCGCCGCGCGCCTCGTACTTGTCGCGGTGGATACGACCATGCTTGCCCGGGGAAATGTAGAAACCGACGGTCTTCTTGTCGTGGATCATGACCCGATAAGTGCCCGCGTTGAGCCATTTCTCGTCGGGATCCATCGTGATGTTGTAGCTGCCGGTTCCGATGTAGCGGCCCCCGTCATGCTCGTGCCACTGCGGTGTCGGAAACTTCGTAATGTCGATGTCGTCGCCCATCAGCACATTTTCGAAGATCGGACCATACTCGACGATCTCGTGCGGGAGCGGCTCCATGTCGCGCAGGCTGTTCTCGAGGAAGGCCTGCGACAGCTCCAGCCGGGACAGATCCGTTGGAAAACCGAGGGTCATGTTCTTGCGGCTTCCGCCGAAGAAGTTGACGAGCACGCGGTGGCCCTTCTCGCACCCGGGCACGTCGTCGAAAATCACACAGGGCGCCGCATCCGAATGCATCGCGAGGTCGGCCGCCATGCCGATCTCCTTTTGCCATGTCGCGCCCTGGATCACATGCACTTCACCCAGTTTCTCAGCTTCGACAATCCACTCGCGCAGATCCTCGTAGGCAATCTGGCAACGCTGTTCGAGGTCCCGTCGCCCTACGCCTTCCTGGACGCCTCCGACCGCTCTGTTCAAAGCGTTATCATTCACTTGGTCTTCTCCTGCGTTGAAGCCGCGCCGAATCCCGGCCCGGCAATTTGAAAGGATTGGTTAGTGGGCCGTCTTCCATGGCACAAGCCAGCGTTCGAGCTCGGTAAGCGCGAGCGAGAACAGGAAACCGAGCAGCGCGATGACGATGAGGCCGACATACATCGTTTCCACCGACAGAATTTCCCACGCGTTCCAGATCATGTGCCCGAGGCCGCTGTTGGCGCCGACCATCTCGGCGATCGTGATCAGGATCAGGCCCAGGCCGACCCCGAGCTTGACGCCGGTCATGATCAGCGGCATCGCCCCCGGTAATGCGATCGTGCGGAACACCTGCCAGCGGCTCGCCTTGAAGTTGTGGCCGACATCCAGATAGATTTTGTTGATCTCCATGACACCGGCCATCGAGTTGATCAGCACCGGATAGAACACTCCGGTCGCGACCATGACGATTTTCGACGCCTCGCCGAGGCCGAAGATCAGCAGGATCAACGGCAGGATCGCGCTCTTCGGGATTGGGTAGGTCGCCGCGACCAGCGGATCGAATACCGCGCGGATTGGCCGATACAGTCCCATGACAATGCCGAGCAGCAGCGCCGGGATGCCGCCGAGCAGCATCCCCCAGAACAGCCTCGTCAGGCTTGCCGCGGTATCAGTCCACAGGGACCCCGACACGACCAATGCCACGAGCTTCACGGCCACCTGCGACGGCGCGGGAAAAAAGCGCGCGTCGATTGCGCCGGACTGCACGCACAGCTCCCACAACACGATCAGCGCCAGCGGCGATACGATGCCGATCAATCGGTCTCGATTCCTTGCCGATCGCACTTTCGTACGTGTCTCGGCAACGCGCGCCTTCTTTGCGATGCTCATGACCTTACCCCCTCCTCATCCTGGGCACGGGCGCGGCGGACCTCGTCGCGCAGCTCGTCCCAGATGTTGTAGACGAGCGCGCCGTATTCGGGCCGGGCGCGAAGCTCGAGAACATGCCGGGGGCGTTCGAACGGCACGTTCACGACCATCTTCACCTTGCCCGGATGGGCGCTCATCACGAGAATGCGATCGCCAAGCGTGACTGCTTCATCAACGCTGTGCGTAATGAACAGCACCGTCTTGCGCGTCTCGTCCCAGATGCGCAGCAGCTCCTCCTGCAGTAGGAGCTTGTTCTGCTCATCGAGCGCCGAAAACGGCTCGTCCATCAGCAGAATTTCGGGATCGTTGGCGAATGCCCGTGCGATCGAGACGCGCTGACGCATGCCCCCCGACAGCTGGTGCGGAAACGCGTCGGCGAAACGCGACAGCCCGATTCGCGAAAGGTAGTGACCGACCGTCTCCTTGATTTCGGTCTTCGGCCGACCGCGCATCACGAGTCCGTAGGCCGCGTTCTGCCACACCGTCATCCACGGGAACAGTGAGTCGCCTTGGAACACCATCGAGTTCTCGGGTCGCCCGCTGCCGGAATGCGCAATCTCAACGCTGCCGCTCGACTCGCTCTCGAGCCCGCCGAGAATCCGCAGCAGCGTCGTCTTGCCGCAGCCGCTCGGGCCGACGATCATGAAGAAGCAGCCCTCGGGAATGTCGAGGGACACCGCGTCGAGAGCGGCGAAGCGCCCGCGACGCGTCTCGAAGCTCTTGCCGAGGTTGCGGATGCGGATTTTCGGTGGGGTCTGCGCACTCGCCACACAGGCCGCCTGCGCAAGGACGTCCTGGATCGAATCGTCGCTCACTGGAGGCTCCTTTTCGCTTCATACGTGCCGAGATCCTTGAGTGCTGCCTCGACAAACGTGTGGTCGACCGCCTGCTCCACAGTGACATTGCCCTGGATCAGCCCCTCGTCCTTGAAGAACTGCAGATCGTTGCGCAAGCTTGGCTCGTGGACCTTGCCGTTCGGATTGCACCCGTTCGCGCTGAGGAGGCGGTAGGTCGCCGGATCCTTGAGCGCCGTACTCGCTGTCAGGATGGCAATGATGTCGTCGCTGCTCGGCCCGACGAGCCGTCCGTCCTTCAACGCATCGTTGTAGTCGCGCACGCCGCGCAGGTAAGCACGCATGAATTTGCGAGCCACTTCCGGCTTCTCGCGTGCGAACGGGCCGGAATAGAGCACGACCGCGAGCTGATGATCCGGATACGCCTCGTCGTCGCCGAGCACCTTCACGGCCGCGCCGCTCTGGATTGCCCGGGTTGCGGACGGCTCGGTCGTCAGTGCCGCGTCAACCGCCGCGTTCTGCAGCGCCATCACGTGCTGAGGAAAACCCATGTAGACGCGCTCCACGTCGGCCGTTTTCAGGTCCGCCTTCTTCAGCATCTCGTTGAGAGTGGATGTCGATGCGCTGCCGGGGGCGCTACCGGCGATCTTCATGCCCTTTAGATCCTTCAGCTCCTTGAATCGGCCGCTATCGACCAGATCCTTGCGCACCAGCAGCGGCTGATAGCCGTATCCCGGTGGCGTCGAGCCCTTGTCGGCAACTATCTTGATGCTGATGCCGCGAGCGATCGCGTTGTAGAGCCCCGCAGACGGCGAGCCGCCGCCGACGTCAAGGTGACCGGCGCCGAGTGGAGCAATCATCTTCGCCGCCGAGTCGAACGGAGTGAAGACGATTTCCAGCCCCTCCTCGCGGAAATAACCTTTCTTGTCAGCGATGAGAAAACCGGCGTCGCTACTGGAATTGACAACACCGACGCGAACTTCGGTCGAGTCGTTGGCGGCGCAGTTGAGCGCCCACACCGCAAGACAGGTTGCCGATAAAAATCTTAAACATGCTGTTTTCATCGAATACTCCTCCTTTGTCGTTCCTCGACGTTGCAACTCCGCACAAGCGATGTCCGAGCGCGACGTCTTCTTTCTGCGAACCCACACGCGGACGAAACAACGCCTTCACCGAAACATCCGGCATTCGCCCGAACCGTATTGCGATACGCCCTTCGCAGCGCATGACATGCTGAAAGAATCTATTGTTGTAGTTATGGCGCTCCTGTTCTTCACCTTGATCCAGCCGGAAAGACTGATATCGGGCGGGAGCTGGGCGCAGGTTAAGTCTTCCCGTCCTCCGCTTACTGGTTTCACCTGCGACTGGCCGTGCCCAGGCGGCACGAGTTGCGCGACACATCCGTCGGCAGGACCGATCTCCCGCCGGCGCTCCTGTCCGACACTCCTGTGTTGATTGCAGCGACCGCTGCCGAGAATCACGCCCTTTCAACAGTTGCGGAGATCGGCGAGCAACCGACCGGCGAGCCAGCCGGTGCGGTTGCTCAGATCCAGGACCCGGTATGCGTTAAGCATCGCGGACTCCTTCGGTGGCAGCAGCGGTCAGCGTCCCGTGCGTGCCAGGGACAGCACCCAGCCTTCCATGCGCGAGCGCATCTTCTTGATGTCGCCCTCGCCGAAGAAGGCTTCCGGCTTGACCAGATCGACGCCGTACACCGGGCGGTGGAAGTCGCTCTCGTAGCCGAACGGCACGGTCGCGTCGATCCCCATGCCGCCTTCGAACTGGGTGTTCGAGGCGGTCCATTGCTTGTCGCCCGAGGTCATCCGTTCGGCCGGCATGAAGGTCTGGCCGCGCCCGCCAGGAATCGGGTTGAGGATGTCGGTGCGCGGATTCACGCGAGTGGTCAGACACCACATGATGTCGTCCATCGAGTAGATGTCGACGTCTTCGCTCACCGCGATCGCCAGGCGCATCCCTTGCGAGCACGACAGGATCGCGGAGAGGAAATTGCGCTGCCAGCCTTCCTCGATCTGGTTGCGCTTCTTGACCTGAATGATGCAGCCGCCCCAGTCGGTCATGCAGTACGGGATATGCACGTTCTGCACGATGCCCGGCTGCAGCCGCTCGCACAGCGCGAAGATCGCCGACTCGCGCACCGAGGTGTCGATGTTGGCGTCGTCGGCCGTGTGCACGCCGAGCGGGAAGATGATCGGCTTGCTCTCGCGCCGGCGCATCGTGATCGCGGTGACGTGGAACGTCGGCGCCTTGTAGGCCTTGCCCATGTAGCCCGCCCACTCCGGGTGGAAGTGAAAGCGCCCCTGGACGTCAGCCGCTTCCGACTCGGCCGTCTCGTAGCGCTTGTCGCGCGGGTGCAGATAGCCTTCGAGCACGTACTCGGCGTCGGCGAGCGTGTAGGCGTCGATCGTGCGGCACTTGACGAGGCGCACCGGCGAGCCCTGGATCGCGCCGGCGATGCCGATCTCGTCGCAGCCCTTGGGCAGGATCGCGTAGTCGAAGCCCGAGCCGGCAACGAAGGTGCACGACGGGGGCACGCCGAAGCACATCGTCAGCGGGATCGGCTCGTCGTCCTTGTAGTGCTCGGTCATCACCTGCCACATGTGTGATCCGGGCGAGATCTGGAACGTGCCGACGTTGCCCCAGCGGAAGTTCATGCGGTTGTAGCCGATGTGGCTGCCACCGTCGAAGTACGGGCCGACGACGCACGAGATGCCCGAGCCGATCGTCAGCTCGGTCTCAAGCGGCGTGTGGCGGATCGCGGTCAGCCACTTGTTGACGTCGAGGTCATCGGTGATCACTTCTTCCTGCACCGGCGCCTCGTCCTGGCCGATGATGATCGGTGCGAGCGGATGGTCGATCGCATGCGCGACCTTCTTGACCCGGTCGAGCGAGTTCTCCCAGCCGAAGAGGCCTTCGACGACACGGATGTCGCCAAAGAGGTTCGTGATCGCGCGGGCATGGGGCATGCCTTTGACGTTGTTGAAGAGCATCGGCAGGCTGCCGTCGAAGATCTTCTGCAGACCGGTGATTTCGAGGTCGGGATTGACTTCCTTGTCGGTCTCGACCAGGTAGCCCTGGGCGCGGAACCACTCGAGCGCTTCGCGCAGGTCCTTGACCCCGGCCCGCTGGGCCACCGCATCGATTTCTTTCGTTGCCAGATCGTTCATCGTATTGCCTCCAGGTTGCTTTACTCGGGAATCGGGGGTGTGTGCGATTACTTCTGCGGCTGGAGATTGGCAACCTTGCGGTTGCGCATCTCCCCCTCCCAGCGCCGCGCGAACTCGGCCGGCAGGCCGAATTGATCGAGAATCCGGGCAACGACGTGATCCACGATGTCGTCGACCGTCTGCGGGTGGTTATAGAACGCGGGCATCGGCGGCATGATCGTCACGCCCATCTTCGAGAGCTTGAGCATGTTCTCGAGATGGATGTCCGAGAGCGGCATCTCGCGCGTCACGAGCACCAGGCGACGCCGCTCCTTGAGGATCACGTCGGCCGCCCGATGCACCAGATGGTCGCCCGTGCCGTGCGCGATCGCCGCAAGGCTCCTCATCGAGCACGGCGCGATCACCATCCCTTCGGTCATGAACGAGCCCGACGAGATCGACGCCCCCATGTTGCCCTCGACGTGATCGACCGCGGCGAGCGCGCGCACCTGCTTGGCCGTGTAGGGCGTCTCGTGCTCGATCGTCTGGATCGCCCACTTGCTCAGCACCAGGTGCGTCTCCACGTCGGTGCCCTGCAGCGCCTCGAGCAGCCGAACCCCGAACACCACCCCCGTCGCCCCCGTGATCCCCACTATCAGTCTCTTCATATGCCCCTCGCTCAAGGAATCAGTGCAACTCCAGATGACTGACGATAGTCCATAATACGGACCTTTTTAACAACCTGGCTCTGCACTTAATTCGTGATAACTGCGGCCTTGGAGAAACTTTAGAGAGGAATACCGCAGCAGACAATCCATATTTCTGACATTTTATTCCATATTTTGGACTGCCGTTATCGGGCGCCTTGCAGGGGAAATGAGAGGCGGAGTTGAATTGCGCAGGTTCTGCGAAGGAACCTGCCACAGTCGGCCGGCCGGATTACGAGGCCGGCCCGTTGGGCGATACACCTGCCTGCACAAACAGGGAACGCAAGCGCATTCAACGTCGGCAAGACTATCGACGGACGAGAAAATGATGTGCGAATGGATTCCCGGGTGTCGCCAGGACATCCGGGAATCCGGTTGCTTACGTGTGTAGAGCGTGCCTCAAGGGCGGGCCGTGTCGCTTACGGCGGCCTCGAGATTGATGATTTCGGCCCGAATCAGCGCAACTAGCTCCTTCTGGCGCTCGTCGGTCATCCGGCTGGAGATCGCGCCGACGCTGATCGCAAGGAAAGGCTCTCCCGAGCGGGAGCGGATCGGCAACCCGACCGAAGTGGCGCCGGGCGTTATACGGGCGTCGTTAAGCGCGTAACCCAGCTCCCTGCACCGCTTCAGCAAGCGCATCAGCGCGGGGACCGTGAGGTTGTTGTACGCCCCCAATCTGAGAGCGTTGGCGGAAACGACGTCGTCAATGGCCTGATCCGGCAAGGACATCAGCAGCGCCAGGCCGCCCGCCCCCACACCCAGAGGGCGTCGAGTGCCGACATCGAGAGTGAGCGTGCGGATCGGAAAGGAACCTTCGGCGCGATCTATGCATACCGTATCAAACCCGCTTCGTATCGTGAGGAATACCGTGTCGCCGGTCTTTTCGGCGAGCCTTGCGAGGACCGGCCGACAAACATCGCGCAGATTGAAACTCGATGAGGCAGCAAGTCCAAGCTCGAAAACCAGATGCCCGAGAAAATAGCGGCGCGTCTGCGCATCCTGCTTGACCAGGCCTTCGGCGATCAGGCATTTCAATATCCGGTGGGCAGTTGGCCGCTCAAGCCTCGAATGCGACGAGATGTCGACCAGACGCAATCCCGTGCCATTGCGGGAAGCGAGGATCCGCAAGACGTGCGCGGCGCGCTGGATGCTTTGGGTCCCCGTGCCAGGGCTATTGCTGTCGCTCATCGGGAAGCTCCCTTTCATAATTCCACACTTTGGAATTTTATCGGCCGCTTCCGCCTTGTCAACGCTCACTTCGAGACGTAGATTTATTGATATGCAGCGTTCTATTGCCAATATCACTGCCAAAAATCAGTTCATATTCCGGACTGTTGCATTAGGCACGGAGTCTGATGGTGGCGCCTCGAATTCCGGTGATGCCGGATTCCCGGCAGGCACTGCATTTCTCTATCCTGTCTGCGGGAGGCCCAATGGAAGACCAAGTGATTCTGGTGGACGAGCATGACAATAAGGTCGGCTTCGCAGGCAAGATGGCGGCCCACCAACGCGGTGCGCTGCACCGCGCCATCTCGATATTCGTGTTCGATTCCCATAGCCGGCTGATGCTGCAACGGCGCGCGGCAGGCAAATATCATTCGGGCGGGCTGTGGAGCAATACCTGCTGCAGCCATCCCCGCCCGAACGAGGAGAGCGCCGATGCCGCGCGTCGTCGCTTGCGGGAGGAAATGGGCGTCGATTGCGAACTGAAGAAGGCGTTCAGCTTTGTATACCGGACAAAGTTCGGCAGCGGTCTCATCGAACACGAATTTGATCACGTGTTCTTCGGCAACCATGACGGTCGTCCGGTATTGAATCCGGACGAGGCCGACGACTGGAAGTGGGTGGACTTGACGGAATTGACGGTCGACGTCCGCAAGCGCCCCGAAACGTACAGTTTCTGGCTGGCGGCCTGCCTCGATCGTGTCATCAGCTGTCGGTCCTTGAACGGAGCCGGGGCGGCAGCACAGAAAATTGGATCAACAATCACTTTGATGGCATGAGTGCTGCCAAGGATAAAGCTTAAGTCCAACAGTGTCGCCGGGGCGGGGACGTCACTAGCAGCGTGTCGGACTTGAGCACCGCCGGCGCTGTATCCGGGGGCTTGATTTCACAATGTGAGAAACGGTCGGCATTTCAGGTTCCAATCAGCGGTTTCCTGTCCGAAATCGCAATGCCCCTGTCCTTTTTTCTCACTGCGGACGCAATACGGCCATGCGCTTCAAGTTCCACGCCAAGCACACCAGGGTCCACTCGGCGCGCACGTTGTCGAGCCCGCGCAGCAGGAACTGGCGAAATCCCATCACCGACTTGATGATGCCGAACACCGGTTCCACGGTCTGTTTCCGGAGCGCGTAGGCGGCGCGGCCGGCCCGGGTCTTGAGGGCGTGCTTCATCTGTTCGACGGGGCTGGCGGGCTGCTCGAGCGGGGCGGGCTCTTCGAAGCGGCGGCGCCAATCCGGATGGTGCTCGTCGCGCCCGACCGCGATCAGCGGTTCGATCCCGGCGGCCTGGCAGCGCTCGACGTTGCGCTCGCTGAAGAAACCGGTGTCGGCCAGCAGTTGGTCGGGCTGATTGAGCCCTTCGGGCAGGGCCGCGATGCGGGCCAGCATCGGCTCGACCTGCTCCTTGTCGTTGCCCGCCTGGGTGAGGTGGGGCACCATCACCAGCATCGACTCCGTATCGACCAGCGCCTGCGCGTTGTAGCACTGCTCGAAGCCGCCGCCGGTCACTTTCATGATGCGCGAGTCTTCGTCGGTCAGATTGAGCTGGTCGTCCGCGCGCGGACCGGGGGCAGGCGGGGTCGGCGGCTTGCCGCCGGGCTTCTTGCCGGTGGCCGCCGCCTTGGCCTGACGCTTGGCCAGCTTGGCATCAAACTCGGCCTGTTCGCGCTCGAAGCGCTCCTTGGCGCGCGCTTCGATCTTGGCCTTGGCGGCCGCGATGGCGGCCAGCCGGTCTTCTCGGCGCTGGATCTCCGCGGGCAGATCCACGCCCTCGGGCACGCAGCTCCGATCGGCCGCTTCGGCCAGCGCGAGCATCTCCTGCACTTCGGCCTTGAGCTGGGCCTCGATCTTCTCGGCGTGCCCATACGAGAGCGCGCTGTGTCGGCTGGCGTTGGCGTGGATCTTGGTACCGTCCAGGCTCACGGTGCCAAAGCGCGAGAGCTGGTTCTCGCGGGCGACTTGCAGCACCTGCACGAAGGCATCGGCGAACTGATCGCCGAAACGGCGGCGGAACGTCGCCAGCGTGTCGTGGTCCGGATGCTGGTCGCACGCGATGAAGCGGAAGGCCAGCGAGTCGTACGTGGCCCGCTCGATCTTGCGGCTCGAATGGGTTCCCGTCGCGTAGCCGTAGATCAGCAGCGACAGCAGCAGCGCCGGGTGGTAGGCATCGCTACCGCGGCCCGCGTAGGCGCGCTCCAATGCCGACAGGTCCAGCCCTTCCACCACATCGACCACGTAGCGCGCCAAGTGCGATTCGGGCAGCCAGTCCTGCACCGACGGTGGTAGCAGGTAGTCCGTTTGGCGATCGATCGGGCGGAAGCGGCTCATGCTCTCGGGTTCCAGGGGCGACGCGTCATTTTACAGGGGATAGTCCGACACGCTGCTAGACGTCCGAATCGGGCGCGGCATCGGCCCGAGAGGCACCGTACGTCGCTGAGAACCTGTTCAAAGTCTTTTGAGCAAACGGGCCAGGAATGCGAGGTGGATGAACTGCAAGCTGGTGTTGAGCAGCCGCTCGCAGTTCTTCCATAGTCGCCTGTTTTTTTCCAGCCAGGCAAAGCTGCGCTCGACGATCCAGCGCTTGGGCATCACCTCGAACGCGTGGGGTTCGCGGCGCTTGGCGATCTGCACCGTCACGCCCTGACCCAGGATCTCGCGCACGCCCTGCGCGAAGGGCTGGCCCCTATAGCCGCTGTCGCACAGCACGCTTTGCACCCGCTCGGGCAGCATGCGCCCCTGGCAGCCACTCCTGAGCAGATACAACACCGCGCAGAACACTTCGTTGAGGTCCACGCGCCTCGGACAGGTCTTCCTGCGCGCACTCTGCAGCAGCGGACGGATGATCTCGAACTGTTCGCGACTGATGTCGCTCGGATAGCTCTTCCTCATCCCTCAAAGTTCTCATAACTCCAGAGACTTTGAACAGGTTCTTAGGGCTCAAGCGCCCTGCCCTCGGGTACGAACCACTTGCACGCCCCCGGTTCGCAGCGCGACGCGAGCGCCCTGACGGCGTCCTTGTTCCGGTAAGCGACTGTCAGACAGGTGTCAGGCAACCGTTTCTCCTCCGCTTCATCATTTCTCGTGAGGGCTAAGGACGTTGGCCCGGCCATGCCTGCCGCCTGATTGCGATCAGCGCATCGTGGAGGAAAGACAGAACTGTCATCGCCTCCTCCGCAGAGCGATCCGTGTCCACGCCCGCCCGTGCGGATGCCTTGCGGTTTGCCCTGTAAAGGAATTTATGGCCACCGCCCGCCCGATCGTCTCGACCGGGGCGCCTGCCGCGTTCGTCATTCTGGCCATCGGAGCATTTCAGCCAGCGTGACCGTATGCGATTGAACTGCCTGGCGTCAGGGTGACCCGGGGCGTCGTCGGGGGTATGCTATCAGAAGGAAGATGTTTGCCTGCCCATTCTGCACCCTGCCGCCCGAACGCATCGAGTTCTCCAACATGCACGGGGTGGTGATCCGTGTCACTGCCGGATGTAAGTTGATACGGGCTGCCGATTGAAAGTTGATACACCGAGTTGAGAAGATCGGGCCATTTGGAGCCCGGGTGATCACAGACGAGGTGTATGTGGAAATCGAACTGTTGAGGCGTCACGGGTTGAGCCTTCGGCGGATCGCCGCCGAGGTGGGGTGTGCGGTGAACACGGTGCGTGCGCACCTGGCGTCGCCGGGGCTGCCGCGCTACGCGCGCAAGGTCCAGCGGGTGACGAAGCTGGCGCCCTTCGAGGCGTACTTGCGCGAACGCCAGGCGGCGGCGCATCCGCACTGGATTCCGGCCTCGGTCCTGATGCGTGAGATCGTGGCGCAGGGCTATCAGGGTGGCGCCAGCCAGCTGCGCGCGTTCATGCACATGCTCAAGCCGGCGCAGCCATCGGAGCCGGTGGTGCGCTTCGAGACGGCGCCGGGCCACCAGATGCAGGTCGACTGGGTGGAGTTTCGCAAGGGCGCGCAGCCGCTGTACGCGTTCTGCGCCACGCTCGGCTACAGCCGCATGAGCTACGTCGAGTTTGTCACCGACATGAAGGTGACGACGCTGATCGGCTGCCACGAGCGCAGCTTCGCGGCGTTCGGGGGCGTGGTGCGCCAGGTGCTGTACGACAACATGAAGACCGTGGTGCTCGAGCGCGATGTCGACGGCGAAGGCGCGCACCGCTACCACGCCGGCTTTCTGGACTACGCCCGTCACGCCGGGTTCGTGATCAAGCTGTGCCGCCCCTATCGGGCACGGACCAAGGGCAAGGTGGAGCGCTTCAACGGCTATCTGCGGCGCTCGTTCTACGTGCCGCTGGTGGCGCAGTTCAAGCAGGCCGGTCTGGTGCTCGACGCCGCCACGGCCACGGTGCAGGTGCGCCGCTGGCTCGACGAAGTCGCCAACGTGCGCGTGCATGGCACCACCGGCGAGCAACCGGTAGCGCGGCTGGCGGCCGAACGGGCTGCGCTGCAGGCGCTGGCACCGCCGTGGCGGGGCGACATCGAGGGCGCCCGGCCGCAGGCTGAGGCGGCACACGACGAGGGCCCCGTGCGCCCGCCCGCCGTGCGTGCGCACCTCGAAACGGCGCAACCCGCCCAGCATCCGCTGGCCGTCTACGACGCGTTGCTGCAGACGCTGCAACAGGCGCAGGAGATCGGCGCATGAACCTGCAATACGAACGGATCCAGGCGCTGTGCCAGACGCTGAGCCTGCCGCTCACCGCCCAAGGCTATGCCGCAGCGGCCCAGCAGGCGGCCACCGATCAACTGGCCTACAGCGACTTCCTCGAACAGTTGCTGCGGGCCGAGGCGGCCGGTCGTCAGAGCCGCAAGCAAAGCATGCTCACGCGCCTGGCGGGCTTCCCCGCGATCAAGACGCTGGAGGATTTCGACTATGGCTTTGCCAGCGGGCTCAAGCGCAGCCAGATCGAGGAGTTGGCCAGCCTCGCCTTCGTCGAGCGTGCCGAGAACGTTGTGCTGGTGGGCCCCAGCGGGGTGGGCAAGACCCATCTGGCCATCGCGCTGGGCTACCGCGCCACGCAGGCCGGCATCAAGACGCGCTTCACCACCGCCGCCGACCTGCTGCTGACGCTGGTCCTGGCGCATGAGCGCAACCAGCTCAAGAACGTGATGCAGCGGGCGATCAACGCCTACCGGCTGTTGATCGTCGACGAGATCGGCTACCTGCCGATGACGCGCGAGCAGGCCAACCTGTTCTTCCAGGTGATCGCGGCGCGCTACGAGCGGGGCAGCCTGATCGTGACCAGCAATCTGTCGTTCGGGCAGTGGG
Organism: Aromatoleum aromaticum EbN1; assembly: GCF_000025965.1. NCBI lineage: Bacteria > Pseudomonadati > Pseudomonadota > Betaproteobacteria > Rhodocyclales > Rhodocyclaceae > Aromatoleum > Aromatoleum aromaticum. Next base: position 87,668 of record NC_006824.1, read on the forward strand.
ACAGCACCTTCGCCCAGGATGCGACGCTCACGGCGGCGCTACTGGATCGGCTGCTGCATCACGCGCACATCGTGCCGATCAGCGGCGAGAGCTACCGGCTGAAACACCAGCGCAAGGCCGGGATGGTGCAAGCGCTGGCGGTCGCCGGCTGAGGGCCGCGCGACGGAGCGCCCCTGCGGTCGGGCCTTCGGCCCTCCCTTCGGGGCGCTCCGTCGCACATGTCAATGGGATAGAGGTGTATCAGTTTTAAATCGGCAACCGCCGGGAAAGCGTGTCAGTTTTAAATCGGCATTGACAATCCGCGATGGCTATCCCGTTTCCCCCGGCCACACCCTCGTAATCCCGCGCCGGCACATCGCCTCCTACTTCGATATCGAAGGCGAGGAGCGGGACGCCCTGCTTGCCTTGCTCGACGAGGCGAAGCGCCGCCTGGACAAGGCGCTGCATCCCGACGGCTACAACATCGGAATCAACGACGGGGCGGCGGCGGGTCAGACCATCCCGCATCTGCACATCCATCTCATCCCGCGCTATCACGCGGACCGGAACGATCCGCGCGGGGGCGTGCGCTGGGTCATCCCCGACAAGGCCGACTATTGGACGCCCCGATGAGCGTGCCTGGCGCCGAGGCGCAGATCCGGTTCCTGCAGCAGATCCAGCGCCTCTTTGGCGAAGGGGAGTTTTCCGCCACCTACAAATTCGCGCTGCTCCTGTCCTTGGCCGAGCTCGCGGTCGAACGGGGCGACGACAGCGGCGCGGCGCTCGAACTGCCGCTCGCAGCCGTGGCCGAGAAGTTCGCCGAGCTCTACTGGCGGCAGCTGGCCGTCTACAGCTCGGGGCAGGCAGGCGCGCAGGCCGCGGTGCTGCACCAGAACCATGGCGCCCAAGCCGCCATCGTCCAGCACCTCGCGCCGATCCACCGTGAGGTCCAGGGCCAGTACGGTGCCGCCCGACAACACCCCGAGTGGGAGGGGGTGCTACGCGCGGTGGCAAACACCGTGCGCGCCATGCCGCTGCGCCACCTGCAGATGCTCGGCGGCACGCTCGAGCCGTTTCTCTACCATTACCCGTGTCCTCGAGGGGTCGTCCGCCTCAAGCCCGGTGTCGCCTTCAACCTACGGCGCTACCACGTACTCATCCAGCAACTGGCCAGGGCGGGCTGGGTCGAGCACGTGCGAGGCAATCGGCTCAACGCGCCCATGTTGGGCTGGCGGGACGATCTCGAAACGTTCATGTTCGGTGCCCCCCGCGCGCCGCTTGCCGAGGTGGCCCGCGTGCTCGGGCCGCTGCAGTCGCATCGCTGTTTCTACTGCCGCGAGCGGATCACGAGCCAGGCCGAAGTCGATCACTTCATTCCATGGTCGCGCTACCCACGGGACACGGCCCACAATTTCGTGCTGGCTCACCATGGCTGCAACAACGACAAGCGCCAGATGCTCGCAGCAGGCCGCCATCTGGAAGCCTGGATGGAGCGCTTCGGGCGCTACGGCAACGAGATCGGGCAGGCCTTGTCCGACAAAGGGTTCGTGGTCGATCCGCAGTGCTCGATCCGGGTCGCGCGCTGGGCTTACGAGGAAGCCTTTCGCATGGGCGCTTCAGCCTGGAAGGAAAAAGGCATGACCGAGCTGCTCAGGCCGTCGAGCCTCGCGGTGTTCGCGGACTGATTGGGCGAGACGCTCGCCCGGCCCCTCCGCGGCCCTGCCATGCGGGCCGGCGGATCGCAGCGGCGCGTCCCGATCCGCCATGATTGGAGGATTCCGAAGATGTGTTCCAACTATCGACCTGCTCGGAGTGCCGAGCTTGCGCACTTTGGCGTCGCACCGCCTGAACTCCCGCTGGCGGACAAGGACGCCTATCCGGGCAGTGCCGCACCGATGATCTATCAGCCGCCCGAAGGCGGCGGCTGGTCGTGCGTGGCCGCCACCTTCGGACTGCTGCCCGTCTGGGCCAAGGACCGGGCCCTGGCCAAGCGCACCTACAACGCGCGGACCGAGACGGTGGCCGAGAAACCCTCGTTCCGAAGCGCTTGGCACAAGCGCCAGGTGTGCATTGTTCCGGCCGCAGCGATCTACGAGCCGTGCTACGAGACCGGCAAGGCCGTCTGGTGGCGCATTGCCCGGGCCGATGGCGCCCCCATGGCGATTGCGGGGTTGTGGGAGCGCAAATCGTGGGAGGCAGGCGTGCCGAGTTGGTCCTTCACCCTGCTCACGGTGAATGCCGAGACGCATCCGCTCATGCGCCGCTTTCACAAACCGGATGACGAGAAACGCACGGTGGTGGTGCTCGATGGCGACGCCCCCGAGGCGTGGCTCGCGGCCGAAAGTAACACCGATCTGCGGGCGCTGCTTAGGCCGTGCGCGGAGACGCTTCTGTTTGCCGGCCCGGGCAGGCTATAGCGTAGGGAGAAGCGAGTCAGAGGGCCACCGATCCGGTCTCGCAGCAAATTCAGGCGACAGCAGGCTGCTGACGCGCGAGCTTTTGCGCCGCCACTGCCAGCGCATCGAGCGAGCCCCCGTTCGCAAGCCACGCTTCGACCCAGTGGGGTTTTCGCCCACGTCCGGACCAAGCCAGTTCCCGGTTATTCGGGTGGCGGAACTTCACCGGCAGGGGCGCCTTGGCGGGCGCAGCCGTCTTCGATCTAGCTTTCCGGGGTGTTGCGAACACGGGGCTTGCCATCACCTCGTCGAGCGACAGGCCGTGCTCGCGGGCGAGCTTCTGCAGTTTGCGAAGGACGACGGCCTTGCTTGCGGACTGGCGCTTTCCGATTTCCTTGTCGATCCGCCCGCTCAACTGCTTGAGCTGGGGGAGCGTGAGCTGATCGAGATTCATGACGTATTTGCAATGACTTCGTGATGAGGGCATGAGCGGCGCATCACGCCATGGCAGGCGGCATCCAGACACGTGCGAGTGGTACGAAAGTGATACTAACATTCTCGTAAGTATTGTCACACCATGAGACAATACGCGGATGAAATGCAAACGGAACTCGGACGGTCGTGCGATCGACCACCACTCGCTTCAGGTGATGCGCCAGCAGGCGATCAAGGCGGTTCGGGAAGGCCAGACGGTGCAAAGCGTAGCGGCCGCCTTCGGCGTGAATGTGCGCAGCGTCTTTCGGTGGCTGGCCGACTTCGCCCAGGGCGGGCAAAACGCGTTGCTCGCCAAGCCGATTCCCGGGCGCCCGTCGAAAGTGAGCACGGAGGAGATGCGCTGGCTCGCGCAGGCGGTGCGGGACCACACGCCGCTGCAGTACAAGTTCGAGTTCGGGCTGTGGACGCTGTCGCTGATCCGCGCGCTGATTCATCGGCAGTTCGGCAAGGCGCTGTCGATCGCCACCGTCAGCCGGCTCATGAAAGGACTCGGCTTCAGCGCGCAGAAGCCGCTCTACCAGGCATGGCAACAGGACGCCGCGCTGGTGCGGCAATGGGAGGCGGAGACCTATCCGGCGATCCGCTCCGAAGCGCGTGCGGCGGGCGCGACGATCTACTTCGCCGACGAGTCGGGCATCCGTTCCGACTACCACACCGGCACGACGTGGGCGCCGCGTGGGCAGACGCCGGTGGTCGAAGTGACCGGCCGGCGCTTCTCGCTGAACATGATCTCGGCGGTGAGCCCGCAGGGCGAATTTCGCTTCATGCTGCACGAAGGCTCGGTCACCGCCACGGTGTTTCGCGAGTTCCTCAAGCGGTTGATGATCGGCGCCGACAAACCGGTCTTCGTCATCGTCGACGGGCACCCCATTCACAAGGCCAAGTTGGTTCGGGCCTACGTCGACAGCCTCGAAGGCCAACTCAGGCTCTTCTACCTGCCGCCGTACTCGCCGCAACTGAACCCCGACGAACAGGTCTGGGCGCACGTGAAGCGTCAGGTCTCGAAGCGCCTGGTGCAGGACAAGGACGAAATGAAGCGCCTGGCCTTGGGCGCGCTGCGCCGGATTCAACGACTGCCCAGCCTCGTCAAATCGTTCTTCCTTCAGCCCGAGTGCCAATACGCACTTATCTGACATTACTTTTTAAAAAGTTAGTAATTCGTCCCGACCTAGATTCGGCGCTTGCCGGACTGTCGTCGCGCGTGCCATCACAGGAATGCCCCCACGACGCCTCCCATGGCCATGGTCAGATCGTTTGCACGAAGAGAGTCACGGGAGATCGTCGATGTCGCAACGACGCATGAAATGCCGATAGAATATCCGGCGATTCGACATCCACCAGCGAGGAACGTCCCATGCCGCCTGCGAAGACCAGCAATTTTTGGTTCCACACGAACGCTGACGTTGTCGCTCGACGCAAGATGCTCGGCCTGAACCAGAGTGAATTCTGGATGCGGCTCGGCATCACGCAGTCAGGGGCATCTCGCTATGAATCCGGACGCACTATCCCGAATCCGGTGAAGATCCTGCTTCAGGTGGCCTACGGTTCCGACGCGCAGACGACCGTGGCAGTCGCAGAACTTCGGGAGATGCCTAAACGGCCGGAAAAGCAACCTGAAAGGCGGTAGCAGAAGCGGGCTGTCAAGAAAGCTCCCCGCACGAACGATCAGCCGAGGGGCTTCGGCTACCTGCCGTAAGTCGCCTCAATGTAGCTCAGTTCCCGACGGCATCCCCCGCGCACTTCTTGACGAAGCTGGCACGTGCAGCGCCCGCGAGTTTCTTCTCGGTCGCCATGACTTCGCAGGCCGCTTGTGCGTCCCGCGAACACTTCTTCATGAAGCTCGCTTTGGCGGCGCCTGACAGCTTCTTCTCGGCAGATCGAGCGCTGCAAGAGCCTTCTTCCGCATGGGTTGCGACACTGACGAGTGCCATCAGAAGAGCCAGAATCAACGCGCGCATTTATATCTCCGCAGGGGGCTCGATCACGCCGATCGCGCAGCCAAGGTACCCCATCATCATGACGTCTTCAAGTTGAATTCTCCTGCGATACACTCAGATCGCGATGCCGCAGAACACTTAGCCCCTTTGTAGGCGGCACCTCTCGTCGACGCTGCGGTCGTCCAGCCGATGCGCGCCCCGCCGACGACCCGGGTCCTGCCACGAACGACCTCGCCGCGCCAAAGCGACCACGGAGCTTGACGCTAACAGCGGCCAGTGGGGTATGGTGGCGCCCCCGCCCAAGACTGACTCACGAAAACGTATGCGAACGCGTTCCGTCGTTGCCCTAGCCGCCCTGCTGCTGACAACCACTAATTATGCCGCTGGCAACGGCTTTCGCAGTTGCCCGGACGCTTTCCCGGGCCCCCCTCCGGTCATCAAGCGGTCCGCGGATTGGAAGCTGCGCGAACTGTGCTACGACGCGTTCGCACTTCTGCATTCAGGCAAGACCCGCACGCCGCTGTTCGTGGTTGAGAAGCTCACCCGCGCAAGCTTGGCTGACGCGGACGACGAGGAACGGACCAATCGGTTCTTCGCCGACGCCCGCCTGCCCAGATTAGAGCGCGCGCACCTCGAGGATTACTACCGGTCGGGCTTTGACCATGGTCACATGGCACCGGCGGCGGACATGCCAACCGCTCAAGCGATGGCGCAGAGTTTTTCGTTGGCGAACGTGGTTCCCCAGGCGCCGAACAACAACAGGCGGGTTTGGGCCAAAGTCGAGCGGGATACCCGCGCCTACGTGAAGCGCAGCGGATCGACCGTTCACGTATTCACAGGCCCGGCATGGCAAGGGCACCGAGCCACCATTGGCTCCAGTCCCGTCGCGGTACCGACCCATGTGTACAAGCTCGTGTATGACGCTACCAAGAACCGCGCGTGGGCGCACTGGCTGCCCAACACTGATGAAGCTCGCCTGGGCAGGCCCATTTCGTACGAGGCGTTGACGCAGCACCTCGGGTTTGAACTGTTGCCGGGAAAGCGCCCATCCCCCTAAACCCGCTGCCGGTCGTGCCGTGGGAAGCTGCGAACAGGAATGGCGGCTGTCTAGCAGCCTGTCGGGCTTTCACAGAGATAGGCGATAATCCCAGCCAGACGAACTGACGGAATCGGCTGCGATGGCGTTCCACCCGATAGATCGAGACACAGACTTTCTGTTGCCGCCCTCGGTGCAGGACTGGCTGCCGGAAGCGCATCTGGCGCGGTACGTGGTGGACGTCGTCGAGCAGCTGGATTTGTCGGCGATGGAGCGGGCGTACGCCGGCCGTGGCAGCGACGCTTATCATCCGGCAACGCTGCTGGCGCTGCTGATCTACGGCTACGCCACCGGGACCTTCTCGAGCCGCAAGATCGAGCGCGCGACCTACGACTCGCTGGCGTTCCGTTACATCGCCTGCAACCGGCATCCCGACCACGACACGCTGGCCAATTTCAGGAAGCGTTTCGGCGGGGAGTTCGAAGCGGCCTTTGTCCAGGTGCTGCAGGTAGCCCGCGAGAACCAGCTCTCACGCTTTGGCACGGTGAGTCTGGACGGGACCAAGATCCACGCCAATGCGAGCCGGCACAGTGCGCTCTCCTATGGCCACGCACGGACGATCGAGGCGCAGCTCAAGGTCGAGGTGCAGGAGCTCATGAAGCTGGCCGCGGCGGCCGATCAATCCTCGCTGCCGGACGGGGTGAAGCTGCCCGACGAGATTCGTCGTCGCGAGGACCGGCTAGCGGCGATCGCGGCGGCGAAGGCCAAGATCGAAGCGCGTGCCGCGGAGCGCTTCGAACGCGAACAGGCCGAGCACCAGGCCAAGCTCGCGAAGCGGCAGGCGCAGGAAGCCAAGACCGGCAAGAAGCCGGGGGGCAAGCCGCCGAAGCCGCCGCAAGCCGGTCCGCGCGCCGACGATCAGATCAACCTGACCGACGAAGAGTCCCGGATCATGCCGGTGTCGGGCGGCGGATTCGAGCAGAGCTACAACGCGCAGGCGGTGGTCGATACTGAGTCGATGCTCATCCTCGCCACTCACGTGACCCAGGCGACCAACGACAAGGAACAGGTCGCGCCGATGCTCGCGAAAGTCCAGTCCAATCCCGAGGGGTTGAACCGGCCGGCGACCTGGCTCGCTGACACCGGTTACTACAGCGAAAAGAACGTCACGGCGTGCGTCGCCGCGAAGATCGAACCGCTGATCGCGGTCAAGCGCGACGAGCACCATCCGGATTGGCGGGAGCGTTTCAGCGAACCTGAACCGTTGGCCGCAGGCGCCTCGGCGGTCGAGACGATGAAGCACAAGCTCAAGACCCGGGCCGGCCGCGCGGCCTATGCGCTGCGTAAGCAAACGGTCGAGCCGGTATTCGGCATCATCAAGTCGGTGATGGGCTTCCGCCAGTTTCTGCTGCGCGGCCTTGATAACGTGACAAACGAATGGACCCTCGTTTGCCTCGCGTGGAATTTGAAGCGCATGGCCGTATTGCGTCCGCAGTAAGCAAACGGACGGGGAATCGTGCGCGTTCTCGCAGAAATCACGATGAAAACGGCCTTCAGGCCCGATTCGCGTTCCGCATCGCGAACACTACCCCACCCAGGGTGGCGTAGTCCGACAGGCTGCTAGTAATGGTGACTGAGTGCTTCCGACCCTTATGGAAAGCTTTCCATAAGGGTCGTTGGACTAAACCGCTGGCGCGGTAGGGGGTGATCCACGCGCGGTGCCGAAGCCGGCACATTCCCACAAAGCCCGCGTTGGAGAAGGATGGGGTGGCTGTTCGCAGCCCTTCGTTCCTTCCCAATCAGGAGCTTTGCCATGACACCCCTTCGCCAGCGCATGCTCGAAGACATGGGCGTTCGCAATCTCGCCCCGAACACCCAGTCGGCCTACCTGAAGCAAGTCTCCGCCTATGCAAGGTACTTCGATTGCTCGCCCGACGAACTCGGGCCGGAGCAGGTTCGCGCCTATCAGGTCTATCTGACGCAGACCCGCAAACTCACCCCCTCCACGGTCAGTGTCGCGACCGGCGCGCTGCGATTTCTCTACAAGGTGACACTCAAGCGCGCCTGGGCGGTGGAAGAGATTCCAATGCCCAAGCGGTCCTTCAAGCTCCCGGTGGTACTGAGCCGCGAAGAGGTGTCGCAGTTCCTGGCGTCGGTCGACCATCTCATGCATCGCACGATCCTGATGACGGCCTATGCCGCCGGGCTGCGCGTCTCGGAAGCGACCCACCTCAAGGTGAGCGACATCGACAGCCAGCGCATGGTCTTGCGGGTCGACCAGGGCAAAGGACGCAAGGATCGCTACGTGATGCTCTCGCCGCGGCTGCTCGAGGCGTTGCGGGTCTACTGGAAGTCCGCGCGGCCAACGCTGTGGCTGTTTCCGGGTGACGTGCCGGGTCAGCCGATCACCCGCAATGCGGTGGGATTGGCGTGCCAGAAGGCTCGGCGCGCCTGCGGCATTCGGAAACCGATTACCCCGCACTCGCTTCGACATGCCTTCGCCACACACCTGCTCGAATCCGGCACCGACGTGCGCACCATCCAGTTGCTGCTCGGCCATCGCAGTCTCGCCACGACCTCGCGCTACCTGAAGGTCGCCACCAGCACCGTGTGCGCGACGACGAGCCCGTTCGACCTGTTGCCGAAAGTGGTGGTGGATCCGCCGCAGCCGAGTCCGCCCGTCCATTTCTGAGACCGGGGCGTGCGCGCCACCGGGCTCGAGGTGGCGGACATCTTTCGTCAGGCCGGGCCCATCTATCGCCGGGACCACGCGGCTACCCTCAGCCGCGGGCAGTACCAGGTCATGCGCGCGATCGAGCGTTGCCGCACCGCGGCCCTCGGCGGACACGTCGAGCAGTGCGACGCCTGCGGTCACCAGCGCATCGCGTTCAATAGCTGCCGCAATCGGCACTGTCCCAAATGTCAGTCCCTGGTGCGGGCGCAATGGCTCGAAGCGCGCCAGGCCGATCTGCTCCCCGTCGAGTATTTCCACGTCGTCTTCACCGTCCCCGAGGACATCGCGGCGATCAGCTATCAGAACAAGAGCGTGGTCTACGAGATCCTGTTTCACGCCACCGCCGAGACCTTGCGCATCATCGCCGCCGATCCGAGGCACCTCGGGGCCGAGCTCGGTTTCATCGCCATCCTGCATACCTGGGGGCAGAATATGCTGCATCACCCGCATCTGCACTGCGTCGTGCCGGGCGGGGGCGTGTCGGCCGACGGCGAGCGCTGGATCGCGTGCCGCCGCGGGTTCTTCCTGCCCGTGCGGGTGCTGTCGCGGCTGTTCCGGCACCTGTTCCTCAAGCGCTTGCAACAGGCCTTTGATGCGGGCGAGCTCCACTTCTTCAATGCCCTCGCGGCGCTGCACGCGCCCGCTGTCTTCGCCCGGCATCTGGCGCGCGCGAGACGATCCGAGTGGGTGGTTTTCGCCAAACCGCCGTTCGGCGGCCCGCAGCAGGTCCTCGAATATCTTGGCCGCTATACCCATCGCGTCGCCATCTCGAACAATCGCCTCGTCGCCTGCACCGACGATGAGGTGAGCTTTCGCTGGAAGGACTACCGCCACCACGGGCGCAACAAAGTCATGCGCCTGGAGGCGCACGAATTCATCCGCCGCTTCCTGCTGCATGTCCTGCCGGCGGGGTTCCATCGTATCCGGCATTACGGATTTCTCGCCAACCGCCTTCGCGCGAGCGCGCTCGCCCACTGCCGGGCGTTGCTCAGCGCCCCCGCGCCAGAACCGCAGACCGACGCGCCGCGCGACTACCGTGAGCGCTACCAGCAGCTCACCGGAAGGTCACTACGCGACTGCCCGCAATGTGGCCGGGGTCACATGGTGTGCCTCGAGACCTTCCTGCCCGGCGCCTTGCCCCGCGCGCCGCCGCGAGTGCCGTCATGAATGCGACCGCTGCCGATTTCCTGAACGCTTCCCTGGCATCCAAGAGAGGCGCCGGGACTCCTGTCGCCAGGCACGGCCGAAACCGCCGGAGCGGCTCCGCGTCGTCGGCGCGGTGCTCGCCCGGGCAGCCACCCCAGGCATCCGAAGGCGCCGCAATCATCGCTCGGGCGTCATTTCCACGAGCCATTCCGGCAGCCATTCACGCCTTCGCCGCTCGCACCACGATTCAATCCCCATAGCCCCACCCGCGTGCCGGCGGTTCAGTCCAACAGGCTTTTTAGCCTACCGAACGCGGTCATCCCGGAGCGCCCGCATCAGCACCTGCTCGCCGCGTTCGCCAGGCTAAAAACCCTCTGCATTATGCAAAGTTCTCGATTATGGAAAGTCGCTGACGTGATGGACGTTCAAGGGCAGACAGCAAGCGAGACGTTCGGCAGTAACTCGGCGGCGAGCTCGACATAATTTCTCGGGTCTCCTGAAGTGGTAGCTCACTTCAGGAGACCGCCATGAACACGAACACACCCCAGCCAGCGTCGATCGAGCCGGCTGCCGTTGTATCCAAAGACCACATCGACGAGGAACTGCAGCGCTACGACGCGTACCTGCGGGACCTGCGTGGGCTGTCGCCGGGGAGTCGAAGTAGCTGCTTGCGTGTGGCACACCGACTACTGCGCCAGAAATTTGGAAACGGCGCCGTCGATATCGCCCGACTGCGGCCAGCCGATGTGCGGCAGTTTCTTGCCGACCAACTGGAGGCGCGCCGAACGCCTTCCAATGCCTCCACGCTGGCCTCGGGACTGCGCAGCTACTTCCGCTATCGAAGCACTTGCGGCGACCCCGCCGATAGACTGACCGCTGTCATTTCGTCACCGGCGCATTGGAACTTGGCGAGCTTGCCGCACGCGCTGACGGGGGAAGAGGTGGAGCGACTCCTGGACTCCTTCAGGTTCGCTCGTCGGTGGCCGAAACGCGGTTATGCCATTGTTCGCTGCGCGTTGGACTTGGGGTTGCGGGCCGGAGAAATCGCCCGCCTGACGATCAGCGACATCGACTGGCATGCTGGGACGGTGACGCTGAGGGGTACGAAGTCGTTTCGGCAGGACATTCTGCCCTTGCCGATCGAGACCGGGCAGGCGCTTGCTGACTATCTGCTGCGCATTCCGACGAACGTGACCGCCTGCACCGACGAACGTGACCGGTGGGGTCTGCGCGCGAAGCGTGGTGTTCAGATTCTAACCGCGTTGGTCACGATGACGCTCGATTCGAGGCCTGATGCAGACTTATCCACAGGCGGCCGCCAGCGCGCCTCATACGCTGGCGGGCGGGCGCCTGTGGGTAAGGCGTCTCGCGCGCACGGCCTCATGCCTTTTCCTTTCTTCTCATCGACTCGTCCTTGAGGGCGAGCTTGTGCGCGGCGTGCACGACGCGATCGAGAATGGCATCGGCGAAGGTCGGGTCGCCCAAGTAGGTGTGCCAGTGCTCGATCGGCAGCTGGCTGGTGATCACGGTCGAACGCGTGCCGACCCGGTCGTCGAGCAGCTCCAGCAGGTCGCTTCGCTCCTGAGCCGACGGCGCGGCCAGGCCCCAATCGTCGATGACGATGAGATCCATGCGCGCGAGCTGCATGAGGCGTCGGCTGAAGCTGCCGTCGGCATGCGCGATGCGCAGCTCCTCGAAGAGCCGCGGCAGACGCACGTAGTAGGCCGCGAGGCCCTGCCGGCACGCCGCGTTGGCGAGCGCGCAGGCGAGCCAGGTCTTGCCGCTGCCGGTGGGGCCCGTGATGAGGCAGTTCTGGTGGTGACGAATCCATTGACCGGTGCCGAGCGCGGCGATCTGGCTGCGCTCGAGGCCGCGCCCGGCGCGGTAGTCGACGTCCTCCAGGCAGGCGGCAGCGGCTTTGATGCGGGCGGCCTTGAGCAGCCGATCGATGCGTTTGCCGTCGCGCAGCAGAATCTCGCGATCGATGAGCTGGGCGAAACGCTCCTCGAAGCTGAGCGCGGTGATGGCGGGCTGGGTGAGCTGCTCCTCGAAGGCGCGGGCCATGCCTTCCAGGCGCAGGGTGCGCAGTTGTTGCAGGCTGTGTTGCATCAGCATCGATGTTCTCCGGTGGGTGGAATCAGTGGTAGTAGCGCGCACCGCGCAGGTTCTCGTGAGCGGCCGGTAGCGCAAGCTCGCTTTGCTGCGCAGTGGATGCGGGCAGCGGCGCGCGGTCGAGCCCGCTCTTGAGGATCGAGGCGACGTTGCGGTAACGCATCGCCCCGAGGGTGACGGCGCGGGTCGCCGCGGCTTCGAGGCGTTCGTTGCCGTATTGACGACCGAGGCGCATCAGCCCGAGGCATGCCCGGTAGCCCTGCTCGGGGTGCGGCATGCGTTCGAGTTGGTGGCTGACCACCTGCTCGGTGTGAGGTCCGACCGTGGCGCCCCACCCGATGAGTTTGCCCGGGGACCACTGGCGGTGCGCCTGATGCGATGCGGGCATGTGCTCGGTGAGCGTGGTGAAAGCCCCGTGCCGGTGGCTTCTCGCATGCACCGCAACGCGGCGGCCCGCGGCAAAGCATTCGATGCTGCTCGCGGTGATGCGCAACTCCACCGGTTGGCCGGCGAGCGCATACGGCACGCTGTAGTAATGCCCGTCGAACTCGACGTGGTAGTCGATGTTGGGCTTGGCCCGTTTCCATTGGGCGAACTGGAACGCGGTGGCGGGCAACGGGCGCAGCGCCGGCCGATCGAGCGTCTCGAACGCTTCGTGGCGCGAGCCTGGCAGGCGCCGGAAGGCACGCGTGTTCAGCGGCTCGAGTAACGCGGCGATCGCCTCGTTCAACTCCCCCAGCGAGAAGAAACGCCGGTGACGCAGCCGCGCCAGAATCCAGCGCTGCACGATCTGCACGCCGACTTCGACCTTGGCCTTCTATCAAGTCAGCAACTGCTGCCCGTGAGGGTAGTCAAGCGCCCATAACCTTCGAGATCACCCATCCGTTCCATCCCCTGCGCGGGGTCGAGTTTATGCTGGTCACGCGCAAGTGGAACTGGGGCGAAGATCGGGTCATGTACTTCGATAGCCGAGCGCGATTGCGCTCGATGCTGATCTCGTGGACGAATCTCGCCGGTGATGATCTCTTCAGCCAGATCTCCGCGGGACGCTCCTGGTTTCGTACGGACGACCTGCTCAAGCTCGCCGCGCTACTCGAGGATCTGCGGCCAGCACTGCAACGCAGAGGCCGTCGTGTCAAGTAAATTGTGCCGCGCACGTAAGCTAAATTTCGCCGCTATGAGTGCTGCACTTCGGCCGAGCAGGCGTAGATATGCCCGGATGTTTAAGGATATCCGCGCGCACTCTGTGGTTCTGCACCTTGACAGCGGTTATTGTGCGGCATATTTTACAATACATACGTTCCACGAGATCTGCTCTCATGTCCAAGCGCGATGCCAAGGCCGAGCGCCTCAAACAACTCGGCGTGCTCAACCCGAACCCGGAGCGGGTGCGCGCCCCCTGGTTCCAGACAGGCGGGTTCTTCGACGCCCGCGATCTGGTGCAGGTGAAGTACGAGATGTTGCGGCAGGTGAGCCTCGAGGGCGCGTCCAAAGCCGATGCCGCGGCGCTGTTCGGTCTGTCGCGTCCCACCTTCTATCAGGCCGAAGCGGCCTTTGCCCGCGACGGACTGGCGGGGCTGCTGCCGCGCCAGCGGGGGCCGAAGGGCGCGCACAAGCTCAAGCCCGAGGTGATGAGCTTCATCGAGCAGCACCTCGAAGGCGACGGTCAAATCCACGCCCGCATGCTGGCGCTCAACCTGGAGACCGAGTTGGGCGTGTCGGTGCATCCCCGCAGCATCGAGCGCGCGATGGCGCGCAAAAAAAAACCCTAAGGCATGGCGATCTGCAGCGGCTCCCGCTCACTGTCGTCGAGACTTACGAGGCGCTGCGTACCGAAGTCCTGACGGGTCAGGCCCGCCCCGAGGGGCTCGGCGCCATCGTCTATCACGGCATGCTAAACGGATTGACGCTGATCCTGACGAGCCCGCCCGTTGCGTCCTTCGTCCAGAGTGCCCCGGCAGGCGCCGTCGCCCCCATCCCGAACAACCGTCAATTCGTGCGCCTGCTCGCCAACATGCTGCTGCGAACCCAGTCGGAGGTGGTCCATGTTTACTGAAACCCATCAGAAGGTCACTGCCGATCATCTCAGCCGCGATGCCTTCCTCTATGTGCGCCAGTCCTCGCTGCGCCAAGTGTTCGAGAACACCGAGAGCACCAAGCGTCAGTATGCCCTGCGCGAGCGGGCGAGCGCACTGGGCTGGCCGATCGAGCGCATCCATGTGATCGACAGCGACCTGGGGCGCTCGGGAGCGAGCGCCGAGGGGCGGGACGGCTTCCAGCAGCTGGTCAGCGAGGTGGCGATTGGCCATGCCGGCATCGTGCTCGGTTTGGAGGTCTCGCGCCTGGCGCGCAACAACGCGGACTGGCATCGCCTGATCGAACTGGCAGCGCTCTCCCACACCCTGATTCTGGACGAGGATGGGATCTACGATCCGGCGCATTTCAACGACCGGCTGCTGCTGGGGCTGAAGGGCACGATGAGCGAGGCCGAACTGCATGTACTCAGGGCTCGCCTGCAGGGCGGCATCCGCAACAAGGCGCGCCGCGGCGAGTTGGAATTGGCCCTGCCGATCGGGCTCGTTTATGGTGCCGACGGTTCGGTCGTTCTGGACCCCGACCGGCAGATCCAGGACACGCTGCGCCTGCTGTTCGTGAGCTTTGCCGAATGCGGCTCGGCAAGCGCCGTGGTGCGCCGGTTTCAACGCGAGGGGTGGGCGTTCCCGCGCCGCATCCGTGGCGGCATCGGCAAGGGCGAATTGCTGTGGGCGACGCTGGACCACTCGCGCGCGGTGCAGATCCTGCACAACCCGCGCTATGCCGGCGCCTTCGTCTATGGGCGCACCCGTGGCGGGCGCAACGCGCAGCTCAAGTCCGTTCAGCACAAGGTGGCGCGCGAACAGTGGCACGTTCTGATCCGCGATGCGCATGTGGGGTACATCGACTGGGAGGAGTACGAGCGCAATCAGGCGACACTCAAGCAGAACGTGGGCGGCTTTGGTGAGGCGTCCCGAGGTCGGGTGCCGCGCGAGGGCACGGGGCTGCTGCAGGGGCGCGTGGTTTGCGGCCTGTGCGGGGCGCGCATGCGCGTGCGCTATCAGGAGGTCGAGGGCCGTCTCGAACCGTATTACCAGTGCACGGACGCGGTGGTACGCCGCGCCGGCAAGCTGTGTCAGTCGGTGCGCGGGCGCCCGATCGACGAGGCGATCAGTGCGCTGCTGCTGGAGAGCGTGGCACCGGCGGCCATCGAGGTCGCCCTTGCGGTGCAGGAAGAGATCGCCGGGCGCCTCGAGCAGGCCGAGACGCTGCGCGCCTCGCAACTGGAGCGGGCACGGTACGAAGCGGAACTCGCGCGGCGTCGTTACCTCAAGGTCGATCCGGACAATCGCCTGGTGGCCGACGCGCTGGAGGCAGACTGGAACGCGCGGCTGCGTCAGCTCGATGCGCTGCAGCGCGAGCATGAGCGCCAGCGCGCCGCCGACCAGGGGCTGCTCGGCGAGGAGGCGCGCGGACGCATCCTCGCGCTCGCGAAGGAGTTCCGGCATGTCTGGAATGATCCGCGCACCGAGCCGATCGAGCGCAAGCGCATGATGGCGCTGCTCATCGAAGATGTGACGCTCGTCAAGGCCGACCGGGTGTCCATTCACGTTCGCTTCCGCGGTGGCAAGACCCGCTCGTTGCTGATCGACAAGCCGAAGCCGATCGCCCAGATCCGCAAGACGTCGCCGCAGGTAGTGCAGACGGTGGACGAACTGCTCGAGACCTGCACGGACCGGCAGGTCGCAGCGCGACTCAACGAACTGGGCTACCGCAATTGGCAAGGCCAGAGCTTCACCTTCAAGAAGGTGATCGTCCTGCGCAATGCCTATCACCTGAAGAGCCGCTTCGAACGCCTGCGTGAGCGCGGCATGCGGACCGGGGACGAGTTGGCAAAGCAACTGGACGTATGCCCCACCACCATTCACCAGTGGGGGCGGCAAGGCTTGCTGCGGCGCCATCTCTACGGCAACAATCACCGTTGCCTGTACGAGCCAGTCGGAGAGGTCCTCGTCACCAAGGGGGCCGGCGGGCGCTATGGAAGCAGGTCGCCGACGCTCATCGCCGTTTCATCAACCACACAAGGTGCAATATGAAGCCTTCGCCTTGTCCTGCGGCTTGTAAGGGCGCGCGGGCAGGATCGCCACGCCGTAGTGCGCGGCGAACTCGGCGGTGGTGCGCTGCAGTTGCGGCTCATACCGGTCGGCTTGACCGATGAGCGAGCGCGTATTGTCGGGCACGACGAGCTCGGGCACGCCGCCGATGAAGGCCAGCGCCCGGGCGAGCGAGCCCAGCCAGTCGGCCTGCGACTGCGTCGCCGTGGCGCAGGCGAACGTATAGCTCGAGGCGCCGAGCACCGCGACGAAGATCTGCGCGCGCGAAATCTCGCCCGTGTCGGCGTCGACGATCGGCACCGTGTGGCCCGCGTAATCGATGAAGAGTTTCTCGCCGGCGCGGTGCACTTGGCGCATCGAGCGCTTGAGCGTGCGGGCGAACGCGCGGTACAGGTCGCAAAAGCGCGAGTACTGATAGCTCGGCCCGTCGGCCGTCTGCGCGTACTCTTCCCACAGCAACGCCAGCGTGACGTTCTTTCGCTTGAGCCCCTGATGCACCGCCGCCAGATCCGGCGCCGCGTAGCCCACGCTCGCGCCACGTCCACGCCTGGTCACCCCCAGCACCCGGCGCAGCTCGGCCTCGTCGGCCGCTGACAACTCGGCCCACGGCCGGCCGCACTCCTCGGCCGCCTTCACATACTTGGCGACCACTCCTTTGGAAATCGACAGCGCGCGGGCAATGCGCTCGTGCGACAGCGTGCAGTCGTATTTGAGCCGCAACAGCTCCCTGATCTTGTGCATGGCAATCCGCTCCGCCGGCATCCTCGGTCTCCGCGCAAAGCGCGCGAGGGTAGCCGGCCTGACAAACGACGTTGCCACGCTTGGCCTCACAAACCCGTTCCGATTTGATCGTGACCGACGATTCCGACAACGTGACCGCCCATTCCGACAACTGGCCGAAATCGGTCACGATCAAATCGGAATCCGCGGTCACGACCCGCGGATTCACCGGTCACACTATTTCGGAATCAGCGGTCACGTTGGGTCGGAATCCGCATCTGCAGCACGAGCGCCCTCCGAGCACCAGTTCTGCCATCTTTGTGCGTCCTATGGCGCCGCGCGGTGAGCCCAGCACAGCGGGTGCGATTCAGAAAGTAATCACTAATGCATATCAACGCAGCGGCCTACCACATTCTGGATCGCATGCATTGCGCCACACGCTCGCATGCCGACTCGTGGAGCACGGAAGTTCGCTCAAGGAGGTCGCCGATCTTCTGCGCCACCGTTCGCTGAACACGACGCTGATCTACGCCAAGCTCGACACGCCAAAGCTCTCGACGGTGCCGCTACCGTGGCCTGGGAGCGAATCATGAGCGCGCGTCTCCGCCTGCAGACGAGAGTCGCCGACTATCTGGCCGAGCGCCGTCGGCTTGGTTTCGAGCTGCAGTCCCACGACACACTCCTGGCTGACTTTGCGCAGTTCGTCGCCGATCGGCATCACCACGGCCCGCTGACCGTCGAGCTGATGGCCGATTGGGTACGAACCGGTAAAGGGGGAATCGGTACACCGGAAACCTGGTACCGCCGGATGGCGATACTGCGTCGATTCATCCGCTATCTGCGACAGTTTGAGCCGCAAACCGAGATGCCCGAGGCGTCGATCTTCGGGCCTGAACCGGGCCGGGTGGCGCCCCACATCTACCGCGAAGAGGAGATCGTTGATCTGCTGGTCGCTGCCCGCACACTGGGGCCACGCGGCAGCTTGCGTCCGGCGACCTTCGAAACCTTGTTTGGCCTGATGGCCTCGACCGGGTTGCGCGTGTCCGAAGCGCTTCACCTGGGCGATACCGACGTCGATCTCAAGCGCGGGATGCTGACCGTACGACAGACCAAGTTCGCCAAGTCGCGCCAATTGCCCTTGCATCCGAGCACGATCGAAGTGCTGGCACGCTACCGGCGGCAGCGAATACGGCACGTACCGACAACGGCCAACACGCCGTTCTTCATTGGCAGTCGAGGTCGGCGGCTGGGGCGGCCGCTCGGCGATCGACAGGTTCATCGCGTCTTCAATGCCCTGCGTGATCGCCTCGACTGGGTCAATCGAGGTGCGCATGCAGCACCGCGCCTGCATGATCTTCGTCACTATCTACCCTTCCTGACTATGTCTCGTTGTGCCGCTAGATCCCGAAGTTTCAAGTACTTGCAGCAGCTTAGAGAAAGATAATCTGGACTCCTCTCAGCACCCCCCGTAATTCGGGGAGAGGAGTCGATCATGACCTACTTCATCCATGAGCAAGTCGTTCTATCGCGGCCGCCTGAAGGGCCGCTGGCGGCACACCTTGCGTCATTTGCGAACTTCGTGGGCGAACAGGGGTACAGCGTTTTTTCGCTGAGGCGGCACGTTCGGATCGCTGCAGGTTTTAGTCGATGGCTTGGACAAAGCGGAATCCAGGTGGACAGCATCTGCAGTGCGCACGCCGTCGAGTATTTACGTGATCGCGCCCGGTATCTGCGACCTGGTCGCGGTGATACGGCGGTGCTTCAACACCTCATTACCTTTCTGCGCCGTGAGGGCGTGATTCCGCAGGAGAAGGTCGAGCCCACCCGACTGACCGCAGTTGAGCACTGTGTCCAAGACTATGCGCAGTATTTGTGCGAAGCACGTGGTTTAGCCACAGCAACGATCATCAACTACGTGCCGTTCGTCCGGGAGTTTCTCAAGCAACAATTTGGCGAGGAAGGCGCCACGCTCTCGCGCCTGAATGCCAGCGATGTCGTGAGATTTGTGCAGGGCCAAGTTCCGCGCCTGCATCTGAAGCGCGCGAAGCTCATGACCACCGCGCTGCGCTCCTTCCTGCGCTATGCGCGTTATCGTGGCGACGTCACCCGGGATCTGGCCGCCGCCGTACCGGTCGTGGCGAACTGGTCGATGACGTCGATCCCGCGGGCGATCGCAGCCGAAGAAGTCCGTCAGTTGCTGGGCAGCATCGATCGGGATCAGCCGACAGGGCGCCGTGACTATGCCATCTTGCTGCTGCTCGCACGACTGGGCTTGCGTTCGGGCGAAGTGGCATTTCTCGAACTCGATGACATCGACTGGAACGCAGGACAATTGCATGTACGCGGCAAAGGTGGCCAGCGAAACGAGTTTCCCTTGCCGGTCGAGGTCGGCGAAGCGATCGTCGCCTACCTGCACTCGGGGCGCCCGCGTAGCGCCAGCCGTCGCGTATTCTTGCGTACCAGAGCGCCGAACCGCGGTTTCCAGGGAGCGTGCGGTGTGTGCTCCCTGGTCCGGCACGCGATCGAGCGCGCCGGCATCCACGCCCCTACGAGGGGGGCGCATCAGTTTCGCCACGGATTGGCCACCGAGATGTTGCGCCAGGGCGCCTCGCTGGGCGAGATCGGCGAGCTGCTGGGTCACCGCCATCCACAGACCACGAAGATCTACACCAAGGTCGACCTCGAGGCATTGCGCACCCTGGCTCTGCCGTGGCCCGGAGGTGCGCGATGAACACGCTGCGACAGGCCGTTCAAGAGTACCTGAGTCTGCGGCGCGCTCTGGGGTTCAAGCTGCGCGAGGCGGGCAAGGCGTTACATGACTTCGTCACGTTCATGGAGCGGCGCCGCGCCGACTATGTAACGCATGAGTTGGCGCTCGCCTGGGCGCAACAACCTTCAAACGTCCAACCGGCGCACTGGGCGCAGCGACTGAGTTTCGTACGCGGATTTGCTCGCCATCACAGTGCCACGGACCCACGCACGCAGATTCCGCCGCCGGGCTTGTTGCCGTTTCAACCCAAGCGAGCGCGCCCGTACCTGTACTCGGATGAGGAGATTCGGCGCTTGCTGGGCGCGGCGCTCACGATGCCGTGCCGTTATGAACGCGGTGCGCTGCGCCCGTGGACCTTCCATGCCCTTTTCGGGTTACTGAGCGTCTCGGGCCTGCGCCTGGGCGAAGCCCGCAACCTCCAGCTTCAGGACGTGGATCTCGAGGCGGCGGCGTTGACGATTCGCGGTGCCAAGTTCGGCAAGTCTCGACTCGTACCTTTGCATGGCTCCACCTGCGAAGTACTTGCCGACTACATCGCGCGACGCAACCGTCATTGGGAGGCACGGCCGGTGTCCTCCTACCTGTTCGTATCCAGCTCGGGCAATCGTTTGGACGGCGGCGATATTCACCGAACTTTCTACGCCTTGTCGCGGCAGATTGGATTACGCGGGGTATCGGACAGTCACGGACCACGCCTGCACGACATGAGGCACGCATTTGCGACAAATACCCTCGTGCGCTGGTACCAATGTGATCAAGATCCGCAGCGTCAGCTGCCGATCCTGTCCGCCTACCTCGGCCATGTCCACGTCGAGGATACGCAGTGGTACTTGAGCAGTTCTCCGGAACTGATGCGCGAGGCGATGCGCCGGCTCGAGCGGCGCTGGGAGGATCGGCCATGATCACCCCTGCCAGCTTTGCTGCGCTGTTGGAGCGTTTCTTTACCCAGCGCCTGATGCAGCAACGCCAAGCGAGTCCGCACACGATCAGCTCCTATCGCGATACCTTTCGTCAATTTCTGAAATTCGTTCAGCAACGGCTGCATAAGTCACCGTCACGGCTGAGCCTGGAGGAGATCGATGCCCCATTGATCGTGGCGTTTCTCGATGACTTGGAGAAGTGCAGACGGGTGAGCATCCGTAGCCGTAATCTGCGCCTCACTGCGATCCACTCCTTCTTTCGTTACGTGGCATTCGAGGCCCCCGAGCATTCCGCGCAGATCCAGCGGGTGCTCGCCATCCCCAGCAAGCGCTTCACGCGCAACTTGGTCTCGTTTCTCGCACGTGCCGAAGTCGATGCCTTGCTGGCGGCTCCGGATCAGCACACGTGGTCTGGCCGGCGCGATCACGCCTTTTTGCTGGTGGCGGTGCAGACAGGGCTACGTTTGTCTGAAATGACCGGGCTCAAACGCGACGACCTCATCCTCGGGGCCGGCGCTCACGTGCGCGTGGTGGGCAAGGGTCGCAAGGAACGCTGTACGCCGCTGGCCAAGTCCACGCTCACCGTGTTGAAAGCCTGGCTGCGCGAGCCGCAACGCGGAGAGGGCGACGTGCTCTTCCCCAGCGCCAAGGGCGAGCGTCTCAGCGTCCACGGCGTGCAGTACTTGCTGAACAAGCATCGCTTGGCGGCCTCGGAGGCGTGCCCTTCGTTGACGCAGAAGCGAATCACTGTTCACCGCTTGAGGCACACGATGGCCATGGACCTGCTTCAAGCGGGCGTTGATCGTTCGGTGATTGCCTTGTGGCTCGGACACGAATCGGTGGAGACCACGCAGATCTATCTCGATGCGAACCTCGAAATGAAGGAGCAGGCCCTTGCGAAGACAGCTCCACCCCACGGCACGCCCGGGCGCTATAAACCGGGAGACCAGCTCCTGAACTTCTTGAATAGTCTGTAGGGCAGACAAAAACTATGTCGGGTGATGTGTAAGGCACCACGCAAGGCACCACGCGATTTGTCGAACGATCGTGAAAGCTCCTCTGGGTCACTCGACATAGTCAGGAAGGGTAGATAGTGGCGACTATCTCTTCAGCGACATAGGAGGCATACGACGGCGATGCATCTGCTGCAGGCCGGCGTCGACATCAGCGTGATCGCGCTGTGGCTCGGTCACGAGAGTCCGGTGACGACCCATCAATACGTCGAGGCCGATCTGGCGATGAAGGAACGCGCTTTGGCCAGACTCCACGAACCCGACGCCAAAATCCAACGCTATCGGGCTCCTGACTCCCTGATCGACTTCCTGAAGACCCTGTGATTATGAAAATGCCGCAACGCACGCGTGCCGCCGCCCTCCGGGCGTCGGCGCGAGCCGCACCCACTGACTTTCCATAATCGAGAACTTTGCATAACGACCCTTTGGAGACATTCCGGAGGTCTGTTCCGCGGGCACACCGCAGGTTTTGATGTCAGGCGCGGTGGCTTCGGCACCTCCTCGGCGGTACACTTTGTCGGTGCAACTCCGTGATGCGGAACTAGCGATCGGCGACCTACGACGCGCTTCAAGCCCACCATAAGGCGGCGAGGAGCCTGCACCCCCTGCTTCTCGCCGACAGATATGACAATAATCCAGAGCTACAAGCGTTCGGAAGTTGATGGCCACGTCTAAGAATAAATCGAAGCCGAAAGCGCCTCGCGGCAGCAGCGCGAAACGCGCGCCTGCGACGCTGCGGTCGACAAGCGGTGCCGGGTTCGAGTTCGAGGACCTTATCAGCGCCTGTCAGTTGGTGAAGGCCCTGTCAGGTGAGCAGGCACCGGGTATTGGCGGCGTAGTCACGCAGGTCCAAGCCCAAGTCTCGGTCTTGGGATGGCGCATCGACGATGTGCTGCTGACGGCCCAGGCCACCACCGCGCCGCGGCGACTTGCGATCTCGGCGAAGGGCAATTTGCAGGTGACCGCGGCTGGCCTCCCCGCTGACTTCGCGACGCGCACTTGGGAACAGTGGCGTGACTCGCAGGGGCCATTCAATCGTTCGACTGACGGACTGGCCTTAGTGACGCTCGGCACCCATCAGGCGTTCGACCCGACGTGGCGAGAAGTGAAGAACGCGTGCAGCGGAACGGATACGGCGCTCACGATGAGCCGCATCCGCAGCAACACGAGGCAGTCGCATGTCTTCGACAGCGTCCAGAAGCCCGGCGACGCGTCCGACGAAGAGACCATTGAGCTCATTCGCCGCCTGCACGTGCTGCCGACCGACTTGCAGCTCGCGCACTCCGAGAACGAAACCCAGGCTGTCGCGCAATGCCGTCGCTTGCTCTCATCTGGCCGTGACGACGAAGCGCAGGCTCTCTGGAAGACGCTCATCAACGTCGCGAAAGATGTGCGCCTTCGCAGCGGGACAATCACCATTCCGGACCTATTGTCCTTGCTCCGGCGCCAGTTTGACCTCCGCCATCATCCAGATTTTGAGCGTGATTGGGAGACGCTCTCTAACATCACAGCAGACCACAAGGCGCGGATAGAAACGGAACTGCCCTCAGGCTATGCCGTGCCCCGCACGGCGGAGAAGGCGTCGCTCCAGGCAGCGGTCGCCGACAACCGGGTCACGGTGGTGTTCGGGGAGTCGGGCTCAGGCAAGTCGGCGCTGGTCAAATCGGTTTTGGACAGCGCGTATCCATCTTGGAACCAGGTGTGGTTCGGTCCTGAACACCTGAAGACGGCGCTCAGCGCGGCACGCCGCAGCGCACTTCCCTTGACGCACGAACTTTCGCTTGTACTGAACGCTACGGTGAAGCCGCAGAACGTGCTGGTCATCGACTCGGCGGAACGCATAGAGGCCGGCGAGTTCGTCGTCATCCGCAAGCTGCTTCAAGCCATCCTGCCGAATGACGGCGAAGAGACCGAGGGGGGATGGCGGGTCGTCATCGTCACGCAAACGCAGAGCTGGGGCGAAGGCGAAGAGACGATACCCGGTGGGCGTAAAGCGCACTTGGTCGAGGTTGAAGCACTCAAGAGGGATGAGGTGAAGCAGGCGCTTCTGCCGTCGCCCATCTTGGGCTGGTTGGCTGCGCATGACGATACCATCGCGGCGCTGACGAACCTGCGGACGCTCGCTTGGGTCATTAATGCGGGCGCGGCGCTAGGGTCGAACACCAGCGGACTGGCGTCTCACACCGCCATCGCCGACCGTCTCTGGAAGTACTGGACGAAGGACCGCGCGGACGTTCAGGCCCTGATGATGCGCCTCGCCCAGCGAGAAGCATCGTTTGAGCGCAGCTTCGCGCTGACCGACTTGGAGCCGGCGGACGCGGCGACCTTCACGCGGCGGCCCGAGGAGCTTCCACTGAGCCTGAACGAGCGGTCCAACCGCATCGAGTTCGAGCACGATCTCGCGGCGGATTGGGCGCGCTTCCAGTTCCTGAAACAGATTTGGACGGACACGCCGCAGTGGGCCACCCTGGCGGGCAGTCCGCTCTGGACGAACTCGCTCCGGATGCTGGGCCAGTTCCTCCTGCGACAGCAGACCGAGACCGGCATGGCCTGGGACGTCGCCTTCAGGGCCGCGGAGGCTGCGAAGAACGAGCCGGCGGGCAATATCCTCCTTGATGCGCTCTGCTTGGACCCCGACGCTGAACGCTTCCTGATCGAACGCGTCGACCTCCTGCTCGACAACAGCGCAAAGCACTTCACGCGGCTGCTTCTGCGCTTCCACCACATCGCGACGGTGCCGACCGGCGGCGGCCTAGGACCGAGCGCGGCGGTCGGCTTGTACATGGAGGCGCACTACCGCTCAATTGTCCTTGGCCGGTGGCCGCCCGTACTTCGCTTCCTCATCGCGCAGCGGGAGCGACTGGCAGGGCTGGTTTCGTCCGCTCTCGCGAAGGTCATCGAGACCTGGCTGACGCAGACGCCGCGCACGCTGAGCAGTGGCAATCCGATGCCTTTCCGCCTGGAGATGGCGGAGATGGCGCTCGCCATGGCTCGGACCGTACAGGTCGAGAAGGGCCATGGCGTGATGTACCTGACGCGTGAGCCGTTGCTGTACACCGCACCACTGGCTGGCGCGGCCGACCTGCCAACCGAGGTCGGGAACTGGGCGCTCGAACTCGCGGGACGCCGAGAGATCGACGCTGACGTCAGACGGCGCATTGCCGAGGTTCAATTACAGCAGGCGAAGGCTCACGACGAGCGTCTGAAGACCGATGCCGAATACAAGGCACGGCACGAAGAACGGAAGCAGATGCCGCTCTCCATCGGGTCGTTTCGCGAGCGCTTGCCGCCTTGGCCCCTGGGGGCCAGAGACAAAGTCGACAAGGATTTTCGGACCGCCTGCATCAAGGAGAACGGCATCCATTCTCTGATGGAGGCGCAGCCTAAGCTGGCGGCCGAAGTCCTGCTAGCTCTCATCATTGAAGACCAGCCGGAACAGGAGTACGGATCCGCGCGGTTTGAAATGGGCCTCGGCCTCGAATACTCCGAGGACGCTTACCCGACGGCCTACTGGAAGAGCCCGTTCTTCTCCTTCCTCCAGCTCGCTCCAGAAACGGCGCTCACCTCGCTCATCGCGCTGGTGAACTTCTGCACGGAGCGCTGGATCGCCGAGATCATGAGGGGGCGCACCAGTGAGGCTCCCGGGGTGACGCTGCAATTTTCGGACGGGTCGGAGAAGACCTTCCCTGGCTGGTGGCAGGTATTCGGCTGGCCGCAGTCCAACGACTTGCGAAACGGTAATTTGTACTGCGCTCTCGATGCGTTGGAGCGCTGGCTTATGCTGCGGCTCGACGCGGGTGAGAACATCACCGCTGATATCGAGAGGATACTCCGGGAGGGGAACTCCGCGGCGCTCGTCAGCGTGCTTCTCAACGTCGCCAAGTATCGACCGTCCCTGCTGGCGGGGCCGCTCGCGGCCCTACTGACGTCCCCAAACCTGTTCTTTTGGGACAGCGTGCGCGTGAAGCAGATTGGCTACAACTTCATCGAATGGAAATGGCTCCAAGGCGGCGAGGCGATGTTCAATTTCGCCCGTGATTGGACCCTGGCTCCCCATCGCCAACGGGAGTTCCTTGATGTTGTTGTCGAACTCCTGTTGGCCGACGACGACGTTGCGCGGCGTCTTCAAGCGCTGCTGCCGACCTGGGTGCTGCCCGAAGACCGGAAGGAGGCGTTGGATCACAAGCTGCTCTTCGCCGCGCTTGACCGGGCCAACTATCAGGCCGTCACCGACCCGGCGACTGGCGCAGAAAACCAGTGCTTCGTCTGTCCTGACGAATTGAGCCTTGAGGTGCAGTCATGGCAGACCGATAGCGCGCCCACCCACGCATATCTTCTAGTGCCGGACCGGTGCGAGCAGCGGCTTCGTGGCGGCCAACCGCTCACCGACGATGAGGCCGCGTACCTCTTCAATCTGTTCAAAGAGTGTGAGGCGGGAGGGGAAGGGGACAATGAGGATGCGATATCGAGATGCCGTTTCGCTGCAGCCAGTACGATCGTTGCATTGGGCGGTGCTTGGCTCTCCCAGAACCCTGACGCGCAGAAGCACTCACTCGAAGTCGTGCGCGCTGGTGTGGCGGCGATCGCGTCGACAGGAGAAGAGATTCGCAAGCAGCGCATGGGGAGCGTCCGCGACGAGCTGGGATTTGTCGCCTACGCGGTCATGCACCTGTGGCTCGCCGATGGAGATGGCGTTCAGGAATGGGAGACCGTCGTCCTGCGCCTTCTGACGAGCGGCGACACGCGAGCGGCCGCTGTTGTAGTCGACGTTGCCTATGCCAATCGAGAGCAGCTTGGCGCCGCATGGTGGCGGCTGCTCCACGCCGGGCTCTTCTGGTCGGGCCTCATCCCGCTTGCTCCACAATACGGTGATGGCGACGATGCAGAGCGCGCCTGGAGAGTGTGGCTCGCGCGGCTGCGACGTTTTCCTCTCCGTGGCCCGAACGCGACGCCGGATGAGCTCGATTTCAAGCGTGTCGTCGCGGGCCGAGAACGTTTGGACTTCCAGCGCCGCACGCGGCTGTACGAGGCCGGTGACAAGAATTGGCGGGGAAAGCCGGAACGCAAACGAGGCGGCTCCCTAGCAGCCTGTCGGACTACGCCACCCTGGGTGGGGTAGTGTTCGCGATGCGGAACGCGAATCGGGCCTGAAGGCCGTTTTCATCGTGATTTCTGCGAGAACGCGCACGATTCCCCGTCCGTTTGCTTACTGCGGACGCAATACGGCCATGCGCTTCAAATTCCACGCGAGGCAAACGAGGGTCCATTCGTTTGTCACGTTATCAAGGCCGCGCAGCAGAAACTGGCGGAAGCCCATCACCGACTTGATGATGCCGAATACCGGCTCGACCGTTTGCTTACGCAGCGCATAGGCCGCGCGGCCGGCCCGGGTCTTGAGCTTGTGCTTCATCGTCTCGACCGCCGAGGCGCCTGCGGCCAACGGTTCAGGTTCGCTGAAACGCTCCCGCCAATCCGGATGGTGCTCGTCGCGCTTGACCGCGATCAGCGGTTCGATCTTCGCGGCGACGCACGCCGTGACGTTCTTTTCGCTGTAGTAACCGGTGTCAGCGAGCCAGGTCGCCGGCCGGTTCAACCCCTCGGGATTGGACTGGACTTTCGCGAGCATCGGCGCGACCTGTTCCTTGTCGTTGGTCGCCTGGGTCACGTGAGTGGCGAGGATGAGCATCGACTCAGTATCGACCACCGCCTGCGCGTTGTAGCTCTGCTCGAATCCGCCGCCCGACACCGGCATGATCCGGGACTCTTCGTCGGTCAGGTTGATCTGATCGTCGGCGCGCGGACCGGCTTGCGGCGGCTTCGGCGGCTTGCCCCCCGGCTTCTTGCCGGTCTTGGCTTCCTGCGCCTGCCGCTTCGCGAGCTTGGCCTGGTGCTCGGCCTGTTCGCGTTCGAAGCGCTCCGCGGCACGCGCTTCGATCTTGGCCTTCGCCGCCGCGATCGCCGCTAGCCGGTCCTCGCGACGACGAATCTCGTCGGGCAGCTTCACCCCGTCCGGCAGCGAGGATTGATCGGCCGCCGCGGCCAGCTTCATGAGCTCCTGCACCTCGACCTTGAGCTGCGCCTCGATCGTCCGTGCGTGGCCATAGGAGAGCGCACTGTGCCGGCTCGCATTGGCGTGGATCTTGGTCCCGTCCAGACTCACCGTGCCAAAGCGTGAGAGCTGGTTCTCGCGGGCTACCTGCAGCACCTGGACAAAGGCCGCTTCGAACTCCCCGCCGAAACGCTTCCTGAAATTGGCCAGCGTGTCGTGGTCGGGATGCCGGTTGCAGGCGATGTAACGGAACGCCAGCGAGTCGTAGGTCGCGCGCTCGATCTTGCGGCTCGAGAAGGTCCCGGTGGCGTAGCCGTAGATCAGCAGCGCCAGCAGCGTTGCCGGATGATAAGCGTCGCTGCCACGGCCGGCGTACGCCCGCTCCATCGCCGACAAATCCAGCTGCTCGACGACGTCCACCACGTACCGCGCCAGATGCGCTTCCGGCAGCCAGTCCTGCACCGAGGGCGGCAACAGAAAGTCTGTGTCTCGATCTATCGGGTGGAACGCCATCGCAGCCGATTCCGTCAGTTCGTCTGGCTGGGATTATCGCCTATCTCTGTGAAAGCCCGACAGGCTGCTAGACGGTCACTTCCTCGGTGTGGTTTTTAACTGGCTCATCGACGGCGGTGGCACTGGCGACCGCGATCTCGACACGCGATTGGCGCTCCGCATCTGGGATTACGACGCGACGCGCGCCAAGGCGCGCGAGAAGAAGCATGGCGAGTACGACCTGCCGAGCCAGAACCTCGGCTACGATATCCTTCTGAAGCTCGCAGCCTTGTCGATTACGGCGCCCGCAGGGGAAGACCGTGAGGTTTGGGAACCCGTTCTCGTCCATGGTCCGGCCGCACACTATGCGCTGCAGCACTTCATCGGTGGCTTATTCCTGCGCCTAGGGAAGGGTGACGACCCGGTGGCATTCGAGCGCGTCTGGCGGGCCACCGCGGAGTACGGCCTCGCAGCCAATTGGTCTCAACCCGGTCTCTGGTTCTACGGCGAGCGCTTGATTTGCGACCTGCTCGGCTTCGGCAACGAGGACGCGCTGTCCCGGCTGAACTCGGACGCGGCCCTGCGGATGAAGGATGTCTACGAGTGCTGGGCCGCCGCGCACTTGGCTCGCGACGAAGAATGCGTCACCCGTTTCTGCCACTTCCTGACGACAAAGTTCGGAGCCCCACTTCGGCTTGACGGACTTCGCTGGCTCGCCGTCATGCTGAAGGAGCGCGAACCTTCCAATCGCTGGTACCGCGAGGGTACGAACGACGCATTGGTGGAGTTGGTGGCGGTAGCATTGAGTTCCGACGCACAGGGCCTGTCGCAACACGCTCAGGCGCGGCAGGCGCTTGTCGAGATAGCGGCTGCACTTGCAGGTATGAACATCCCAGTCGCCCTGGCCCTACAAGAGCGCATTAAGCAACTGCGATAGCGGTCGAGAACAGGCTTCACGTGGTCGGCGTGACGGAAGTTCGCTCGCCGCCCCAAACTCAACGTCTGCAATTGGCCGATAACACCGGTTCGCCCATCGTGCTGGGAAGCTGACGGTGTTACGCCGACTAGATGCTGATACGACGATTCGTAGCTCACCTCACCCATCGCTTGAGGTATCACCAACTTTTTGCGGGCAAGCGAGAATGACGCGGATAGTGCCGACCGAAAGGGTGGCTCCGGTGTAAGCTCTCCTAATGAGAACGCTGCTAATCGTCTACCACACCATGACCGGGGGTACGATGCAGATGGCACGCTCCGCGGCGGCCGGTGCCTCTGCGGATGGAACGGTGGCAGTGCAGCTCTTCCATGCCCGGGAGGCCGGCCCTCAGGATGTCCTGGATGCGGATGGGTACATCTTTGCAACCCCTGAGAACCTGGCTGCCATCTCCGGGCAGATGAAGGACTTCTTCGATCGTAGTTACTACCCTGTGCTGGACCGTATCAATGGGCGTCCCTATGCGACCCTTGTCTGCGCAGGCAGTGACGGCGCCAACGCGGCACGACAGATTGATCGCATCGCCACCGGTTGGCGGCTGAGACGGATCGCACCCCCACTGATCGTCTGCACGCATGCCCAAACTACCGAGGCGATCCTTCGGCCCAAGCAAATCGCCATGGAGGATCTTCGACGCTGCGGAGAGCTCGGAGCCGCGATGGCAGCCGGTCTGGCGATGGGTATCTTTTGAGGCGGACTTCCAGGCCCTACACCTGCTGACGGATGCGTTGCGGTCTTTTGGGACACCGAGCCCCAACGACCGTTCAGGCCGAGGACCGGAAGTCGGCCTCACCTGCCGTTCAGTTCCCGCGGAACGACCGGCTACGGTCTGCGCTAATGCAGCCATTGATCGTGCTACAGGTGAGAACGGTAGCGCTCATAGGGACGACCGACGGTGCTCCAATTCTGAGTTGCCCGTCGCCTGCACGGCAATGCGCCAAGTTGTCTCCACATCCAGACGGCTTCAGCCAATGCTGATAACATTGTCAATTAGGATGACCATGTGGAGCGAAGATGGGTGCAACGACTGAGATTGTGGAAAATTGGAATTTCGTCACCGATTTTCCCGAATTGCCAGGTAACTTGATCGAGCGGCCGCATCTTCTGCTGACGATGGCTGAAGCTCTAAGCAGTGAAGCTCCAATTCTTTTCTTGGAGGGCGAAGAGGGAGACGGAGCAACTACAACGCTAGCTCAGTTTTGTCATTTGTACCCCACCCAGACGTTCTCCCTCTTCATCAAACCGGCCAGCCGTATTACATACGGGTTGGAATATTTGCGCCTAGCACTTGCAGAGCAGTTTCACTGGTATGTGTACGGAGAGACGCTGCGAAAAGACCTCCTAAGCGTTAGCGAGTTTGAGGATCTGCGTCTCAAGGCGTTGAGGCACCACCGCTCCCAAGTTCTCTACTTCGTCATTGATGGGCTTCATCAGATTCCCCTCGAAGACCGCTCAGTCATCTCGCAGGTTTTTAAAGAACTACTTCCAACTGGAGCCTCTAGGTGCCGCTTTATTGTCACTGGTCAACAGGCAGAACTTGGTTCTTATATTCATGTCAGTGTCAAATCCAAACATTACCGATTGCTCAAGCTGTCTTTGGATGAGTGTGGACAGTTCTTGCGGGGCACAGGAATCGAGGATCGCGACTGCAAGAAGGTCTATGAACTATGCAAGGGGGGAAGCCCTGGTCGCATTGCAGTGATCAGACGGCTTCTCCTAGCCGGCACCTCGCTGTCTGCCATTCTTGAGACCGATCCCGCGAAGTATCTGGAGTTTGTAAAGCTTGAGTTCGAAGTCCTCAGGGAGTTAAGGGAGAACGAGCTCTTAGTGGTTTCGAGCATCGCCTTCTCAAAGATCGGGCAGTCCGTGAAAGACCTGTGTGCTTTGTCGGGTGCGCAGGAGAGCGAGATCGCGGAGTTGTTAGCCAAGTGCCAGTTCCTCAAAATCTCACCGAGTCAAGGCGTAGAGTTCATCTCCGAGACACACCGAAAGTATGCGGCGAAGCAGTTGGAGTCGCTTCAACGGTCCGCCCTGGAGGCTCAACTGACCTATCTACAGCAGAACCCGAGAAGTGAGACGTCTTTGCGGTTCTTGCCTGCCTACCTAGAAACGCTAAATCGGCAAGAGGCGATCTTGCAGTTGCTATCATCGGATTACTATAGCGACCTGCTCCAAACGACTCAGTCATTCTCTGCCCTGAAGACTCAGGCCGAAATGGGCGCACGGAGCGCACAGGCACTTAAGCGCGCACACGACGTATTCAAGTTCTCATTGCAGCGCTCAATCTTCGCCAGCACTAGCATGGCTGACGGATCTTCCGACCGCGTAAAGGCGCTAGTTGCATTGGGTAAATCGAACGCCGCCATGGCGTTAGCGAACGCAGAGGCGACGAAGGAGGATCGTTTGGCGCTGCTTAGCGCATTTGCCCGTCGTCTGAGCGAGCGCAACGGTAAGTTGGACTCCGAGATCGCAGAATATATAAAGCGCCTGATTGCAGAGGTCGATTTTAGTTCCATGGGCGATATGGCGATGAACATCGCAGCGGACATCCTGATGTTCGACCCCGATGCCGCAATTGGAATCATCGAGTCCGCGGTCAAGGGAGCCACGGCGGCTGTCAAGGACGCCGCGTATGCCGAGCTGTCCTTTTCGGCTTCACTAGCGAAACTGAAACACAAGGCCAAGATCGAGGATAAAGCACGCGCTCGCATCTCCGATCAAGCACTTCAGCACATCGCGTACTCATTCGAGCTGATGGCTGAGAGGTTGGACTCGATGGAGCTGATGGGCATCCTGTCGAGGATGCCTACTGCACACCAAGTTTACTTCCTGCGCTCTTTCGTAAACATCAAGCGCAAAGACCCTCGAATTCTAGATCTAATAGAACTTGGCCTCGACATCATCATTAAGGAAATAGAGTACACACCTCGCGCCAAAGACTTGGCAGAACTATGTGCTCCCTTCCTGGTTACCATTGAAGACCGCAGCCGGCTGAAGAGGCTGGTAACGCGCTTTGACAGCCAACTTGGGCTAGTGGGTAAGGCTGCACAGTCACGGGATTTGACCGTGCTGCAAATGAGGCTGGCCGCGGCCGAGTATCAGTACGAGAAACAATTGGCATGCCAGCGGGTGGCTCAAACCTACTATGAAGTGCTGGACATCAAGACCCCAGAAGTCCAACTCGAGTGCTTAGCCATCATGCTGGGCGCTCTAGCCAAGCTGGATAAGGAAGGTGTCTTGGAAGCACAGGAGGGGTTTCGCGCAGTAATCAAGGCTGACTTGGACAAGCTGTTAGCGGTCGTTCTTAAGGACACTGGAGACCACATTAGCACGGTTTCCCCCGCCCTGAAGGCTTTAGCGGCAGACGACTGCAAAGCCGCATTGGATCTCGCGGGGGGGCTAAATATCCTTCCCAGGCGCGATGTGGCGTACCAGACAGTCGCTGCGATACTGGTGGCTCAGCGGTACAACGAACCCAGATTGGCCTCCGTGAAGCAGGCTTTGAACTTGATAAGTTGCGATGATCTGCGCTCGCGTGCAACTGAGGACCTGCTGAGCTACCTGGATGCAAACGCCGACAAGTCTGCGTGGGTTCCGCATGTTGAGGGACTGAGACAGCACCTGATGAGCGCCTATGCGCTCAGCCACTGGGATTGCTGGATGTTCAAAGCCTCTGCAGCCGGGGGTTTAGGATATAACATACAGCTTCTGTGCGAGCGAATTAGGGAGGCCCTTGCACGGGTGGGGTCACCCTTGGAGGAGGCGAAGGTCTACTTTCGTGCCGCAGAAGCATTAGCGGAAGGCGAACCAGACATCGCGCAACAGTACTACAACGAGGGGCTTAGAGTAAGCCGGGCTACTCCCTTCAGTAGCGGTTCAACTGCCAAGCTTTTCGAACTGTGTCTGTCGTTGGTCGGGCGCTCAATGGCTCCCCTCGCTCGGAGCGGGATGCTGGATGGCGATAAGTTGAGCCGTCACGCCACGCTCATTGATCATCTGCCCGGCATCATTCCCAAGGTGCGAGTACTCAACGAAATCGCGGAACGGATGTGGTGTGCCAAGCGAGAGGATTTGGCGAACAGGTTAGTCAGCGAACAATTGCGACCGCTGCTGGAACAGGCACGCACCACTCACGCATCGATTGGCCGGACGGCCATTCGCATTGCCTTTCCATCGTTATGTGCCTCCCACTTGCGCCTCGCCGTGCCTCTGCTGCTGGAGTTACCAGACACTGATGCCGACGGCGCTTTATTGGATGCCTCAATGCTCAGGGTGCGCCATCTATGTAGCCAGGAGCCCGATGGAAATGGGAGGTCCGACTACAGCAAACTGGAGGCAGGCGACATTGCCGACGTGATCGAGCTAGTCCAGCATGCTCGTATGGATTCAACTATCTTCTCAATAATAAAAACGCTAGTCGAAGCTATCAGCGACAGGGCGAACAAGACGAGGTTCACCGCATCGCAGAAGGCTGACTGGTCGAGTAGACTCCGACCGATCGTCGATGAAAAGCTGCCGGATCAGAAGAATATCAAGCACGACGGTTATCAAATTGTTTGCTTAGCGCAAATCTATTCATTAGTTGATTTTCCTTGGAGTCAGTGGGACGCACTGGAAAAGCGGGCGCAAGCGATTGACAATTGCGCCGACCGCGGATTTATCTACACTGAACTGGCCGCCGCGCTCCCACGGAAGTTTGCGGAGAGCCACCGAAAACGCCTACTCAATAAGGCGGTCGAGGAGATCAACAAGATACCCTCACCGGTTGACCGTCTGTCCCATCTCCAAGGATACGTCCAGGAGGCTCATGCGAATGATTCTGCCGCGTCTGCGCGAGAATGCCTAAAGGCGGCAATGAAGCTGTCGATTGAAATCGAAGGCCACTCGCAAGTGGCTCAGCATCGCAGGGAACTTATCGATATTGCCGATCAGATCGATCCAGGTCTGGCGGACGAATTAATCGAGTTGGTCGATGACGATCCAGCGCGTGCAGAGTTGAAGTCCGATGCCAAGCAAGCTGCGGCACTGGCCAAAGCTAAGCGAGAGATGGCCAATGCCAAGCAGCTCAAGGATGCGGTCAAGTGCGAGATCGACCTGTTGCCCTTGGCCGCGTGGCGTAACCTGGGGGCGCTTGAGGCGGGACGTCTAGAGGTCAAAGCTCCCGAAGTGATGACAAGTTACGTAACCATGGCGGCCGACGGAACACTTCATCAGGCTTACCCTGTCCTTTCGTGGCATCTCGCAAACATGGAGCGCAAGTACGTCCAGCAGCAGGACGTGAGATCGCATCTCGTTCCAATTTGTGAAGCTCTGCTGCTATCGACAGAACTTACGTACTCACTATTGCGCAAGGTGTCGGGCAAGGGTGCTGACGTGCGGGAAGAAACCGGAGAGGAGGGAATGCTAGTGCGACGGCGAAGCCGGGCGGAGGCGGTCGCTTATATCGAAAATTGGCTGCAGCAAAATGCCGACGAGTATGTCGTTTATTGCGATGCGTACTTCTCAACTAGGGACATCCACTTGCTACGCGTGTGCTTGGCGCAAGCGCCACAATGCAAGGTCTATGTAATCGCTAGCAAGCCACACCTGCTGAAAGAGCGCGAGCTGGGAGAGGAACCATTTGAGCGAGCTTGGCGCGAGCAAAGCGATCAGGACCCCCCTGAAACAGAGATCATTGCTCCCGCGTTTGTCGACGCCCCCAATAAGCACGTGCTTCATGACCGATGGCTGCTAACTAAGGATGCGGGGCTGCGATTGGGAACATCATTCAACTCCCTCGGGGTGGAGCGTCTGACGGAGGTGTCTGAAATGGAGACTACTCAAGTCAACGTGTTGCGCGAGCAGATCGAAAAGTACCTCAACCGGCAGCGGGTTGTCGACGGCGCACGTATTCAGTACAGCTCCTTTACTCTGTAGCAGCGAATGGGGGCAGGTAAGTATTTACTTCCCCCGGCAGCGCAAACTTTGCCATGATCAGGGGCCGGTTTGGACCCCGGAGTTCGACAGTTAATCTCGTAACTATCTGATTTCGCTAGAGGCGACTTTCAAACGTGCCCCTACAACAGCGTCAGCTGCTCAGGCGCGACCGGTTTTTTCACCCGCAGGGCACTGAGGACCTCGTTCTGGTGTGCGTTGATGGAAGACACCCCCGTCACAGGTTCGGCGGCGCCGAGCCGGACGCGGTGGTGCTGGATGCGATGCAGCTGCTCGAGCGCCCGCTCGGGGGTGAGGCCGGTGTGCGCGGCGCGCAGCCGCGCGCGCATGATGCGGTGCAGGATCAGCGCCATGAAGCAGATCGAGGCGTGTGCGCGGATGCGTTCGGGCAACCGGTGATAGACCGGCCCAATCTCGATCTCGGATTTGAGCACCTTGAAGCCGCGCTCGATGTCGGCGAGCGCCTTGTAGCGCGTGACGACGTCGGCAGCCGGAGTTCGACAGTTAATCTCGTAACTATCTGATTTCGCTAGAGGCGACTTTCAAACGTGCCCCTACAACAGCGTCAGCTGCTCAGGCGCGACCGGTTTTTTCACCCGCAGGGCACTGAGGACCTCGTTCTGGTGTGCGTTGATGGAAGACACCCCCGTCACAGGTTCGGCGGCGCCGAGCCGGACGCGGTGGTGCTGGATGCGATGCAGCTGCTCGAGCGCCCGCTCGGGGGTGAGCCCGGTGTGCGCCGCACGCAGCCGCGCGCGCATGATGCGGTGCAGGATCAGCGCCATGAAGCAGATCGAGGCGTGTGCGCGGATGCGTTCGGGCAACCGGTGATAGACCGGCCCGATCTCGATCTCGGATTTGAGCACCTTGAAGCCGCGCTCGATGTCGGCGAGCGCCTTGTAGCGCGTGACGACGTCGGCAGGGGCGAGATCCTTCGTGTTGGTCACGAGCAGGAGCTTGCCGTCCATGAGTTCGGCAAGCCGCCGGGCCGTCTCGTCGATTTCGTAGCGGAAGAGCTCGGCCTTGAGGTCGACGCGGATGATTTTGGACAGATGCGCCTCGCACACCGCGTGGTAGAAGCGCGCCTTGGCCCCGCTGTCCGAGAGTTTGCGGCCGCGGTGCTTGACCCCGCCGTCTTGCTCGACGAGCTTGCTGGCCCAGGCTTCGCCCTGCGCGATGAGCGCGGCGATCTCGCCGTTGCGCCGTGTGCTCTGCACCGCGGCTGTCGCCGGAGCGTGGGCGACGATGAGCCGCAGCCCCTGCCAAGCGAGTTCGCCGGTCACCTCGGCCCTCGCCTGCGTGCAGTGCGTGCGCTGGAAGGGGCCGAGGAGCTCGGCGAACTCGTGATAGCGCCGCCCCGGCACCGCGATGATGAACTCGAGCGGCTCACCGCTCGCGAGCCGCACCGCCTCGAGCGCCTCGAGGTTGTCCAGGCTGAGCAA
Organism: Aromatoleum aromaticum EbN1; assembly: GCF_000025965.1. Taxonomy (NCBI): domain Bacteria; kingdom Pseudomonadati; phylum Pseudomonadota; class Betaproteobacteria; order Rhodocyclales; family Rhodocyclaceae; genus Aromatoleum; species Aromatoleum aromaticum. Next base: position 123,985 of record NC_006824.1, read on the forward strand.
CCCGCGGTCGGCCACGAGGATAAGCCGGCGCACTTCGGGGAAGCGTTCGAGCACCGTCGTGAGGGTGGGCAGGAGCGTCGTCGTCTCGGCCGCGTTGCCCGCGAACACCTCGTGATAGATCGGAAGCCCGTCGGCCGTCTGCACCACGCCAAGCATGAACTGGCGGGCAATCAACCCCTCTTTGGCCATGCCGAAGGCGCGTACGTCGCCGGCCACGTTCGTGAGCCCCTCGGCGCGGATCGTGGTGAGATCGTAGAAGACGACCGACAGGTCCTGATCGACGAGCGGGCGCAGGAGTCCCGTCACCACCGCATCGACCGCCGCCTGGTGAGCCATCAGCGCATCCATGCTGCGCAGCAATTGCTGATGCGTGATCGCCTTGACGTCGACCTCGGGCAGCGCGACCGTCTCGAGCCAGCGCAGCACGCCGAGCTTGGAGTCCGGATCGCACAGGCGGTTGAGCACCATCACGCGGATGAGCGCCTCGACATCGGTCGTGTGGCGCGTACGGCGAAACACCCGGCGCAGCGCCCCGAAGCCCAACTCCTTCCACAGCTCGGTGAGCGCCCAGACGTCGCCCAGTGCGCGGGCCGATTCGAACGCGACCGAAGGGGCCGCCGGGCGCTCGCCCATGGGTTCTCGGCCGGAGATCCTGAGCAGCCCGCTGATCACCGAGTCGAGCTCGCCGCCGACCTGGTCGAGGCGACCGAGCGTTGCCACGGTACGCTTCTTCACCCGCCCGGCATCGTCCCGATAGGACTGGACGAGTTGAAGGTAGCGGCGGCCGCCGGAGGTGGTGATCTTGACGAACATGCCGCCACTTTAGCAGCACGGCATACATCGTCAAGCAAGGTCGTAGCTGTTACAAACGTGCCACCACAAGAGTTTCGGAAAAATCGGGCTGAAACCCGCATGAATGCTGAGGCGGGTTTTCAAAAAACGGCGTTTTTCGGGCTGAACTGTCGAACTCCGGTGGACCGAGTCTTGCAGCCTAAGTGTTAGGGGTAGGTTCTCGCTTTCTGAACGGCAGCAGGTGACCGGCTTCCGTCATTCAAAATCCTTTCGCTTAATGACCGGTACGGCCGATTATGTGGATGCCTCGATTATGTTGAGCTTCCCGAGGTGCAGTTTGTAGAGACTGATGGTCGCGGGCTTTTGCGGGCCGAGGATGGGGTTCTGAGCTCGACATAATTTCAGCGCTCTCCTGAAGTGGAGTTTCCACTCCAGGAGACGCTCATGAACCGAACCTCGCCGTCCCGGAGCGCGCAGCGTGTGCGCTCTTCTGCAGAAATTCCCGCTCCCATCGCTGACGAACTGCGTCGGTACGACGACCACCTGCGTGACGTACGCGGCCTTTCGGCAGGCACGCGTCGCGACCGCTGCCGCATCGTCGAACAGCTATTGAGGAAGAAGTTTGCCGATGGCGTCGTCAACATGGCCACGCTACGTGCGGTCGATGTTCGCCGCTTCATCGCTCGGCAACTGGGGGACAGCCCCTCGCATTCCGCCGCAGCCCAATTGGCATCGGCCTTGCGAAGTTACCTCCGCTACCGAACCATCTGCGGCGACTCGGTTGCCGGACTGAACGCAGTCATTTCCTCTCCGGTGCAGTGGAAGCTTGCTTCGCTGCCGCGCGCCCTCCGGCCGGACCAAGTTCAACGGCTGCTGGGTGCATTCCCCTACGGGCGCTGGCCCCGACGAGGTTATGCCATTGTCCGCTGCGCACTCGACATGGGACTGCGCGCTGGCGAGATTGCGAACCTGCTGATCGAAGACATCGACTGGCGCGAAGGCACCGTCACGCTGAAGGGCACGAAGTCGCGACGGCAGGATGTCCTGCCGCTGCCGATGGCGACCGGACAAGCGTTAGCGGACTACCTGCAGCATGAGCGTCCAGCAATCTCAAGCCGGGCGATCTTCCTTTGCCGCCGCGGTTCGCGTGACATCCCGATCACCACTGATGCGGTTCAGAACGTGATCCGCCGTGCCTGCCGACGGGTCGGCTTGCCCGATTCCGGTTCGCACCTACTCCGTCACACGCTGGCCTGCCGTCTGGTCGAGAACGGCAGCTCGCTCAAGGAGGTTGCCGATGTCCTGCGGCACCGTTCTCTGGAAACCACCCGGATCTACGCCAAGCTCGACACCCCAAACCTCGCCGAGGTCGCGTTGCCCTGGCCGGGGAGCGAATCATGAGCAGGCGCCGATGCCTGCAGGCCAGAATCGACGACTATCTGGCCGAGCGCCGCCGCCAAGGTTTCCATCTGCGCTCCCGTTACGCCTTCCTCTCCAGCTTTGCTCGCTTCGTCGAGGCCAAGCGCCATCGCGGTCCGCTGACGGCGGAACTCATGATCGAATGGGTACGTGCCGGCAAGGATGGCCATGGCGATGAGGGTACTTGGGCGCGCAGTTGGGGACGGCTGCGGCACTTCAACTATTATCTGCAGCAGTTCGAGCCGGACACCGAGGTTCCCGAGGCGTCGCTCTTCGGCCCGGAACCTGGTCGCGTTGCGCCCCATATCTACCGTGACGACGAGATCGACGATTTGCTCGCGGCGGCGCGCACACTCGGCCCCTCTGGCAGCCTTCGGCCATTCACCTACGAAACCCTGTTCGGCCTGATGGCCTCGACCGGGTTGCGCGTCTCCGAAGCCATTCACCTGCGCGATGCGGATGTCGACCTCAAGCGCGGGATGCTGATGATCCGGCAGACCAAGTTCGCCAAGTCCCGGCAACTGCCGATCCATCCCAGCACGGTCAAGGCGCTGGCGCGCTACCGGAAACAACGCGAGCGGCATCTTCCAACGACAACCGGTATGCCGTTCCTGATCGGCAGTCGCGGCCGCCGACTGGGACTGCCACTTGGCGAGCGGCAGGCGCACCGCGTCTTTACCGGCCTGCGTGACGGCCTCGGCTGGGTCAATCGCGGCGGACACGAGGCTCCTCGCTTGCACGACCTGCGCCACACCTTCGCGGTGCGGCGGCTGGTGCCCTGGTATGCCGATGGTGCCGAGGTCGACCAGAAGATGCTGGCGCTGTCGACCTACATGGGTCATGCCGAGATCTTCTACACATACTGGTACCTCACCGCCGTTCCCGAGTTGGTAGCGATCGCTGCCGCCCGGTTCGAGCAATTCGCCGATCTCGCGGGAGATGATGATGCGTAAGCAATCCAAATCACCGCCATCGTTTCCCGCGCTCGTGCAAGCCTTCTTCGTCGAGCACCTGACGCAACAACGCGCCCTCAGCCCGCAGACGGTTGCCGCCTACCGCCGGAGTTCGACAGTTCAGCCCGAAAAACGCCGTTTTTTGAAAACCCGCCTCAGCATTCATGCGGGTTTCAGCCCGATTTTTCCGAAACTCTTGTGGTGGCACGTTTGTAACAGCTACGACCTTGCTTGACGATGTATGCCGTGCTGCTAAAGTGGCGGCATGTTCGTCAAGATCACCACCTCCGGCGGCCGCCGCTACCTTCAGCTCGTCCAGTCCTATCGGGATGATGCCGGCCGGGTGAAGAAGCGTACCGTGGCAACGCTTGGTCGGCTCGACCAGGTCGGCGGTGAGCTGGATTCCGTGATCAACGGACTGCTCAGGGTCTCCGGCCGAGAACCCATGGGTGAGCGCCCTGCACCCCCTTCGGTCGCGTTCGAATCGGCCCGCGCACTGGGCGACGTCTGGGCGCTGACCGAGCTGTGGAAGGAGTTGGGCTTCGGGGCGCTGCGCCGGGTGTTTCGCCGTACGCGCCACACGACCGATGTCGAGGCGCTCATCCGCGTGATGGTGCTCAACCGCCTGTGCGATCCGGACTCCAAGCTCGGCGTGCTGCGCTGGCTCGAGACGGTCGCGCTGCCCGAGGTCGACGTCAAGGCGATCACGCATCAGCAATTGCTGCGCAGCATGGATGCGCTGATGGCTCACCAGGCGGCGGTCGATGCGGTGGTGACGGGACTCCTGCGCCCGCTCGTCGATCAGGACCTGTCGGTCGTCTTCTACGATCTCACCACGATCCGCGCCGAGGGGCTCACGAACGTGGCCGGCGACGTACGCGCCTTCGGCATGGCCAAAGAGGGGTTGATTGCCCGCCAGTTCATGCTTGGCGTGGTGCAGACGGCCGACGGGCTTCCGATCTATCACGAGGTGTTCGCGGGCAACGCGGCCGAGACGACGACGCTCCTGCCCACCCTCACGACGGTGCTCGAACGCTTCCCCGAAGTGCGCCGGCTTATCCTCGTGGCCGACCGCGGGTTGCTCAGCCTGGACAACCTCGAGGCGCTCGAGGCGGTGCGGCTCGCGAGCGGTGAGCCGCTCGAGTTCATCATCGCGGTGCCGGGGCGGCGCTATCACGAGTTCGCCGAGCTCCTCGGCCCCTTCCAGCGCACGCACTGCACGCAGGCGAGGGCCGAGGTGACCGGCGAACTCGCTTGGCAGGGGCTGCGGCTCATCGTCGCCCACGCTCCGGCGACAGCCGCGGTGCAGAGCACACGGCGCAACGGCGAGATCGCCGCGCTCATCGCGCAGGGCGAAGCCTGGGCCAGCAAGCTCGTCGAGCAAGACGGCGGGGTCAAGCACCGCGGCCGCAAACTCTCGGACAGCGGGGCCAAGGCGCGCTTCTACCACGCGGTGTGCGAGGCGCATCTGTCCAAAATCATCCGCGTCGACCTCAAGGCCGAGCTCTTCCGCTACGAAATCGACGAGACGGCCCGGCGGCTTGCCGAACTCATGGACGGCAAGCTCCTGCTCGTGACCAACACGAAGGATCTCGCCCCTGCCGACGTCGTCACGCGCTACAAGGCGCTCGCCGACATCGAGCGCGGCTTCAAGGTGCTCAAATCCGAGATCGAGATCGGGCCGGTCTATCACCGGTTGCCCGAACGCATCCGCGCACACGCCTCGATCTGCTTCATGGCGCTGATCCTGCACCGCATCATGCGCGCGCGGCTGCGTGCGGCGCACACCGGGCTCACCCCCGAGCGGGCGCTCGAGCAGCTGCATCGCATCCAGCACCACCGCGTCCGGCTCGGCGCCGCCGAACCTGTGACGGGGGTGTCTTCCATCAACGCACACCAGAACGAGGTCCTCAGTGCCCTGCGGGTGAAAAAACCGGTCGCGCCTGAGCAGCTGACGCTGTTGTAGGGGCACGTTTGAAAGTCGCCTCTAGCGAAATCAGATAGTTACGAGATTAACTGTCGAACTCCGGCTACCGGGATGCCTTCATGCTCTTCTTGGGCTTCGCTGAGGCGCGCCTTGGTCGGTCGCCGGCGCTGATCACGCTGGCCGACATCACGCCAGAACTGATCACGGCCTTCCTCGATCATCTGGAACGCGAGCGGCACAACAGCGTGCGCAGCCGCAATGCCCGTCTCGCGGCGCTGCGTTCATTCCTGAAGTTCGCCGCCCACCGCGACGTGTCATCGCTGCAGGTGATCGAACATGCGCTTGGCGTTCCGGCAAAGCGCTTCGAGCGCCCGATGCTTGGCTATCTGTCCCGGGAGGAAATGCTTGCGGTGATCGGAACGCCGGATGGAACATGGTTCAGCCAACGGGATCATGTGTTGCTGTTGTTGCTCTACAACACCGGCGCTCGGGTTTCCGAGATTGCCGGGGTCAAGGTCGGCGAGGTGGTGCTCGCCGATGGAGCCGCCTGCGTTCATTTGCACGGCAAGGGACGCAAGCAGAGCAGTGTGCCGCTGTGGCACTCGACCGTCAGGGCGATCCGGGTCTGGCTCCGGCGAAATCCGCAGTTTGATTCGGACTCGCCATTGCTGCCCAATCGCGACGGCCAATCGATGTCGCGATGGAACGTGATGCAGCGACTGGATCGCGCCGTCCAGGTTGCCGCGGAATCCTGCCCCGCCTTGGCGGCACGCCAGATCTCGCCGCACGTGATTCGCCACTATCTACCCTTCCTGACTATGTCGAGTGACCCAGAGGAGCTTTCACGATCGTTCGACAAATCGCGTGGTGCCTTGCGTGGTGCCTTACACATCACCCGACATAGTTTTTGTCTGCCCTACAGACTATTCAAGAAGTTCAGGAGCTGGTCTCCCGGTTTATAGCGCCCGGGCGTGCCGTGGGGTGGAGCTGTCTTCGCAAGGGCCTGCTCCTTCATTTCGAGGTTCGCATCGAGATAGATCTGCGTGGTCTCCACCGATTCGTGTCCGAGCCACAAGGCAATCACCGAACGATCAACGCCCGCTTGAAGCAGGTCCATGGCCATCGTGTGCCTCAAGCGGTGAACAGTGATTCGCTTCTGCGTCAACGAAGGGCACGCCTCCGAGGCCGCCAAGCGATGCTTGTTCAGCAAGTACTGCACGCCGTGGACGCTGAGACGCTCGCCCTTGGCGCTGGGGAAGAGCACGTCGCCCTCTCCGCGTTGCGGCTCGCGCAGCCAGGCTTTCAACACGGTGAGCGTGGACTTGGCCAGCGGCGTACAGCGTTCCTTGCGACCCTTGCCCACCACGCGCACGTGAGCGCCGGCCCCGAGGATGAGGTCGTCGCGTTTGAGCCCGGTCATTTCAGACAAACGTAGCCCTGTCTGCACCGCCACCAGCAAAAAGGCGTGATCGCGCCGGCCAGACCACGTGTGCTGATCCGGAGCCGCCAGCAAGGCATCGACTTCGGCACGTGCGAGAAACGAGACCAAGTTGCGCGTGAAGCGCTTGCTGGGGATGGCGAGCACCCGCTGGATCTGCGCGGAATGCTCGGGGGCCTCGAATGCCACGTAACGAAAGAAGGAGTGGATCGCAGTGAGGCGCAGATTACGGCTACGGATGCTCACCCGTCTGCACTTCTCCAAGTCATCGAGAAACGCCACGATCAATGGGGCATCGATCTCCTCCAGGCTCAGCCGTGACGGTGACTTATGCAGCCGTTGCTGAACGAATTTCAGAAATTGACGAAAGGTATCGCGATAGGAGCTGATCGTGTGCGGACTCGCTTGGCGTTGCTGCATCAGGCGCTGGGTAAAGAAACGCTCCAACAGCGCAGCAAAGCTGGCAGGGGTGATCATGGCCGATCCTCCCAGCGCCGCTCGAGCCGGCGCATCGCCTCGCGCATCAGTTCCGGAGAACTGCTCAAGTACCACTGCGTATCCTCGACGTGGACATGGCCGAGGTAGGCGGACAGGATCGGCAGCTGACGCTGCGGATCTTGATCACATTGGTACCAGCGCACGAGGGTATTTGTCGCAAATGCGTGCCTCATGTCGTGCAGGCGTGGTCCGTGACTGTCCGATACCCCGCGTAATCCAATCTGCCGCGACAAGGCGTAGAAAGTTCGGTGAATATCGCCGCCGTCCAAACGATTGCCCGAGCTGGATACGAACAGGTAGGAGGACACCGGCCGTGCCTCCCAATGACGGTTGCGTCGCGCGATGTAGTCGGCAAGTACTTCGCAGGTGGAGCCATGCAAAGGTACGAGTCGAGACTTGCCGAACTTGGCACCGCGAATCGTCAACGCCGCCGCCTCGAGATCCACGTCCTGAAGCTGGAGGTTGCGGGCTTCGCCCAGGCGCAGGCCCGAGACGCTCAGTAACCCGAAAAGGGCATGGAAGGTCCACGGGCGCAGCGCACCGCGTTCATAACGGCACGGCATCGTGAGCGCCGCGCCCAGCAAGCGCCGAATCTCCTCATCCGAGTACAGGTACGGGCGCGCTCGCTTGGGTTGAAACGGCAACAAGCCCGGCGGCGGAATCTGCGTGCGTGGGTCCGTGGCACTGTGATGGCGAGCAAATCCGCGTACGAAACTCAGTCGCTGCGCCCAGTGCGCCGGTTGGACGTTTGAAGGTTGTTGCGCCCAGGCGAGCGCCAACTCATGCGTTACATAGTCGGCGCGGCGCCGCTCCATGAACGTGACGAAGTCATGTAACGCCTTGCCCGCCTCGCGCAGCTTGAACCCCAGAGCGCGCCGCAGACTCAGGTACTCTTGAACGGCCTGTCGCAGCGTGTTCATCGCGCACCTCCGGGCCACGGCAGAGCCAGGGTGCGCAATGCCTCGAGGTCGACCTTGGTGTAGATCTTCGTGGTCTGTGGATGGCGGTGACCCAGCAGCTCGCCGATCTCGCCCAGCGAGGCGCCCTGGCGCAACATCTCGGTGGCCAATCCGTGGCGAAACTGATGCGCCCCCCTCGTAGGGGCGTGGATGCCGGCGCGCTCGATCGCGTGCCGGACCAGGGAGCACACACCGCACGCTCCCTGGAAACCGCGGTTCGGCGCTCTGGTACGCAAGAATACGCGACGGCTGGCGCTACGCGGGCGCCCCGAGTGCAGGTAGGCGACGATCGCTTCGCCGACCTCGACCGGCAAGGGAAACTCGTTTCGCTGGCCACCTTTGCCGCGTACATGCAATTGTCCTGCGTTCCAGTCGATGTCATCGAGTTCGAGAAATGCCACTTCGCCCGAACGCAAGCCCAGTCGTGCGAGCAGCAGCAAGATGGCATAGTCACGGCGCCCTGTCGGCTGATCCCGATCGATGCTGCCCAGCAACTGACGGACTTCTTCGGCTGCGATCGCCCGCGGGATCGACGTCATCGACCAGTTCGCCACGACCGGTACGGCGGCGGCCAGATCCCGGGTGACGTCGCCACGATAACGCGCATAGCGCAGGAAGGAGCGCAGCGCGGTGGTCATGAGCTTCGCGCGCTTCAGATGCAGGCGCGGAACTTGGCCCTGCACAAATCTCACGACATCGCTGGCATTCAGGCGCGAGAGCGTGGCGCCTTCCTCGCCAAATTGTTGCTTGAGAAACTCCCGGACGAACGGCACGTAGTTGATGATCGTTGCTGTGGCTAAACCACGTGCTTCGCACAAATACTGCGCATAGTCTTGGACACAGTGCTCAACTGCGGTCAGTCGGGTGGGCTCGACCTTCTCCTGCGGAATCACGCCCTCACGGCGCAGAAAGGTAATGAGGTGTTGAAGCACCGCCGTATCACCGCGACCAGGTCGCAGATACCGGGCGCGATCACGTAAATACTCGACGGCGTGCGCACTGCAGATGCTGTCCACCTGGATTCCGCTTTGTCCAAGCCATCGACTAAAACCTGCAGCGATCCGAACGTGCCGCCTCAGCGAAAAAACGCTGTACCCCTGTTCGCCCACGAAGTTCGCAAATGACGCAAGGTGTGCCGCCAGCGGCCCTTCAGGCGGCCGCGATAGAACGACTTGCTCATGGATGAAGTAGGTCATGATCGACTCCTCTCCCCGAATTACGGGGGGTGCTGAGAGGAGTCCAGATTATCTTTCTCTAAGCTGCTGCAAGTACTTGAAACTTCGGGATCTAGCGGCACAACGAGACATAGTCAGGAAGGGTAGATAGTGGCGAATCACGTGCGGCGAGACGTGGCGCTTCGCCAGATCCGGATAGGGCTGGGTTGCGGTATGTACAGCCAACGCCAGCCGGAGGGCGACGTTGGTGCGCGTCATCGCATGCCAGTTGCGGTTGGGCAACAACGGTGATTCTGGCTCGAGCTGAGGGTTCTGCTTCAGCCAAGCTCGGACGGCCTTGACTGTCGAGCGCCACAGCGGAACGCTGCGCTGCTTGCGGCCCTTGCCATGCAGATGAACGCAAGCGGCACGCTCTTCCAGTACCACGTCGCCGACCTTGACCCCGGTGATTTCGGACACACGCGCGCCGGTGTTGTAGAGCATCAGGAAGAGCACGTGGTCACGCTGACCGATCCAGGTTTTATCGGGCGCGTCGATCACGGCCAGCATCTCCTCGCGGGACAGATAGCCGAACATCGGGCGCTCGAAACGCTTCGCGGGTATGCCGAGTCCGCGTTCGACCACCTGCAGCGACGACACATCCCGGCGGCCGGCGAACTTGAGGAATGACCGCAACGCAGCCAGGCGCGCGTTACGACTGCGCACGCAGTTGTGACGCTGCTGTTCAAGATGATTGAGGAATGCCGTGATCAGCTCCGGTGTCATGTCTGCGAGCGCGATCGCGGCCGACGATTTGCCCAGCCGGGACTGAGCGAACTCGAGGAACAGCACAAAGGCGTCGCGGTACGCGGCGATGGTCTGCGGGCTGAGTGCGCGCTGTTGGGTCAGGTACTCGGCGAAGTAGGCCTGCACGAGCGTGGCGAATGACGGCGGCGTCTTGGCGGGCTTACTCATCGTCGCCTCCCGCCAAATCCACGAAGCGCTCGAACTTGCCACCGGCCAGGGCCATCAGTTCAGGGACCGACGAGAGATACCAGTAGGTGTGGGAGATCTTGGTATGCCCCAGGTAGGTCGACAGGGCCAGCATCATCTGGTCGATGTCGGTGCCTTCACGATGCCAACGCACCAAGCGTCTGACGGCAAAGGTATGCCTCCTATGTCGCTGAAGAGATAGGCGACACACGACGGCAATGCACCTGCTGCAGGCCGGCGTCGACATCACCGTCATTGCGCTTTGGCTCGGCCATGAGAGTCCGGCAACTACGCACCAATACGTCGAGGCCGATCTGGCGATGAAGGAGCGGGCGCTGGCCCGGCTTCACGAGCCAGAGGCCAAGCTCCGGCGCTATCGGGCGCCCGACTCGCTGATCGACTTCCTGCGGACGCTCTGATTATGTAGAGCTCGAAATCGGCGCCTGCCGCTCCAGACGGGCGGTTGGCGCACGACGCCGGTCCTGGCTCCACATAATCGAGGCATCCACATAATCGGCCTTTATGTTGAGCTCCACATAAGGCCGAGTTGCTGTCCGTGGCAAAATTGCTGGGATGACAGCTCATCGGTTACCTGCCATTGAATTTATGGCAGTCCCGGAAGGCCTGAATGGTTCGGAATTAGCGCCGGACTTGGGGATACTCAACCTTTTCCCGCTGGACGACACCCAGCTCGACATCAAGCGCCGAGCCGACCCGTAAGGACTTCCGCCATCGCCATGGGGGTCTTGTTGTTACCGGCCTCCTCGGCACCCAGGACGAATTAGCAACGGCCGGTCATCCCCCCAACGACGGTCTTAACCTGACTCGCGGTCAATAAACAGTCTACGATGTTCAACGTGACTTCGTGGTCGCCTGACTTTGCTGCCCAGTATCGGTTGGATCTTCAACGCGCCCAAGTCTCCGTTGCGGATGAACTTGGGAAAATTTCCCCACGGGGCGTGTTCGCCCATTCCCAACCCACTCACGTCGACCTCCTGTTTTAGCCGCTAAAAACTACCGAGAGCGCCCTCGACTGAGCTGGATCGTTTCGGCGGACATGCTGGCCTTGCCTTGCGCGTCGTAGCTGATGCTCCTAGCGCTCCCAATTTCCGGGGTTTTATCGAAATCTGAGCGATCGTGCATGACGTAGTTCTTGCCGACTTGCTGGTATACGCGTTCCTTGTCGGCATGAAGGATTACGCCGCGGTGGGTGGCGGCCTTGTCTGCTAGGCTCGCAAGATACAAGTTGTATATACCGGGCCTCAAAGCCCCGGCCTTATCGACCTTGTCGGTGTACCACTGGCCTTCTCGCTCGTTCTGAACGATCCGCGAACCATTCATCACAAGAAGTCTTTGTTTCACTAAGAGTCCCCTTTGAGTTAGGTCGACAATTCTATGATTTATCAGTCTTGTTAGCGAAAACGGTTAGCGACTGCATTCTCACCTGACTCGTGTACGGAAAACGGGTCAGAGTCGTCTATCTGATCGCTAGGACCAGTCGATGTGCGGGTCGCGTTCGACGAGGTCGACGCAAACCTTCCGATCGACGCTCTGGCCATCGCCAAGCTCAGTCGTTCCAGTGTCGAGGATCAGCGCGTTGGCGTCGAGTTGCCCCACCCGGGCGAAGGCCTGCTCAAGTATTGTCAGCGCCCCTTGCCATTGATCTCTTCCAGCAGTTCTGCGTTCTGCGCTTGGAGCATCTCGACCTGACCGGTGAGACGCGCGGTGCTTTCGCGCACCCCAGCGGCCTCCTTGGCGACCGCGTCGCGGTGGTCTTGCTCTTGCGCCCCGCGGTCGTAATGGGTAACTGCCGGTCGGTGATGGCCAAGTAGGTTTCATCGACTTCGACCAGCCCAGGCAGTTTTTCGCGCTCCGGGCGCACCATGGCTCGGCGAAAGCGGTGCAGCATCGTCCACGCCGTCTGGTAACTGCCTAGGCCAAGCACTGTCACTGCCGGATGTAAGTTGATACGGGCTGCCGATTGAAAGTTGATACACCGAGTTGAGAAGATCGGGCCATTTGGAGCCCGGGTGATCACAGACGAGGTGTATGTGGAAATCGAACTGTTGAGGCGTCACGGGTTGAGCCTTCGGCGGATCGCCGCCGAGGTGGGGTGTGCGGTGAACACGGTGCGTGCGCACCTGGCGTCGCCGGAGCTGCCACGCTACGCGCGCAAGGTCCAGCGGGTGACGAAGCTGGCGCCCTTCGAGGCGTACTTGCGCGAACGCCAGGCGGCGGCGCATCCGCACTGGATTCCGGCCTCGGTCCTGATGCGTGAGATCGTGGCGCAGGGCTATCAGGGTGGCGCCAGCCAGCTGCGCGCGTTCATGCACATGCTCAAGCCGGCGCAGCCATCGGAGCCGGTGGTGCGCTTCGAGACGGCGCCGGGCCACCAGATGCAGGTCGACTGGGTGGAGTTTCGCAAGGGCGCGCAGCCGCTGTACGCGTTCTGCGCCACGCTCGGCTACAGCCGCATGAGCTACGTCGAGTTTGTCACCGACATGAAGGTGACGACGCTGATCGGCTGCCACGAGCGCAGCTTCGCGGCGTTCGGGGGCGTGGTGCGCCAGGTGCTGTACGACAACATGAAGACCGTGGTGCTCGAGCGCGATGTCGACGGCGAAGGCGCGCACCGCTACCACGCCGGCTTTCTGGACTACGCCCGTCACGCCGGGTTCGTGATCAAGCTGTGCCGCCCCTATCGGGCACGGACCAAGGGCAAGGTGGAGCGCTTCAACGGCTATCTGCGGCGCTCGTTCTACGTGCCGCTGGTGGCGCAGTTCAAGCAGGCCGGTCTGGTGCTCGACGCCGCCACGGCCACGGTGCAGGTGCGCCGCTGGCTCGACGAAGTCGCCAACGTGCGCGTGCATGGCACCACCGGCGAGCAACCGGTAGCGCGGCTGGCGGCCGAACGGGCTGCGCTGCAGGCGCTGGCACCGCCGTGGCGGGGCGACATCGAGGGCGCCCGGCCGCAGGCTGAGGCGGCACACGACGAGGGCCCCGTGCGCCCGCCCGCCGTGCGTGCGCACCTCGAAACGGCGCAACCCGCCCAGCATCCGCTGGCCGTCTACGACGCGTTGCTGCAGACGCTGCAACAGGCGCAGGAGATCGGCGCATGAACCTGCAATACGAACGGATCCAGGCGCTGTGCCAGACGCTGAGCCTGCCGCTCACCGCCCAAGGCTATGCCGCAGCGGCCCAGCAGGCGGCCACCGATCAACTGGCCTACAGCGACTTCCTCGAACAGTTGCTGCGGGCCGAGGCGGCCGGTCGTCAGAGCCGCAAGCAAAGCATGCTCACGCGCCTGGCGGGCTTCCCCGCGATCAAGACGCTGGAGGATTTCGACTATGGCTTTGCCAGCGGGCTCAAGCGCAGCCAGATCGAGGAGTTGGCCAGCCTCGCCTTCGTCGAGCGTGCCGAGAACGTTGTGCTGGTGGGCCCCAGCGGGGTGGGCAAGACCCATCTGGCCATCGCGCTGGGCTACCGCGCCACGCAGGCCGGCATCAAGACGCGCTTCACCACCGCCGCCGACCTGCTGCTGACGCTGGTCCTGGCGCATGAGCGCAACCAGCTCAAGAACGTGATGCAGCGGGCGATCAACGCCTACCGGCTGTTGATCGTCGACGAGATCGGCTACCTGCCGATGACGCGCGAGCAGGCCAACCTGTTCTTCCAGGTGATCGCGGCGCGCTACGAGCGGGGCAGCCTGATCGTGACCAGCAATCTGTCGTTCGGGCAGTGGGACAGCACCTTCGCCCAGGATGCGACGCTCACGGCGGCGCTACTGGATCGGCTGCTGCATCACGCGCACATCGTGCCGATCAGCGGCGAGAGCTACCGGCTGAAACACCAGCGCAAGGCCGGGATGGTGCAAGCGCTGGCGGTCGCCGGCTGAGGGCCGCGCGACGGAGCGCCCCTGCGGTCGGGCCTTCGGCCCTCCCTTCGGGGCGCTCCGTCGCACATGTCAATGGGATAGAGGTGTATCAGTTTTAAATCGGCAACCGCCGGGAAAGCGTGTCAGTTTTAAATCGGCATTGACAAGCACCCGCTGCAAGCCGAGGGCACTCACGCCCAGCTTCTGGTTGGTTGCATCCCAAGCCCCCGCCAACCATACGCGCAACGGCGTGCGCGTCTTCTCGAAGATCGTCTCGGTCGTGACCGACGTCTGATGCCGGCAACTGCGGCACATCAAGCGCCCCGGCTGGCGCGGTACGGCGGCTCGACCACCCCACACGCCGGACAGGTGAAATCGTGCCGCCAGCGAAGCCGCTCGACAAAGGCCATGCAGGCCTCCTCCGTCGGGAACCAGTCCAAGAACTCGTTCCACGTTCGGGGGTAGTCCCTCCCTGCAACCGGAGCTATCATATATAAATATACAGTAGCCCGGGGTCGGTGGAGCTAAATGGATACCCCATATAAAGTTACAGCTAAAGGCAATGATTATGACCCTGCTCACTCCCCTTTCGGACTTGTCCCCTGCCGCGGTTGCCGGTCTCCGCTATCCGTCGCCGACCCGGGGGTGCCTGGCAATCCCGCTTGGGCTCGCTCCCGTATCGGCTGGCTTCCCATCGCCGGCCGAGGACTATGAAGACAAAAAGCTCGACATCAACGATTACTTGGTGCGCAACCCGGTCTCGACTTTCTACTTCCCCGTCAAGGGCGACTCCATGCAGGGAGCGCAGGTCTTCGACGGCGACATTCTGGTGGTCGACCGCAGCGTTATGCCGGCTCACGGGCATGTCGTCATCGCCTTCGTGAATGGCGAACGCTTGGTGAAGCGCTTTCACCGTCGCGGCGACCGGATCGCACTCCTGGCGGAAAACCCCGGCTATCCGCCACTCGAATTGACCGAAGGCAGCGAGCTGGTGATCTGGGGCGTGGTGATCGGCAAGTTCAGCCGAATCCCCACATGAGTTCACCGCCCCCGGTTTTCGCGCTGGTCGACTGCAACAACTTCTACGCCAGCTGCGAAAAACTCTTCGACCCTCGGCTCGCCGGCCGGGCGGTCGTGGTGCTGTCGAACAACGACGGCTGCGTGGTCGCCCGCTCGGCCGAGGCGAAGGTCCTCGGAGTCCCGATGGGCGCGCCCTGGTTCAAACTCGCCGGGCTCGCCCAGCGGCACGGAATCATCGCCCTGTCCTCGAACTACGCGCTGTACGCGGACATGAGCAACCGTGTGATCGAGGTTCTGGCCAGCTTCACGCCGCGGCTCGAGGTCTACAGCATCGACGAGTGCTTTCTCGATTTAGCGGGGTTTGCTCAGCTCGACCTCGTGGAGTACA
Organism: Aromatoleum aromaticum EbN1; assembly: GCF_000025965.1. Taxonomy (NCBI): domain Bacteria; kingdom Pseudomonadati; phylum Pseudomonadota; class Betaproteobacteria; order Rhodocyclales; family Rhodocyclaceae; genus Aromatoleum; species Aromatoleum aromaticum. Next base: position 139,400 of record NC_006824.1, read on the forward strand.
GCTACCGGATCCGCGACCGCGTCAGCCAATGGCTCGGGCTGCCGGTATGCATCGGGATCGCCCCGACGAAAACCCTCGCCAAGCTCGCCAATCATCTTGCCAAGAAGCGCCTGCAGTACGCTGGCGTCTGCGACCTGCGCACAATCCAGCCAGCGCAACGGGCGGCCCTATTCGCTGAAATCGGTGTCGGCGAGGTGTGGGGCGTCGGTGGCCGGCTGCAGGACCGCTTGGCCACGATGGCGATCCGCACCGTTGAAGACCTGCGTCGGGCCAACCCCGAATTAATCCGGCGCCGCTTCTCGGTCGCCCTCGAACGCACGGTGCGCGAGCTCAATGACATGTCCTGCCTCGAACTCGAAGAGGTCGCCCCGCCCAGGCAGCAGATCATTGCCAGCCGCTCGTTCGGCAACGCCGTCTTCCTCTTGGAAGAGCTGCGGGAAGCGGTCGCAAGCCACATCAGCCGGGCAGCGGAGAAGCTGCGCGCGCGAGGATCCGAGGTAGGGGCGCTGACGGTGATGATCTGCACCAATCCGTTCAAGCCCCAAGATCCGCAATACCAGCGCGCGGTCACGGTTCCGCTGAGCGACCCGACCAGCGACACCCGCAAGCTGATCGCAATCGCGCTGCGGGTGCTCGACGGTCTCTACCGGTCAGGCTTCGCATACCACAAAGCTGGAATCATGCTCGCCGAGCTCATGCCGGCCGGAAAACGGCAACAGAGCCTGTTCGACGAGCTGGCGAGCGATACGCGCGCACAAGCCGTCATGGTGGCAATGGATGCGATCAACCACCGATGGGGCCGCAGCACGCTGAAATCCTCCGTCATCGGCACCCGGCAAGGCTGGAAGATGCGCCAGGAACGGCGGACACCGGACTATACGACGTCCTGGAGCGATTTACCGGTGGTGGTGGCACGCTGACCGGCAGTCAGCCTTCGAGCCAGGGGGTCCGTCGGGATGAAGAAGTGTTCACGCTTGAGGGGCCGGCGTTGGAATTGACCAACAGACGGAGCCAGCCCGCCTTGCATCGGAGCTGCGTCCCTCCCGTCAGCCCTCGATCAGCGCAACGAGTTTCACCTGGATCAAGTCGGCCTCGAACTCCATTCCGTCATCCTCATACTTCAACCAGGCCCAGCCCTCGGTCGGCGGGCGCTTGTTGAGGATCAGCCGGGCAGGGCGGCCATTGTGCTTGACCTGGATGATCACCTTCTTGAGCTTGTCCGAGTCGGCCTCCTTCTTCTCCTTCTTGGAATCCGACCCTTCCGACCCTTGCTCGCCTTCCTCAGCAGCGGCGTCAGTCTCGCTGCTCGTGGCGTCCGCCGTATTCGGATTGAACTCGTCCTCGTCACCATGCCGGCGCTTGTCCTCCAAGAACTCGCGCAGCAGCTTGACCGATCCCCGCGTCAGCTCCTGGCTGTCGTCGGCCAACCAGACGCCAACTTCTTGCGGGTTCTTCTTGAACGCCGTCACCAGTTCGTTGACCACGGTCACGTCGTTGGCCCGACCGGTGTTGAACGCCTTGGCGATCGGGTCGGGTAGATCGAGCAGCGTCACGTGCTGGGTCACGAATGCCGGGGACTTGCCGATCTCGCGGGCGATCTCGCTCTTCTTCTTGCCAGTCGCCAGCTCGCGGCCGATGAAATCCGCGATCTCGCGCGGGGTGAGCTCGTTGCGTTGGAGGTTCTCGATGACCTGGTCGGCGTGGTTGTAATCGTTGTCGATAAAGGCCGGAATGGTCGCTCTCTCGGCCCACTGAGATCCACGGTAGCGGCGCGCGCCGTGGTTGATGATGTAGCGCCCTTCAGCCTGCGGGTTCTCGCGCACCGAAATCGGCGACTTCACGCCCCGGTATTTGATCGTCTGCCCAATCTCTGCGATGCTTTCGCGCGAGAAGCCGGGGTTGTCTGCGGTGCGGGGCTGGTCTGGATCTTCATCGATCAGCTCCAAAGGCAATTCCAAGGGGCCAGCGCCGCGCGCAACCGACTCGGGCTCGTTCAGGAGGCCCGACAGGTCGCCAATGCTATCCAGGCCCAGCCCGGACGCCCGGGGCTGCTCGACGACCTTCTTCTTGGCGTTCTTAACGGCGGTCATTACGCAATCTCCATCTTCGTAAATACATAGTCGGCCACGTCGCGGACTTCCTTCGCCGCCTTGCGCGCTGCGGTTTTCTTGATCTTCCAGACAGGCACGCCGCTCGCCAAAGCATCGGCGATGCTGCTGCGAAGGCCGACGCTGGCCGGAATCATCAGTTGCGGATACGCCTTGTGTAGCTCGTCCAAGTGCCGCAAGTGCCGGGGGTTCCGGGCGTCCACCTTGCTCGGCATCATCCCGAGGAATTTCAGCTTGGTATTGACCTTGCGGACGTTCGCAATCGTCGTGACCATCCTCTTGATGCCCTGCATGCTGTACGCCTCCAGCTCGATGGGCGACAGCACATAGTCAGCCGCGAACAGCGCGGCCGCCATTCCGACGCCAAGGGAAGGAGCGGTATCCACCAGCACCACGTCAAAACCGCAATCGGCAAGCGCCGCCACGTTGGCCTTGAAACTCGCGCTCGCCTCGGATACGCCGCGCTTCTCCATGTCCGCCAAGCGGGCATCGGATGCGATCAGATGAATAGCTGGCCCGTCCACGCGGCCAGTGAACCACTGTCGCAGGCGGTCGACGTCTAGGTCGAACATCTGGCTCGCCAGATAGCCACTTTGGTGGCCCTGCAAAGTGAAGGACGCATTGGCTTGGGTGTCCAGGTCGATCACGGCAACCCGCAAGCCGCGCTCGAGGAAATCGAAAGCGACATGCACCACCGTCGAAGTCTTCCCGACGCCACCCTTTTGGTTTGCCGTGACCATCGTTTTCATGCTTTAGGTTCCTGTTTTTTCTTGGCGTCCTCGGCCCACTTCTTCACGATGAACGCCTGGTGCTCGGGTAGTACTGCCGTGACTCGCTCAAATCCATCCGGTATTGCCTTGGTTATGTGCGCCCCCCACACTCGTTCCACCGCTTGCCAGACTGCTCCCTTGGTCACGCCCAAGGCTGTCACGTACCCGGCCTGCTTCTTTCCCTCGACCAGCACACCCCACGCGATTTCGCGGGTCTGCTTCCCTATTTCGAGGCCCTTAATGGCCTCTAGAAACTGCGCTTCGGTTAACCTCTTCTTCATGATGATGGACTGCACTCATAACACTCCGCCCTGATGATTGAAATCAGCGGCACCAACCGCCAATCATGCGCTAAAGTTTAGCTATACTTATTCAGCATGTCAATATTTTAGCGGCTAAAATTCCTCCGCAAGCGCTCCGTCAGAGCAGTCGTTTCCGCCCTAACGCGACCCCAGTGGACTTTCTGTCAACCCCGTCCCTACAGACCGTCCGCATACCGGTTGTGCCGTTGATCATGCGTTCATCGTCATTCCTGGCGTGATCGGTTCTCGACTGCGGGCCTTTGGACAAGGGCAGAACAGACTTTCTTTCCCCAATCGAGCTTGTTCGACGCTGTGCGCCGGAGCCTGCGACTACCCGCTCCGGCTGGTCTCAATGACTCATCGGTGCGGACGAGGCATGGAGATCAGTCGCGCCACCCTTGGGTGTCAGCCAGGGAGGCTCTCAATCGGTCGGCCTGACCTGCTCCCTGCGCTTCTCGGGTCCGTTTTCCTCTTGCGAACACGCGCCTGGCCTGCGAGCTGTCGTCATGACTTTTGATTTGCTGGCCGAACCCAGGTGCTCGGTCGGTCGCCGTCCACAGGCGGACCTGCCGCGCTATTTTCAGGCTTGGCAGGAGATCGCCGAGTACACCGAAATCTTCTACGATTGTTAGCGAAAGCAGGCCCGACTGGGCTACCTGTCACCTGCTTCCTTCCGGCAGCAGTACTACATACAGATGGTGGCTTGAACGCTTGAACTCCACGCTTGCCGACCCACCTCAGTCGAGGATCAGGAGACTCATGGCGCGTCTCCGCGGGCGCCGGGCGGCGTGGTCGGTGATGCGACATGCTTCTCTCGATGCCGTTGTACCTTAGCCAAGATCTTCTTCACCGCGGCCAGTTCCTCCTGGGCGACCTCCGCGCGTCCCTGCCAACGTGCTGCCTCATCCCGGGCCGTGTAGGCCTGCTTCCGATAAGACTCCGCCGCCACTTTCTGTCCCTCGAGCTGCTCCCGCAAAGGCTCCGCCTGCAGCTTATGCGCCTGGCGCAGGTCGTCGGTCTGCTGCATGAAGTGCCTGCGGTCGGCCTCGGCCTGGCTATGCACCTGGGTAAGTTCTGCTCCATGGCGCTCTCGCTCCTGGCGCATGGACTCATCGTGTTGATGCCGTACAGCCTGGAGCACCTCGTCGTGGCGGGTGCGCTCGGACTCGAGTGTCGTCATCGCCCTTGCCAAGTCTTCCCGCAATGCCGTTATCTGATGGTCGCGGGCGGCGAGGGCGGCCTGCTGCTCCCGAAGGCGTGTCTCCAGTTCGGCCAAGCTGTGTTCTCGAGCCTGTAGCGTTGCCTTTGCCTCCTTGAGTTCTCCATTCAGGAGGAGGTTCTCGCGTTCGACCGCTGCCACCTTCTCATCTGCAGCTTCGAGTCGCACCTGCCACTCAGCCTCTTTCATTGCCAGCTCGCCGAGCTTCCGCTGGTAGCTTTCCTCGGCCCGGGCCAGGGCCAGCTTCCAGACGGTTTCCACCAAGTTGTCGGATGCGGCTACCAGTTCTTCTGGAAGGGCAGTGTTTTCGCGCTTTGCTGTGATGGTCGCGGCGGTCTCCTGGCGCCAGCGCCGGATCATGTCGCTGACTACCTGCTGCCCACCTCGACTGCCGATGGCGGAATAGACCTTTGCAAAGGACACGGTTTCGCCCGCTCGGAACAGTTCCGTGCACGCCTTCTCAACCTGGTCGTACTGGACTTCAGTGATGCGGACCATTCTCGGTTTCCTGTTCGATCTGTACTTCAAGTTCCCGGGCAGCCTCAATCTCCCCCATCTCGCGGTACGCCGCGGGCCCACGGCAACTGCTGCGCGCGGGTGGGTCTTGAATCTTGCCAGGAGCGCGTCGCCTCCTGGGTCTGAACGCCAAGCTGAAGGCCGTGCCCATGCTTCAGCAGCCGGTCCATATCGTCCTGGGCAAGGAACGCGGGGGCAGCGGTTGCCGGCGAGCAGTCGAAGTGCTGGCGAATACGCGCTGCATACGCGAGGTCGCCAGCAGACTCCATGTACTCCGCCAACTCCTGACCAGGCGTCGCGTAGTGCGCCACGAGCAACGACGCCAAGTCCGGATGACCGAGCTTGTAGGCCTCCAGTGCAATGCTGGCCAGCATCGAGGCATACCTATTGGTAACGACCCATGCAGCCTCGGCCATGGCCTGCCCGGCGTCAATTACCGTGGCCTGTCGACGTCAATTATCCTGGCCGGTGGAAGCGAGGCATGAGGGGTTCAGCCTTTCGGTTTCGAGGTTGTGGGTTTGCGTTGCTCAGAAGGGGCGAGCCCCTTCTGAGCAACGCGGCGGCGGAAGCTCTCGACGTTCATCTCGAAGATCGTGGCGTGATGTACAAGACGATCGACTGCGGCCAGCGTCATGGCCGGTTCGGCAAAGACGTGGTCCCAGCCGGAGAATGGCTGGTTGGCCGTGATGGCCAAACTCTTTCGCTCGTAGCGTTCGGCGATGAGTTCGAACAGCACCGAGGTCTCGCCCTGGTCGCGGCGGACATAGCTGAAGTCGTCACAGATCAGCAGATCGAAGCGGTCGAGCCTGGCCAGTTCGGCCGGCAGCCGCAGATCGCGCCGAGCCGCCTGCAACCGCTGCACCAGATCGCTCGTGCGGGTGAAGAGCACGCGGTATCCGCGTTCGACGAGCGCGTGGCCCAGGCCGGCGATCAAGTGTGTCTTGCCGACACCTGGCGGACCGAACAGCAGGATGTTGGCGCCTTGCTCGAGCCAGCTGTCGCCCTCGGCGAGCGCAGTGACGTGAGCCTTGGAGACCGTCGGCACGGCAGCGAAGTCGAACGCCGACAGCCGCTTGTCGGGCGGCAAGGCCGACTCGGCCCGATGGCGATCGATACGGCGCCGCTCGCGCTCATTCATTTCGTGCTCGCACAGTGCCGCCAGAAACCGCTCGGCAGGCCAACCCTCGCGGTTGGACTGCTCGGCCAGGGCCGGCCACAGACGCTTGATGGTGGGCAAGCGCAGTTCGGTGAGCATCATCGGCAGCGTGGCGGCCTCGAGCGCGCTCATGCCGCCACCGCGAACAAGTCGTCGTAGGCCGACAGCGTCGGCAACGACACGGTGACCACCGGCATCGGTGTCTCGCGCGGTGCGAAGCGCTCCGCCAGCGTGTCCAGATCGGGCACGGCGTCCGCCTGCAGCACCTCGCCGAGCACCTGTGCCAGTTGCGCTTCACAGGCACCGCGTGCGGCCAGATCGAGCAGGCCGACCATGAGCTTGCACGCCTGGCGCTCGGGTAGTTTCTCGACGAGCCGCTCCCAGGTCTGCCGGTACTCTGTGCGGGGGAACATCTCGTCGCGCAGCGCCCAGCGGGCGAAGGCGCCGGGCTTGCGCTTGAGCGCGGGCAACAGGTGGCGGTAGTCGATCTGCTTGCCGCGTGGTTTTCCCGCCGGCACCGTCCCACGCACGCTCTCGAACACGGACACTCCGCCGAGCCAGCCTTCCAGGCGCTCCGGGTAGAGACGGAACTGGAGCCGGTGGCCGATCAGGCGCGAGGGCACGCTGTAGAGCACGCGCCGGATGCTGACCGTACCGAACTTGGTCACGCGTGCCTCGATCTCCTCGTACTCGCTGGTGCGGCGAATCGGCAGCGCCTTGAGTTGGCTGCGCTCCTCGGTCAGCTGCGTCTGGATGCGTCGGTTCAGCCGTGCAACGACATCGGCGACGACGCGTTGGTAGTCGGCGACCGTGGCAAAGTCGCGATGCCCGCGCAGCAGCAATGCCTGATCGAGCGCGCCCTTGAGACTGCCCTGGCGCGATTCGATCGCGCCGTTCTCGTGCGACTGCCCAAGATTGTTCCGCGTCGGACGCATGCCATAGTGCCGGCACAGGTCTGCATAGCGGCGCGTGAGCGTTTCCGCTTCGGCCAGGTTGTTGAAGGCGGCCGACAGGCTGTCGGTGCGGTGCTCTTCGGGCACGCCGCTCAGGGCCCACAAGGCATTCTGCAGCCCCTGCGCCAGCGCGGCGAAGCTCTCGCCGCCGCACACGAGCTCGGCATGGCGCCAGCCTGAGTAGGCGAGCGCGAACTGGTACAGGCGATGCTCGAAGTGCTCGCCGGCGATCGAGACATTCAGTTCGTTGCACACGGTGAAGTCGGACAGTGCCAGCCGCCCGGGCGGGTTGGACTGGGCGAAGAAGACCTCCTTCTCCTGACCATGCTCGGCCCGCCACAGGCGAATCCGCCGCTGCAGCGTGCGTAGCACGCCATCGCCGAACACCTCACCGTGCCGGCGCTGCAACTCCTCGAGCAGCGTACGGCCCTGCAGCCCCGGCTCGCGCTCGAGCAGCGGTACCAGCTCTTCCTCCCACACCCCCGCCAGCGGGTCGGCACGCGTTCGCCATGTCCTCGCTCCTTCTTGCGACGGCAGTCCGTCGGCCTGCTCGATGCGCCGTGCCGAGCGTACGCTGATGCCCATCCGGGCCGCGGCGATCTGCTGCGTCGCCTGCCTTCTTGCTTCCTTGTATTTGCGCACTTGTTCGTCCGTGATCTTCCTGCCGGGCACTGAGCGTCTCCCAACGTCTCTCGTCAGAAGAGCACTCTATCCCTCGCTTCCGGACCTTCCCGGCTACAGATCCAACCGGCCAAGATAGTTGTCGTCGACCGGCCAGGCTAATTGTCACCGACCAATGGCCCGGGTCTGCAGTTGGTCTGGCACCGGGGGCCTCGGCTGACGTAGCGGCACTCCCATCATCAAGACAGACACCTGGGCGACGAATAGCGGCGCGTACTTGCGTTCCCGCAACAGCGTAATGGGCTGATGACCATGCTCTTGCGCATCCCCGGCCCCCTTCGGCAGAAGGCTATGGGCCAAGAATTCGTTTTCTTCTCTTGCAACCTCGAGCCAGGCATGTAGCAGCAAGGCCTCGAGGTCGTCACCAGCCGCCTTCGGGGCGGCGTCATGGGATTACGGGGCATGTGGGCTCCAATACGATGGAAGCCTAGCAAATATACGTGCATACGTGTTGATACGCACGTATAGCGTTATATTTGTGTCGTTTTGTCTTAGTTTCTGGTCTTTATTCCCATTATGACCAGTTTCTTTTACCCTACGTTGGCGAACTCAAAACACCCTTCGAATAGCCCAAATGTTCCACGGAGAAATCAAGCTGATCGGCGCATGAAAGCCGCGCCGTTGCTGGACTCTGAGCCTTCCAGGTCGAAGTGTTTTTTCTTTCTTCGTTGTTCCACGCGCCCCCTGAAAAGGAGTTCGCATGCCCGCAACAGACGACAACCAGAAATTAGTAACTGATCGCCGGCCAACCGTTCATCGCCGGCGTCACCAGCTGGCCCGACGACCGTTTCGAGTACCGAATCTTCGGCGGCACTCATCTGCTGCAGATCTGCCTGGCTAACCTAGTGTGCTGAGTTAGAAATTCGCAGACAAAACCGTTCAATGTTGGCGAGAATTTCGTCGGCTGATTTGGTCCATGCGAATGGTCTTGGATCTTCGTTGTAGCGTGTGAGGTAATCGCGGATGACCTGCTCGAGCTGGCGAGTGGAGCGGTGCGTACCGCGGCGGCTCTGTTTCTCGGTGAGGGCGGCAAACCAGCGCTCGATCTGGTTGATCCAGGAGGCCGAGGTCCGGGTGAAATGGACGTGGAAGCGCGGATGACGGACAAACCAGTTCCTGATCTTGGGCGTCTTGTGCGTGCCGTAGTTGTCCATCACCAGAGGGATGTCGAGATCGGCCGGGACGTTGGCTTCGATGGTGCGCAGAAACGTCAGAAACTCGCCGCTGCGGTGGCATCGGTGCAACTCCCCGATGACTTCTCCCGTGGCGATATCGAGCGCAGCGAACAATGTCGTCGTGCCGTGGCGCATGTAGTCATGCGTGCGACGTTCGGGAAGCCCCGGCGCCAGCGGCAGGATCGGCTGGGTGCGGTCGAGCGCCTGGATCGGGCTCTTCTCATCGACGCACTACACCATCGCTTTGACCGGGGGATCCAGATACAGCCCGTCGATGTCGCGGACTTTGTCGACGAACAGTGGATTGGTCGAGAGCTTGAACGTTTCCTGCCGGTGCGGTTGCAGACCGAAGGCGCGCCAGATGCGGCTGACGGCGGTTTGCCACAGCCCGCTCTCGCGCGCCATGCTGCCACGCTTCGAGCTGCTCACGCTCGCCGTCGTTCAGCACGATCTATGCCTTCGGTCTGCCCATCACTTTCTCCCGCCGCCAATCTTATGGCATGCGAGACAAGCCGATGAGCCATTTATTCATGCAATTTACAACTCACCACGCTAGCTGAACAGATACAGCAGCCCGACGACGAGCGCCGCATAGAAGGCGAACTTAATCAGGACGCCAAGCACCTTCATCGCAAGGCCGAGCACCACGAGGGCGACATACACTGCAACCCCTCCGGCCGCGCCCCACAGCGCGCCTTTCACGCCCCAGGCAAACAGCACCGAGTCGGCCACGATGTTCAACCCGAAGACGGCGTATGCGACCATCAACAGCGCGCCCAGGACGGCGCAACCCTTGACGCAACCGGCGAGGCTCGGCGCTCCACCGCTGCCAGCGGCGGCGACGGCCGAAGGACCATAGGAGGCGGACCCTGGCGCAGGGCGCGTCAGCGATGCGGCGTACTTCAGCTGCTTCTCGAGGTGCTCCTGGCCTTCGCGCTCGGACTGTCGCCGCGCCGCTTCCTCGGCGCGCCGCTCCTCCTCGAGTCGCGCCCAGCGCCCCATCTTCGCTTCATAGGTGTGCTGCGCGCCGGTGGAGAAATACCCTTTGTTGAACTCGTCGCTCATCGCACACCTCCGCGCCGCGCGAGGGCGGCGGTCCTTCCTCAGACTCCTACTATAGAAGGGCGCGGGGCGCTTGCAACGACGCTTTTGGCGATCAGTCCTCCGCCACGACGAAACCCGCGCGCGCGGCCGCCTCGAGCAACATTTTCCAGCCCGCGGGCGTCTCGAAGCTCGTTTGCCGGTCGACGCCGAGCTCGCCGTCACGAACCCGATCGCCGAAAAACAGCACGCAATCGCTCTCGTCATGCTGGCGCGAGCGCCAGACAAGGCCGTCGATGTCGGCGAAGGCGGCGTGCAGGGCTTCGCCCCAGCGCGCAGTGCGCCCGTAATGGCTCGGACCGGGCTCGAGGAGCTGCGCGCGCAGCAGCGCGAGCTGTCGCAGGTTGTCGCCGCCCAGGCGCAGCAGCCGCAACGGACGGCGCGGGACGATTAGCGCGTAGGCATGGCGCAGCACGCGCTTTTTCGGCACCGCCGCGCGGCCCGGATAGCCCGCTGAAGGCTCGAGCCGAAAAAGCGTCTCGCACAGGGCGCCGACGAGCGTCGAGCCGCCGTAGAGCGTCGGTATCGACGCGCCGCCGAGGCGGGCGATCGGATGGAAGCGCCCCTTGCCTTTGCCGGGATTGAAGCTGCTCGCCCCGTGCTCGAGCTCGTGAATGTGGTACAGCGCCCGCCCGCGCAGCCAGAATTCGGGCTCGAGCGGAAGAGTTCGAAGCGCAGCCGCGTCGGGCGGCAGCGGGACGAGCTCAGCCATGGAACATGTCGTGTTCCTCGCGCGCCGCGGCAGCGACCCGATCACGTTTGGCGGGCCAAACGTCAAGCGGTGCGGCCCCGTCGAGCCAGTCGTTGGGAGTGATGAACCAGATCCCGAGCGACCACCCTTCGTAATCGGGGGCGAGGGCCTCGATGATTGAGCGCACCTCCGAATAAGGCCGGCTGGTGCCCGGGTCGAACTGGAAGGCCGGGAACAGCATAGCCTTGTCTCGTACGCCGAAAACCCGCTTTTCGGCGGACCAGCGCGAGGTGAGGGCGTGCCGGTTCTCGGCCGAGGACTTGGCGAACTCGGCGACTTTGGCGGCGCTCCACAGCTGCGTACGCTGGGCGAACTGCTCCCGCAGGACGAGGTTTGCGTCCAGGTGCGCTGCGAGCGCGGGCGAACGCTGCAACAGCGCCTCGGTGCGCTCCTTCAGGAGCGATTGCAGGCCGGGGTCGCGTGCGCCGCCGGGTGCTTGGCGATCGGCAGCTGCGTCGCCGGCCGGCGCCACGTAGTTCCTATTCTCGAACCCACGAACGACGATCCGTAGATCCTGCGTAAAGACGACCCGGCGCTTGCGAGGGCCGGCGGGCGACAGCGGCCGGTAGCGAGACTGAGCAACCAGTCGGCCGAGCTTGGGTTCGTTGGGCATGCGCCGCTCCGGTTGGTATATGAGTTCAATTATAGCAACCCTCCGCTAACGACGCTCACTTTCAGGAGGAGCGAAGGGACGAAAGTGGCGGGCGGCCGGGACTTGAGGTAGCCTGACGAAAATGGACACTCCCGGTTGGTAGACTTGCGGAACGGGAGCAGCAGATGCAAAGAAAATGTCAGCATTACACGCCGGAGTTTCCGCCGGGGGGGCGGTCGGTCGCGGAACTGGAGGCCGAAAACGCCCGGTTGCGCAAAGAGTTGGCGGAAGCCCGGATCGAGCGCGACGCAATAAAAAAGGCCGTCGCGTACTTTGCCAGGGAGTCGCTGCCCGGTACGCGTTCATGAAGCACTGGCGACTCCGCTTTCCAGTCAAGGTCATGAGCCGCGTGTTCGACGTCTCACGCAGCGGCTTTTACGCTTGGCTGAAACGGCCGCCGTCGTGCAAGCGCCAGTCGGACGAGCGGCTGAAAGTGGCGATCAACGTCGCCCACCCGCGCAGCCGCGAGACTTACGACGTACCTCGTCTGCAGCCGGAGCTGGCCGCGGGCGGCTTTGCTGCCGGCCGCGACCGCATCGCCCGCCTGTGGCGCGAGCTGGGCCTTCGCTGCCGACAAAAGCGCAAATTCAAGGCGACGACGAACTCGAATCACAGCTTGCCGGTGGCAGAGAACGTGCTCGGACAGACCTTTGCCCCGCGCGCACCGAATCAGGGGTGGGTCACCGATCTGACGTACCTCCCGACAGGCGAAGGCTGCCTGTACCCTGCCCTACCTCGCATGGACGCTCTCTATTGACCCTGCGGCCACAGAGCAAGCGGGCCCGTGGGCGACGCGATGCGTGCGTTCCCGGCTACCATTTAACGCCATGCCCGACTTTCCGGTAATCGCCACCCACCCCCTCTCCCCTGCCCTGCCTGTCCAACCGGGGAAGCTGATTGTGGGCGCGAACGCCGGCACTCGGACGCTTACCCGGGCCGAGACGGACATAGAGGCCGTGAGCGGCTGGCTCGCAAAGTACGTCGACAACCGGAACACCTTCGAGGCCTACAAACGGGATGTCGAGCGCCTCCTCACGTGGGCCGGAACAAGAGGGAAGGGGCTCGCCGATCTGATGGTGGAAGACCTGACCGACTACGGGCTGTTTCTCCGCGACCCTCAGCCCATCGAGGACTGGTGCTTGGTAAAACTGCCACGCTACCTCGAGGACGGCACCGACAATCCGAAATGGCGGTCGGTGCAGCGCCCTCCCCGCTTCCTGGCGGATGGCTCACCGAACCCGGAATGGCGGCCCTTCGTCGGCGCCCTCTCCTCGTCCGCCGCGGGTCAGTCCCTCACTGTGCTGTTCGGGATGTTCGAGCATCTCTGCGGCGTTGGCTACCTGGCCGGCAACCCGCTCCGTGCCGCTCGGAAGAAAGGCTACAAGCCGCGGCGGACGACGGTCGACCGCTATCTCGAGCAGGATCTCTGGCAGCTCGTGCTCTCTCATCTGGAGACGTGGCCACGTGAGACCGCCCGCGACGAAGCGCACTATCAGCGCACACGGTTCCTGGCGGGTTTCCTCAAACTGACCGCGCTTCGTCGCTTCGAGATGGCGAAAGCGAGCACGGCGGACGTCACGCGCATCGAAGGGCGCTGGTGGCTCAAAGTAGTCGGGAAGGGCAGCGTCGACCAGCCCATTCCACTCACGCGCGAGGCAATGCGACTCCTCGGAGCGTACCGGGCATCGACGAGGCGCCCTCCCCTCCCCTCCCCCAACGTTGTCGAGCCGCTTCTGATGGACATCACCGGCACTGGCCGCGCGGTCAGCGTGAAAACCATCCACGCGATCCTGAAGAAGCTGTTTCTGTCCGCCGTTCAGGCCTGCACGGATCCTTATCACGCCGAGAAGTTGAAGGCCGCGAGCGCACACTGGTTGCGGCACACCGCCGCGACTCATTTGCTCCAGGACGGGGCCAGCTTGCTTCACACCCGGGATGCCCTCAGACATGCCTCCGTGCAGACAACCGAGATCTACATCTCAACGAATCAACGCGCCTTCCACGAGGACATGGAAGCCCGGCAGCGTCTCACAAGTGCCGACCAGCTTGCTGCAGACAGCGAAACGAAGTTGCCTACAACCAACGCGAACGTCGCCTCCAAACCGGCAGATCTCGACTGAAGGGAATCCGGTATGCGCAGCTCACCTCTCATTGAAGCCGAAATCGAGCAAACCGCGTTGCGGCTTTTCGCAAGAGGCGGGAACTTGGCGCCGACCACCATGGAGGCTGCGCCCCGTCGTGCGGAACTGATTCTGGAACAGCAGTATTCCCCTGTCGCAGCCCTCGAGAGCTATGGGCGCGCCATGGGCACCAAGCTCCTTCAGCCCAAGCCCCCCGTCCCTTTGCGGCAACAAAGCATCGAAATGGCCAATCAGCTGACCGACTCCGGGGCTGGCTCGCTCAGCGCGCTATCCGCCCTGGCCGTTGCAGTCTGCCGCTACAACCAGAAGGCGCCGCCCCAATCCTGGTGTTACAACATAACGCGTCGGCCGGACCGCTCTATGCTGAGGCAGCTCTGTGCAGCGATAGCGGGATGTCGGCGAAGCTTCGCTCCCGCGTGACCCCTGCCGAGCGCGAAGTGATCCCGGCACAGTTTCGGCGGTAGCTGAAAAACCGCCACGACGTCGGATCCAGCGGACCCGCCTGCCACCGAACCCCGAGCGAACCGCCGCGCTCCGTGCCCTTCGTCGCTAAGCTTTGCCCTTTTCCGCTGCAAAGCTTGGCGTGATAATGCAGCCTGCGTAATCAACCAAGGCCTTCCATGGCTACCCCCACTTCTGAACAAGCTTGCCGCGCTCAAACGCCTCTGGACTGTCGCCAATGGTCACTCCGGCCAGTGCAAGTACATCGCTGAGTTCCTTCTTGGCCTGTATAACGGCATCCGTTTTCCCGTCGACTTAACCGGTTTCCGGGCGCTCGATCAAGCAATCTTCCGAGACTGTCTCACCGTCCTCCAGATGGATAGCCAGCCGCAGCAAGAGGTTCACCTGCTACTGGGGTGCTTGAATGGCGAATTCGAGAAACTCGCCGAAGATTGGCGCATTCCCGACCGCTCCGTATAGTAGCCTCCTCCTCATTGCACAGAGGTCCAACGATGATGTTCATCGCGGCGAAGATCAACAATGTTGACATGATTCGACTCCGAGACCGAGTGCTGTCACTGCCGGATGTAAGTTGATACGGGCTGCCGTAAGCGGTAACTGACCGGCGTTATTCCAGGGCACGTGATCGACGTGGACAATTGCCTCCAGGGTCAACAATGGAGGGATCGTTCATGGCAGGGGTGCTCAAGCGCAAATGGCGCCGGCGCAGCCGAGAGGAGTGGCAGGAGGTGTTCGCCCGCCACGGTTCGAGCGGGCTGAGCGTCACGGCATTCTGCGCGCACGAGTCGATCAGCGTCTCGAGCTTTCAGCGCTGGCGTGCGATCGTCGGGCCGGTGTGCGGCAAGGCCGTCGCGGTGGGGCCGGCTCGGCAAGAGGCGTTCGTCGATCTGGGAGTGCTGGGTTCGGGCGGCGCTTCGCGCTGGGAGTTGAAGCTTGACCTGGGTGACGGCGTGGTGCTGCACCTGGTGCGCGGCTGATGTTCTTTCCCGAAGGCGCGGTGCGGGTGCATCTGTACGGGCGCCCGGTCGACATGCGCAAATCCTTCGACGGCTTGTATGCGCTGGCGCGCCACGGCGTGGGACAGGATCCGTTGTCGGGGCATCTGTTCGTGTTCATCAACCGGCGCGCGACCCAGATGAAGGTGTTGTACTGGGACCGCAGCGGGTTTTGCATCTGGGCCAAGCGGCTCGAGTCGGGTCGCTTCGTGTCGGACTGGTCGCGGGCGACGAGCCGCGAGATGGACTGGACGGGGCTGAAGCTGTTGCTCGAAGGCATCGAGCCGGCACGCTTCAAAAAGCGCTTCGCGCTGCCCGCAAGTCACCGCAAACCCGCATGAATGCTGGCTTTTTTGGTAAAATGACGCCATGCCTCCGACGCCTTTGACGCAGCTGCCGACCCGTGAAGAAGCCGCCCGGTGGACGGCCGATCAGGTCGTCGAACTGGCGGGCGCGCATCTGGCGCAGCAGCGCCAGTTCGAGGTCATCAAAGGCGAATGCGAGGCGATGCGCCACCAGCTCGACTGGTTCCGGCGCCAGCTCTTCGGGGCGAAGAGCGAGAAGCGCCTCGTGGACGCCAACCCGCATCAGATGAGCCTGGGCGAGTTGCCGGTGCCCGAATCCTCGCCGCCGCCCCCCGGTCAGGACATTGCCGCCCACACCCGCCGGGCCCGCACCAGCGACTGCGCCAAGGGCGACGCATCGGCGCTGTTCTTCGACGAGGCCCGCGTGCCGGTCGAGACCATCGAGGTGCCCAACCCCGAGGCCGAGGGGCTCGCCCCCGACCAGTTCGAGGTGATCGGCGAAAAGGTCAGTCACCGCCTGGCGCAGCGCCCGGGCAGCTACGTGATCCTCAAGTACGTGCGTCCGGTGATCAAGCGCCTCGACACCCAGGCGATTTCCTGCCCGGCGGCACCCGGGGGGGTGATTCGCGGCAGCCGCGCCGATGTGAGCTTCGTCGCCGGGCTCATCACCGACAAGTTCTGCTACCACCAGCCGCTCTACCGCCAGCACCAGCGGCTCGGCGACAATGGCATCAGGGTGTCGCGCCCGTGGCTCACGCAGCTCACCCACGGGGCGCTCGCGCTGCTCGAACCGATCTTTACGGCCCAACTCGACTCGATCCGCGCGAGCCGCATCAAGGCGATGGACGAGACCCCGATCAAGGCCGGCCGTGCGGGCCCCGGCAAGATGAAGGGCGGCTACTTCTGGCCGGTCTATGGCGAACGTGACGAGATCTGTTTCGTCTATCGCGAGAGCCGCAAGGCGCAGCACATCGAGCAGATCCTGGGCACCGACCCGCCGCCCGAGGGGGCGGTGCTGCTCACCGATGGCTATGGCGCCTACGAACGCTATGCCGAGAAGTGCGGGCTCACG
This sequence comes from Aromatoleum aromaticum EbN1, assembly GCF_000025965.1. Lineage (NCBI taxonomy): Bacteria > Pseudomonadati > Pseudomonadota > Betaproteobacteria > Rhodocyclales > Rhodocyclaceae > Aromatoleum > Aromatoleum aromaticum. The sequence continues at coordinate 155,759 of NC_006824.1, forward strand.
CACGCGCAATGCTGGGCGCACTCGAGGAGGAAGTTCTTCGACGCCCAGTCGGTCGAGCCCGAGCGCGCGGGCCGGGCGCTGGAGATGATCGGCAAGCTCTATGCGGTCGAAAAACGCATCCGCGAGGCCACGCTCGTCGGCGAGGCGTGCCGGGCGTACCGGATCGAGCATGCACAGCCCGTGGTCCACGAGTTCTTCGCCTGGGTCGATGCCCAGTTCGACACCCACGGCCTGTTGCCCAGCTCGCCGCTCACCACCGCCATGGCTTATGTGCGGGAGCGCCGGGCCGCCCTCGAGGTGTACCTGCGCGATCCTGAAGTGGCGATCGACACAAACCATCTCGAGCGGGCGCTACGCGTGGTGCCGATGGGTCGTCGCAACTGGCTCTTTTGCTGGACCGAGGTCGGCGCCAAATACGTCGGTATCGCGCAGAGCCTGATCGCCACCTGCCGGCTGCACGACATCGATCCGTACGACTATCTGGTCGATGTGCTGCAGCGTGTCGGCCAACACCCCGCTGCCGACGTCGCGCAACTCACCCCCCGTCTGTGGAAGCAGCACTTCGCTGCCAACCCGCTGCGATCCGATCTCTTCGGGATCTCGAAGTAGTCAAGAACGCTCGTCAGTTACCGCTTACGGGCTGCCGATTGAAAGTTGATACACCGAGTTGAGAAGATCGGGCCATTTGGAGCCCGGGTGATCACAGACGAGGTGTATGTGGAAATCGAACTGTTGAGGCGTCACGGGTTGAGCCTTCGGCGGATCGCCGCCGAGGTGGGGTGTGCGGTGAACACGGTGCGTGCGCACCTGGCGTCGCCGGAGCTGCCACGCTACGCGCGCAAGGTCCAGCGGGTGACGAAGCTGGCGCCCTTCGAGGCGTACTTGCGCGAACGCCAGGCGGCGGCGCATCCGCACTGGATTCCGGCCTCGGTGCTGATGCGTGAGATCGTGGCGCAGGGCTATCAGGGTGGCGCCAGCCAGCTGCGCGCGTTCATGCACATGCTCAAGCCGGCGCAGCCATCGGAGCCGGTGGTGCGCTTCGAGACGGCGCCGGGCCACCAGATGCAGGTCGACTGGGTGGAGTTTCGCAAGGGCGCGCAGCCGCTGTACGCGTTCTGCGCCACGCTCGGCTACAGCCGCATGAGCTACGTCGAGTTTGTCACCGACATGAAGGTGACGACGCTGATCGGCTGCCACGAGCGCAGCTTCGCGGCGTTCGGGGGCGTGGTGCGCCAGGTGCTGTACGACAACATGAAGACCGTGGTGCTCGAGCGCGATGTCGACGGCGAAGGCGCGCACCGCTACCACGCCGGCTTTCTGGACTACGCCCGTCACGCCGGGTTCGTGATCAAGCTGTGCCGCCCCTATCGGGCACGGACCAAGGGCAAGGTGGAGCGCTTCAACGGCTATCTGCGGCGCTCGTTCTACGTGCCGCTGGTGGCGCAGTTCAAGCAGGCCGGTCTGGTGCTCGACGCCGCCACGGCCACGGTGCAGGTGCGCCGCTGGCTCGACGAAGTCGCCAACGTGCGCGTGCATGGCACCACCGGCGAGCAACCGGTAGCGCGGCTGGCGGCCGAACGGGCTGCGCTGCAGGCGCTGGCACCGCCGTGGCGGGGCGACATCGAGGGCGCCCGGCCGCAGGCTGAGGCGGCACACGACGAGGGCCCCGTGCGCCCGCCCGCCGTGCGTGCGCACCTCGAAACGGAACAACCCGCCCAGCATCCGCTGGCCGTCTACGACGCGTTGCTGCAGACGCTGCAACAGGCGCAGGAGATCGGCGCATGAACCTGCAATACGAACGGATCCAGGCGCTGTGCCAGACGCTGAGCCTGCCGCTGACCGCCCAAGGCTACGCCGCAGCGGCCCAGCAGGCGGCCACCGACCAACTGGCCTACAGCGACTTCCTCGAGCAGTTGCTGCGGGCCGAGGCGGCCGGTCGTCAGAGCCGCAAGCAAAGCATGCTCACGCGCCTGGCGGGCTTCCCGGCGATCAAGACGCTCGAGGACTTCGACTATGGCTTTGCCAGCGGGCTCAAGCGCAGCCAGCTCGAGGAGTTGGCCAGCCTCGCCTTCGTCGAGCGTGCCGAGAACGTTGTGCTGGTGGGCCCCAGCGGGGTGGGCAAGACCCATCTGGCCATCGCGCTGGGCTACCGCGCCACGCAGGCCGGCATCAAGACGCGCTTCACCACCGCCGCCGACCTGCTGCTGACGCTGGTCCTGGCGCATGAGCGCAACCAGCTCAAGAACGTGATGCAGCGGGCGATCAACGCCTACCGGCTGTTGATCGTCGACGAGATCGGCTACCTGCCGATGACGCGCGAGCAGGCCAACCTGTTCTTCCAGGTGATCGCGGCGCGCTACGAGCGGGGCAGCCTGATCGTGACCAGCAATCTGTCGTTCGGGCAGTGGGACAGCACCTTCGCCCAGGACGCGACGCTCACGGCGGCCCTGCTGGATCGGTTGCTGCATCACGCGCACATCGTGCCGATCAGCGGCGAGAGCTACCGGCTGAAACACCAGCGCAAGGCCGGGATGGTGCAAGCGCTGGCGATCGCCGGCTGAGGGCCGCGCGACGGAGCGCCCCTGCGGTCGGGCCTTCGGCCCTCCCTTCGGGGCGCTCCGTCGCACATGTCAATGGGATAGAGGTGTATCAGTTTTAAATCGGCAACCGCCGGGAAAGCGTGTCAGTTTTAAATCGGCATTGACAAGTGCTGACCGCGCCGGTCCTCCGTGGTACGCCCGGGGACTTTCCCTGGGATCGATTCGAGGCCGCCGCGCTCGAAGCCGGCGTTTCGAAGGATCTCGCGAATCTTGGTCGCGCGATTTTCCGGGAAGCTTTTCAGCATGACTGGAGCGACGAGCTCAAAGTCGAATGCGGCTGGTTGGACGGCGGGCAACGGCTGGTCTACCAAGCCTTCGCGTTTCCACAAGACTGCACCGCGCGTTGGCAGCATCTGCTCGAAACCGACGGGGTCCCGGACGACGTCGAGGTCCCGCCCGTCACAGTCGACCCGTATGACCTGGCCGACGGCCTCGGCGCTGTAGGGATCAAGACGAACTTCATACGGTAAGCCCATCCGCGCGACCCACCCCCGTTTTAACCACCCTACCCCTACCCTTCTTGCTAGTGCAGTGCATCATTTTTACTAAGTAACTGATTATTGGCGTTATTGCAGGTTGATAAGCGCCGAGAGAGTCAATCCGCCGCGAACTCTGGCTCATAGCAAACTTCGGGGTCCGGGCGGCGCAGTACGATGTCGCCCTCCTCCCACGACTCGACCAGCCGCGCGTTGACCGGCAGTGTGCGACGAACGTTCTGGTCGTCTAGACATTCGACGTACCCGCCATCGCCCATGCGCCTAAGCACGCCGATCAGCTTGCCTCGTCGGGTGACAACCTGCATGCCGTCTCCCCGCTCGAGGAACATCGGCAGCTTCGTGTTGAGCCGCTCGAGGACCGCTTTCGACGCGCTATCTCTGTCCTCGAACCGGTCTTGGATCTCGAGCAGGCGGGCAAAGTCCTTCCGCTGCCGAACAAGCGTAGCCAGATACGCGAAAGCGGCTTTTGCGTTGAATTGCTGGATGCGATGCCACACCAGGGCGACGACTGCTCCGAGCTTGCCCCCGTTGCCATGCTCACGGGCCAGCTTCATGAGCGCGCAGATACGGCTTCGAGAAAGGCCGAGCGATATGAGTCGAACCAGCTCTGCCGGCAGCCGGGTTTTCTTGTCGATCCTATTTTCTCGAGATCCCCCTGCCCTCTCCTGGTCGGTTTCGCGTGGCGCTTCGGGTGGGGGCTGTTCTTTCGAAGAAAGTTGTTGATTAGGGGAAAGTTCAATCTCTTGTATACGGTCTCTCACGGTGAGAGACCGCCCCTGTGGAAAACTGCACTCCGGCTGGCCAGCGACCTCTTCCTTGGTAGCCAGTTGTTCCTGGTAGACGCCCTTGCTGGCCTGTGCTTGTCCAGCCAGGCCGAGCAGCTGCAATGCCTTCTCGGTGAGCCAAATGCGGCTTACCGAATACTGGCCGAAGGCTTCCCTCGCCCGTCTGCGGCCTTGCTCGCGCGTGATGTACCCCCTCGTTACAAGGTCCGCGAGACCGCGGTAAAGAGTGGGGTGGCTGCCGAGGAGCGACTCGGCGCAGATGCTGTCTCGACTGGCGAAGACTGGCTCAGTGGGACGCTTTACGTCGAAGAAGGCCAAGATGCCGTAGAGGGCCTGACGGGCCGTTCTGGCGAGGTCGAGGCAGTTTCGCCGGTTAAGCGCTGCTGCCCGGGCACGGATGAGCGGCGCCGGCAGAAACCGGGCCTTGGGCCCAGAAGGGGAGGGGAGGGGGGCGTTGAGTTGAACAACCCCCTCGCAAGCCAGTGAAATTGGCACGATAGTCCTTTTTGAGCAAAAAGGACCCCTTTCGGTATTGACACCAACTCGCCGCTCATTAAACTACGGACATGCAACTGTCGCGTAACCGGTTCCCGCCGGTGAGCGTTAAGTCAGGGTTCAATCCCTAGCAGAGGCCAACTTTCCAGAGTTGGCCTTTGTCTTTTCAGGGGTCAGTTGATCTCTGCGTTGTCGCTAGTCGATTCCTCTTACGTTGTCCAAACGACAGCCGTCAGTCTCGTGTTCCCGCACGAGACGAATGCCGCCCCCAATGCTCAGAAAGCTGCCCTGTGGACGATGGGCAGCTTTCTGAACATTCGGAAGGGTAGAGGAGGGCCGTACGTCCAAAACAGTCATCTGGCACCTCCCTTTCGCTTCATTTTAAGTTAAGTTCTTGTTTTTCTGGATTATTGCAGGTCGATAATCACTTTTTGTTGCCTTTGGCGGCGCTGGCCCGCTCTTTGATAAGCTCAGTAATGAGCGCGAACGTCGCCTCTGCTTCTTCAGCCGAAGCAAACGAGAGGCGGACGGTCTTGTCGCTGCGAAGCGCTTCACAATACTTCGTCTTGCCCTGACGAAAGGTGACTGGTTCGGGTCGGGCAGGGCGCTTCAAGGTGGCACTTGCTTTTGCTTGCTGCACTGCAGCAATTTGGGAAAGCTCCGACGTTACGATCTTCTGAACGGCCTCAATGACCTTAGCTGCTTTGCCCTGTTTGGTGAGTTGAGCAAGCTGCTGCACGGCCTTGGCACCGAAGAGGGCAGGGGCGTCGGCGATGCATGCCAAGGCCTCCTCGGGCAGCTCGTCAAACGCCATGAGGGAGCTGATGTACGGCTGGCTGACCCCGGCTTCGGCAGCCACCTGCGCTTGCCTCAGCTTCTTCTTCTCCATCCGCCCTTTGAAGCCGAGATACTTCTCGTAGTCCGTGAGGCTCGGGGCGAGGAGGTTGGAGTAGAACGCCGTCCGGTCGGTCTCGTCGTCGTCGAGGTCGAGAATGTTGATGTCGATCTCGTCCCGGCCAAGCTCGCGGAAGAGGCTTACGCGGTTGTTGCCGGCGATGATCTCGTAGCCGCCCTCAGGTCGCAGTCGTACAGTGACCGGGTTCGCCAACGGGTTGTGTCGCAGGTTTTCGCGCAACTCCGCATATTGCTGGGCGGTGAGTTTGCGGCGTCGCCCCGGAATCTCGTGGAGCTCGTCGAGTTTGGCCGTCTGGTGTGGCTGGCTTTCAAGCGCAGTCGCCAGCGCTGCTTCCGCTTCGGCAAGCTTGCGATGAGCTTCTGCCAGCGCCTCCTTGGAGCCATGCTCCGCCTTGAGCTTGGCCAGCTCTGCTTCCGCCGCTTCGGCACGTGCCATGGCGTCCGCCAGTTGGCCGGAGAAAATTGCCAGCTGTCCGGGAGCCGTACGAGCTTCATCTGGCTTCTCTGGAAGCCTTTTCGCCACACCGCCGCTGGCCGTTCGCGCTTGCATGGCGGCCAAGAGGTCGGTGTTCTTCGACTTCATATCCTTCGCGCCGGCCATATCAAGCCCCCTCGTACCAAGCTTTCACGATCTTGTTGTCAATGATTTCGACGACCTGGTCGTAAGCGTCACGAATACGGCTGTAGGTTTTGGCGCCGCCCTCCCACTTGCTGACGTCGTAGACGGTGCCGAAGCCGGTGGCGGTGGTGCCGATGACGCTCGAGAAGGGTATCTCGACGGGCAGGACCTTAGCGGTGTAGGTCGAAACGATCCACTCGCGGACCACGGAGGCCGACGCCTCCTGCGCATTCACCGCGCTCAAGAGGATGTTCACGAAGTCGAACTCTTTGACGAAGTTCCGCTTCTCGAACGAGCTCGCCAGGTCGGAGAACAGCGACCAGTATTGAGCGGCTGAGGCGAAGTCCAAGCTCTTGGGCGGCAGCGGCATCAGCATCCCGTCCGCGGCCATCAGGGCGTTGATGGTAAGGTACGAGAGAGAAGGCGGCGTGTCTAGCACGATGGTGTCATAGTCCACCGCCAAGTCTTGGAGGGCAGGGGCGAGGATGTCCCAGAATTCAAAGCCGGGCTTCTCGGCCACTTTGTGAGGGATGACGAACTCGGCCGAGAAGAGGGTAGGGGCACCGGGAATCAGATCCAGCCCGTCCCAGTATGTGGGTTGGATTGCGTATCGGAGATCCTTCTGGTCCCCGAAAATAAGGGGCATCACCGTCGCGTCGCTGTCGACTTCGGCTGAGGGCAGCAGCCCGCACAGAGAAGAGAGCGATGCCTGCGGATCCAGGTCGACGATGAGCACTTTCCGGCCGCGCAGAGTCAGGCCTTGAGCCAACGACATCGCGGTCGTCGTCTTGGTCGAGCCCCCTTTGAAATTGCTGACGACTACAATGCGGCCGCGTTTTCCCTCGGGGCGTTTCTTGATCTTGCTCTCAGCCTGGACCCATTGCCGGGTCTCAGCCAAGGTGAAGACCCGCCCACGGCCCGCGCCCTGCGCGACCCCTGGTGGCAGGTCACCCTTGCCGATGAGATAATTGATGCGCGCCCGGTCGATGCCGCAGAGCGTCGCAAGCTGAGTGGTTGTGTATTCAGGTGGGTTTTTGCGCGGGTGCGGCTTGAGCATGCTGTCGCGCACCAATGCCAACATGTCGTCTGCGATACCCGCGAGTTCGATGAGTTGAGCTGGGCCGACTTTCGCTTCGATGGGCTTCAGCTTGAGATCAGATTCGGGTGTCGTCAGTGCCATGGCAAGCCTTCTTTGTTTTAGGATCGCGCCTCTTGCACTGAGGCGACGACTAAGCTTCCATTCGACGCTCATGGTGCAAAATAACTCCGAAGCGGAGAATACGCGGTGATGCAGCGGGGCGCAAGTCCACCTCGCATATTCCCACCTACCGCAGACTCTAAAAGAATCAGTCGATTACGCTGGTTACCTGGAATGAAGGGTGAAGGTTGCCTAGCTCCTAGCGCATTTGCAATTAACCATCTTACCGGTTTGCTTTGTATCCCTTAAAAATGGTTTTCTTGACATTCGTTGATGTGCTCAGACGTCGGCGTAGGAGGTTGTAGACTGGGAAGTCTAAGATGGTTAATTGCATTTAGCGAGAGTGAGACTATGATTTTCAATAGCTGCTGGGAGGAGAGCCTGACGTCCTTGCTTTTCGTTTTGAGGAGGAGCGCTGGGACGCCAATCCTTCCCGGTACTTGCTCGAGATTGGCCTGAGCCCCCTGCTTGTTGAGGAGCTGGCGTCTAATCCGGACCACGAATGGATGCAGCATAGCGGCGACTCTGATACCGGAGCGGTCTTGACTTACGCTTGACGTAACGCGCCGGCGTTGAGGTGAGCTGCCCTACCAGACGGCCAAGACCGAACACTGCGCCGCACAGGAGAACCGCAGTCGGGCTTACCTGGCATCCAAAACAAGCCCGATTTGCTAGCAGATACTAACTTTCCCGAAAGTAATGCCATATGGGCGATAATATGCGGCATGAAATGCAAGCGAACTTCCGACGGTCGCGCCCACGATCATCACACCTTGCAGGTGATGCGGCAGCAGGCCATCAAAGCGGTGCGTGAGGGGCAGACCGTGCAGAGCGTCGCCGCCTCGTTCGGCGTGAATCCTCGCAGCGTCTTCCGCTGGCTGGCCGACTTCGCCAACGGCGGCCAGAACGCCCTGCTCGCCAAGCCGATCCCGGGACGTCCGCCCAGGCTCAGCGCCGAGGAGATGGCCTGGCTCGCCCGCGCGGTCCGCGACCACACCCCGCAGCAGTTCAAGTTCGAGTTCGGGCTGTGGACGCTGACGCTGATCCGTCACCTGATCAATCGTCAGCTCAAGAAGGAACTGTCGGTTTCCTCGGTCCACCGGCTCATGAAGATCCTGGGCTTCAGCGCCCAGAAACCGCTCTATCAGGCCTGGCAGCAGGATCCCGTGCTGGTGCGGACCTGGGAGACCGAGACCTATCCCGCCATTCGCGCCGAAGCGCGTGCGACGGGCGCGACGATCTACTTTGCCGACGAGTCGGGAATCCGTTCCGACTACCACACCGGCACCCCCTGGGCGCCGCAGGGCCAGACGCCGGTGGTGACGGCCACCGGCCGGCGCTTTTCGCTGAACATGATCTCGGCGGTGAGCGCGCAGGGCGAGTTTCGGTTCATGCTGCATGAAGGCTCGGTCGGTGCGAAGGTCTTTCTGGAGTTCCTCAAGCGCTTGATGATCGGCGCTCAGAAGCCGGTGTTCGTCATCGTCGATGGTCATCCGATCCACAAGGCAAAGTTGATCAAGACCTATGTCGACAGCCTCGGCGGCCGGCTGAAGCTGTTCTACCTGCCGCCGTATTCGCCGCACCTGAACCCGGACGAAACGGTCTGGGCGCAGGTGAAGCGCAAGGTTTCGCGCCAGGTGGTCGAGAGCAAGGAGGACATGAAGCGCCTCGCACTCGGGGCCCTGCGCAGCATTCAGAAACTCCCCGAGCTCGTGAAGTCATTCTTCCGGCAACCAGAGTGTCAATACGCTCTATAGTGACACTACTTATTGAAAAGTTAGTAAGGCGGAGGCGTCCTCCCCCGATGTTGAGCTCGCCCACCCTGCAGCTCAGAGTCGCCGCTGACAGCCCTCGGGTGCCCTCATGGACGCATTCGCATTCGGGCGCCTGCATCCCTTGGTAGAGCACGAGGTTCCAGCCAGTGGACCCCGAACGAAAACGGAGCCCTCAGGCTCCGTCGTCAATGAGTTCCGCCAACCAGGTCAGGCAGCCGCTTTGGTCCTGTCCAGAGCATACTGCCTCGTCTGGTATGGCATCAGCTCGCCCAAGCGGCTGGTGAGGTCCATCGAGGCGCCCCATGCCACCGCCAAAGGATCCTTGCAACCGGCGGCCTCCGCCTTGGGTGCAGGTGAGGAGGGCTGGAACTGGCGGATAGCCGAAAGCAGCCGTAGCTTCCGCTCCTTCGGCAAGACGTTGAAGCGGGCCAGCCTGTCGACCAGGTAGCCGGCATCTGGCCGGAGGTTGACGGGCACATCAGCCAGGTTGGGAACCTCGCCGGCGTACCAGAGGCGTTCAGCGACCTCGCGCAGCAGCCCAGAATCGACACGCGCGAAGCCTTGGCGCGCTACGTCGCCAAGCATTCTCTCTAGTGCCGCTCCTCGAGCCAACCGTTTCACGAAGGTCTCCTCTCGTCAAATTTTCTTCTAACATGGGCCAAATTCGGGGTCAAGTCAGGCCCCACGTAGTATTTGGCTGCCTCCAGCGCCAATTGTTCAAACCGTTCCCACGAGGCCTCCGGCAGGGCGAGGAGGGTGAGGATGTCCTCCAGATCCACGTCACCTAGGCGGCCGAGCTTGGACAGGGCAATGTCCTCGATGCTCGGCAGCATCACGACTACGGGTGACTCGCGGATGCCCTCGAGGGGCACGGCGTGGTCCTGGTAGTCCATGTGGAGCGGGCCCAGGGTCGGGTTGAAGGTCGGGTCGTAGGCCAGCTGCGAGGGCCCCTCCTCCGGATCGTCGTAATCCACCGGTGGCAGGTCAGCAAGGATGAGCATCAGTTCGCTCTTGAGCGGCTGCGGATACGCGAACTCGGCGTCGACGTCCGTGCTGGCCCGGGACTGGGCGTAGAGATGCACCGCGCAGCCCCCGAAGATATATGCGTGGACGGCGCCGGGCGGCACTTGGCGCCGAGCGAGTTCCTCGCCTAGGTTGCTGAAGAGCTGCAGGATCGCATCCGTCATCGGGGTGTTCATGATGCCTCCAAGAGTGCTGCCTGCAATTGTATCGGGATAGCGTGGAAGGCCAGACTCAAGTTTCGCAGCTGAAGCACAGCAGAGGAGGCGGCCGCAGTCCTGCGTCGCCTCCGATTCTCCTGGTAAGGCGGGCGTAGGCCGACTCCCATGTCGCCAGGTCGATCCCGTCAGGCTTGTCTGGGTTGCCAGACAAGCCTGACTTGCTAGCAATTCACTTCGAAGCGTTGCCATCCCCAAAGTTAAGCTGGCGCACCCGGCAGCCCAGGCATGGTGCTCGCAAGTTCGAACTGGACCGGCCGCTGCGGCTTTTTCTGGACGACCGCTGTGCGGGACAGCACTGGGGTGCGGTGCGTGACGTCACCAACCCGCAGGGCGACGAGGTCGCATCCGCGAAGCTTGCTGTCGATGGCGAGATTGAACATTGCCAGATCGCGCACGCGGTGTGCGTTCTGGAGGTGAATGCGGATGGCCCAGATATCCTTGGGCTTCAGCGGTGCCTTCTGGCGTTGATGCGGGCCATGATGTTTCTCCTAAGAACCTATCCCGGTAGGTCGACTGTCAAATCGCCGGGGGGTTGATTTGAGAGGACACGGCGATGGGACTGGTCTGCAAGGATGACGGGTGGCGGCTGCCGGACGAGTTGTGGGCGAAGATGGAGCCGTTGTTGCCAGCGCGCAAAGCGCACCCGCTGGGCTGTCATCGGCCGCGGGTGCCGGACCGAATCGCGATGAATGCGATTCTGCTGGTACTGCGCACCGGGATGCAGTGGAACGCGCTCAACGGCAGCGGGATTTGCTCGAGCAGTTCGGCGTACCGGCGGTTTGCCGAATGGCGCGATGCGGGCGTTTTTGGGCGCTTCTGGCACGAGGGTTTGCTCGAGTACGATCGCCTCGAGGGCATTGACTGGAGTTGGCTGTCGTTGGATGGGGCGATGACCAAAGCGCCGTTGGGTGGGGAAAAAAACCGGCCCCAACCCTACGGATCGCGGCAAAGGCGGCGTCAAGCGCAGTCTGTTGACCGAGGCGAGCGGCATTCCGCTGGCCATTGAAATCGATGGCGCGAACCGCCACGACATGAAGCTGGTCGAGGCGACGCTGGGCAAGCTGATGGTCAAACGGCCAACCCCGAGCATGACACGACCGCAGGGCCTGTGCCTGGACAAGGGATACGACTACGACGAAGTGCGGGAGCTGGTAGCCGGCCTCGGATTTACTGCCCATATCCGCGCCCGCGGCGAGGAACAGCGTGACATCCTGCGGATTCCGACCCAACGTGACCGCTGATTCCGAAATAGTGTGACCGGTGAATCCGCGGGTCGTGACCGCGGATTCCGATTTGATCGTGACCGATTTCGGCCAGTTGTCGGAATGGGCGGTCACGTTGTCGGAATCGTCGGTCACGATCAAATCGGAACGGGTTTGTGAGGCCAAGCGTGGCAACGTCGTTTGTCAGGCCGGCTACCCTCGCGCGCTTTGCGCGGAGACCGAGGATGCCGGCGGAGCGGATTGCCATGCACAAGATCAGGGAGCTGTTGCGGCTCAAATACGACTGCACGCTGTCGCACGAGCGCATTGCCCGCGCGCTGTCGATTTCCAAAGGAGTGGTCGCCAAGTATGTGAAGGCGGCCGAGGAGTGCGGCCGGCCGTGGGCCGAGTTGTCAGCGGCCGACGAGGCCGAGCTGCGCCGGGTGCTGGGGGTGACCAGGCGTGGACGTGGCGCGAGCGTGGGCTACGCGGCGCCGGATCTGGCGGCGGTGCATCAGGGGCTCAAGCGAAAGAACGTCACGCTGGCGTTGCTGTGGGAAGAGTACGCGCAGACGGCCGACGGGCCGAGCTATCAGTACTCGCGCTTTTGCGACCTGTACCGCGCGTTCGCCCGCACGCTCAAGCGCTCGATGCGCCAAGTGCACCGCGCCGGCGAGAAACTCTTCATCGATTACGCGGGCCACACGGTGCCGATCGTCGACGCCGACACGGGCGAGATTTCGCGCGCGCAGATCTTCGTCGCGGTGCTCGGCGCCTCGAGCTATACGTTCGCCTGCGCCACGGCGACGCAGTCGCAGGCCGACTGGCTGGGCTCGCTCGCCCGGGCGCTGGCCTTCATCGGCGGCGTGCCCGAGCTCGTCGTGCCCGACAATACGCGCTCGCTCATCGGTCAAGCCGACCGGTATGAGCCGCAACTGCAGCGCACCACCGCCGAGTTCGCCGCGCACTACGGCGTGGCGATCCTGCCCGCGCGCCCTTACAAGCCGCAGGACAAGGCGAAGGCTTCATATTGCACCTTGTGTGGTTGATGAAACGGCGATGAGCGTCGGCGACCTGCTTCCATAGCGCCCGCCGGCCCCCTTGGTGACGAGGACCTCTCCGACTGGCTCGTACAGGCAACGGTGATTGTTGCCGTAGAGATGGCGCCGCAGCAAGCCTTGCCGCCCCCACTGGTGAATGGTGGTGGGGCATACGTCCAGTTGCTTTGCCAACTCGTCCCCGGTCCGCATGCCGCGCTCACGCAGGCGTTCGAAGCGGCTCTTCAGGTGATAGGCATTGCGCAGGACGATCACCTTCTTGAAGGTGAAGCTCTGGCCTTGCCAATTGCGGTAGCCCAGTTCGTTGAGTCGCGCTGCGACCTGCCGGTCCGTGCAGGTCTCGAGCAGTTCGTCCACCGTCTGCACTACCTGCGGCGACGTCTTGCGGATCTGGGCGATCGGCTTCGGCTTGTCGATCAGCAACGAGCGGGTCTTGCCACCGCGGAAGCGAACGTGAATGGACACCCGGTCGGCCTTGACGAGCGTCACATCTTCGATGAGCAGCGCCATCATGCGCTTGCGCTCGATCGGCTCGGTGCGCGGATCATTCCAGACATGCCGGAACTCCTTCGCGAGCGCGAGGATGCGTCCGCGCGCCTCCTCGCCGAGCAGCCCCTGGTCGGCGGCGCGCTGGCGCTCATGCTCGCGCTGCAGCGCATCGAGCTGACGCAGCCGCGCGTTCCAGTCTGCCTCCAGCGCGTCGGCCACCAGGCGATTGTCCGGATCGACCTTGAGGTAACGACGCCGCGCGAGTTCCGCTTCGTACCGTGCCCGCTCCAGTTGCGAGGCGCGCAGCGTCTCGGCCTGCTCGAGGCGCCCGGCGATCTCTTCCTGCACCGCAAGGGCGACCTCGATGGCCGCCGGTGCCACGCTCTCCAGCAGCAGCGCACTGATCGCCTCGTCGATCGGGCGCCCGCGCACCGACTGACACAGCTTGCCGGCGCGGCGTACCACCGCGTCCGTGCACTGGTAATACGGTTCGAGACGGCCCTCGACCTCCTGATAGCGCACGCGCATGCGCGCCCCGCACAGGCCGCAAACCACGCGCCCCTGCAGCAGCCCCGTGCCCTCGCGCGGCACCCGACCTCGGGACGCCTCACCAAAGCCGCCCACGTTCTGCTTGAGTGTCGCCTGATTGCGCTCGTACTCCTCCCAGTCGATGTACCCCACATGCGCATCGCGGATCAGAACGTGCCACTGTTCGCGCGCCACCTTGTGCTGAACGGACTTGAGCTGCGCGTTGCGCCCGCCACGGGTGCGCCCATAGACGAAGGCGCCGGCATAGCGCGGGTTGTGCAGGATCTGCACCGCGCGCGAGTGGTCCAGCGTCGCCCACAGCAATTCGCCCTTGCCGATGCCGCCACGGATGCGGCGCGGGAACGCCCACCCCTCGCGTTGAAACCGGCGCACCACGGCGCTTGCCGAGCCGCATTCGGCAAAGCTCACGAACAGCAGGCGCAGCGTGTCCTGGATCTGCCGGTCGGGGTCCAGAACGACCGAACCGTCGGCACCATAAACGAGCCCGATCGGCAGGGCCAATTCCAACTCGCCGCGGCGCGCCTTGTTGCGGATGCCGCCCTGCAGGCGAGCCCTGAGTACATGCAGTTCGGCCTCGCTCATCGTGCCCTTCAGCCCCAGCAGCAGCCGGTCGTTGAAATGCGCCGGATCGTAGATCCCATCCTCGTCCAGAATCAGGGTGTGGGAGAGCGCTGCCAGTTCGATCAGGCGATGCCAGTCCGCGTTGTTGCGCGCCAGGCGCGAGACCTCCAAACCGAGCACGATGCCGGCATGGCCAATCGCCACCTCGCTGACCAGCTGCTGGAAGCCGTCCCGCCCCTCGGCGCTCGCTCCCGAGCGCCCCAGGTCGCTGTCGATCACATGGATGCGCTCGATCGGCCAGCCCAGTGCGCTCGCCCGCTCGCGCAGGGCATACTGACGCTTGGTGCTCTCGGTGTTCTCGAACACTTGGCGCAGCGAGGACTGGCGCACATAGAGGAAGGCATCGCGGCTGAGATGATCGGCAGTGACCTTCTGATGGGTTTCAGTAAACATGGACCACCTCCGACTGGGTTCGCAGCAGCATGTTGGCGAGCAGGCGCACGAATTGACGGTTGTTCGGGATGGGGGCGACGGCGCCTGCCGGGGCACTCTGGACGAAGGACGCAACGGGCGGGCTCGTCAGGATCAGCGTCAATCCGTTTAGCATGCCGTGATAGACGATGGCGCCGAGCCCCTCGGGGCGGGCCTGACCCGTCAGGACTTCGGTACGCAGCGCCTCGTAAGTCTCGACGACAGTGAGCGGGAGCCGCTGCAGATCGCCATGCCTTAGGGTTTTTTTTTGCGCGCCATCGCGCGCTCGATGCTGCGGGGATGCACCGACACGCCCAACTCGGTCTCCAGGTTGAGCGCCAGCATGCGGGCGTGGATTTGACCGTCGCCTTCGAGGTGCTGCTCGATGAAGCTCATCACCTCGGGCTTGAGCTTGTGCGCGCCCTTCGGCCCCCGCTGGCGCGGCAGCAGCCCCGCCAGTCCGTCGCGGGCAAAGGCCGCTTCGGCCTGATAGAAGGTGGGACGCGACAGACCGAACAGCGCCGCGGCATCGGCTTTGGACGCGCCCTCGAGGCTCACCTGCCGCAACATCTCGTACTTCACCTGCACCAGATCGCGGGCGTCGAAGAACCCGCCTGTCTGGAACCAGGGGGCGCGCACCCGCTCCGGGTTCGGGTTGAGCACGCCGAGTTGTTTGAGGCGCTCGGCCTTGGCATCGCGCTTGGACATGAGAGCAGATCTCGTGGAACGTATGTATTGTAAAATATGCCGCACAATAACCGCTGTCAAGGTGCAGAACCACAGAGTGCGCGCGGATATCCTTAAACATCCGGGCATATCTACGCCTGCTCGGCCGAAGTGCAGCACTCATAGCGGCGAAATTTAGCTTACGTGCGCGGCACAATTTACTTGACACGACGGCCTCTGCGTTGCAGTGCTGGCCGCAGATCCTCGAGTAGCGCGGCGAGCTTGAGCAGGTCGTCCGTACGAAACCAGGAGCGTCCCGCGGAGATCTGGCTGAAGAGATCATCACCGGCGAGATTCGTCCACGAGATCAGCATCGAGCGCAATCGCGCTCGGCTATCGAAGTACATGACCCGATCTTCGCCCCAGTTCCACTTGCGCGTGACCAGCATAAACTCGACCCCGCGCAGGGGATGGAACGGATGGGTGATCTCGAAGGTTATGGGCGCTTGACTACCCTCACGGGCAGCAGTTGCTGACTTGATAGAAGGCCAAGGTCGAAGTCGGCGTGCAGATCGTGCAGCGCTGGATTCTGGCGCGGCTGCGTCACCGGCGTTTCTTCTCGCTGGGGGAGTTGAACGAGGCGATCGCCGCGTTACTCGAGCCGCTGAACACGCGTGCCTTCCGGCGCCTGCCAGGCTCGCGCCACGAAGCGTTCGAGACGCTCGATCGGCCGGCGCTGCGCCCGTTGCCCGCCACCGCGTTCCAGTTCGCCCAATGGAAACGGGCCAAGCCCAACATCGACTACCACGTCGAGTTCGACGGGCATTACTACAGCGTGCCGTATGCGCTCGCCGGCCAACCGGTGGAGTTGCGCATCACCGCGAGCAGCATCGAATGCTTTGCCGCGGGCCGCCGCGTTGCGGTGCATGCGAGAAGCCACCGGCACGGGGCTTTCACCACGCTCACCGAGCACATGCCCGCATCGCATCAGGCGCACCGCCAGTGGTCCCCGGGCAAACTCATCGGGTGGGGCGCCACGGTCGGACCTCACACCGAGCAGGTGGTCAGCCACCAACTCGAACGCATGCCGCACCCCGAGCAGGGCTACCGGGCATGCCTCGGGCTGATGCGCCTCGGTCGTCAATACGGCAACGAACGCCTCGAAGCCGCGGCGACCCGCGCCGTCACCCTCGGGGCGATGCGTTACCGCAACGTCGCCTCGATCCTCAAGAGCGGGCTCGACCGCGCGCCGCTGCCCGCATCCACTGCGCAGCAAAGCGAGCTTGCGCTACCGGCCGCTCACGAGAACCTGCGCGGTGCGCGCTACTACCACTGATTCCACCCACCGGAGAACATCGATGCTGATGCAACACAGCCTGCAACAACTGCGCACCCTGCGCCTGGAAGGCATGGCCCGCGCCTTCGAGGAGCAGCTCACCCAGCCCGCCATCACCGCGCTCAGCTTCGAGGAGCGTTTCGCCCAGCTCATCGATCGCGAGATTCTGCTGCGCGACGGCAAACGCATCGATCGGCTGCTCAAGGCCGCCCGCATCAAAGCCGCTGCCGCCTGCCTGGAGGACGTCGACTACCGCGCCGGGCGCGGCCTCGAGCGCAGCCAGATCGCCGCGCTCGGCACCGGTCAATGGATTCGTCACCACCAGAACTGCCTCATCACGGGCCCCACCGGCAGCGGCAAGACCTGGCTCGCCTGCGCGCTCGCCAACGCGGCGTGCCGGCAGGGCCTCGCGGCCTACTACGTGCGTCTGCCGCGGCTCTTCGAGGAGCTGCGCATCGCGCATGCCGACGGCAGCTTCAGCCGACGCCTCATGCAGCTCGCGCGCATGGATCTCATCGTCATCGACGATTGGGGCCTGGCCGCGCCGTCGGCTCAGGAGCGAAGCGACCTGCTGGAGCTGCTCGACGACCGGGTCGGCACGCGTTCGACCGTGATCACCAGCCAGCTGCCGATCGAGCACTGGCACACCTACTTGGGCGACCCGACCTTCGCCGATGCCATTCTCGATCGCGTCGTGCACGCCGCGCACAAGCTCGCCCTCAAGGACGAGTCGATGAGAAGAAAGGAAAAGGCATGAGGCCGTGCGCGCGAGACGCCTTACCCACAGGCGCCCGCCCGCCAGCGTATGAGGCGCGCTGGCGGCCGCCTGTGGATAAGTCTGCATCAGGCCTCGAATCGAGCGTCATCGTGACCAACGCGGTTAGAATCTGAACACCACGCTTCGCGCGCAGACCCCACCGGTCACGTTCGTCGGTGCAGGCGGTCACGTTCGTCGGAATGCGCAGACATCCGGGAACTCGGCTATCGAGCGCGGCGGTGGGTCGTCGAGCGGACCCACGGCTGGCTCAATCGCTATCGTCGCCTGTTGATACGTTGGGAGAAGAAAGCCGACTCCTACCTCGCCATGCTGCACTTTGCCTGCGGCATCATCACTTGGCGGGCCACTGGCCTACTGGAATAGGTTCTAATACTACAGTTGCAGATCATTCTTGTCCGACGCCTGTCAAAGCGAGGTTGGCTGCAGTCGAGGGTGGCAGTGATGTTGAGGCAGGCGGTTGAGTTGGCGCCCCACCGGGCGTTCTCCGAAGTGGAGCGCTGGTCAGAGCAGTTCGAAGCGCTGGTGCAGGAGATCGGGTGGCGTTTTTCGCGCAAGGATGTTCGCCGACATGCCATGGATTATTTGCGTGGCCTGCTCGGACCGGCCGAGCGCAAGAACGGCTGGCAGTTAGCCGAAGCGGCCGGTGAGGCAAGCCCGGCGGCGATCCAGCATTTGCTCGGGCGCGCGGTGTGGAATGCCGACGCGGTCCGCGACGATCTGCGCACCTATGTGACGAGGCATCTGAAAGATCCCGAAGCGGTATTGGTCGTCGATGAGACGGGCTTTCTCAAGAAGGGGCGCCACTCGGTCGGGGTGCAGCGCCAGTACAGCGGCACGGCCGGGCGCATCGAGAACTGCCAGATCGGCGTCTTTCTCGCCTATGCCGGCGAGCACGGGCGCGCCTTCATCGACCGCGAGTTGTACCTGCCGCGCGAATGGACGGACGATGCGGCGCGCTGCGAAGCGGCCGGTGTACCCAGGGACACCGGCTTTGCCACCAAACCGCAGCTGGCCCGGCGCCTGATCGAGGGCGCCATCGAGGCGAGCACCCCTTCGCCTGGGTAGCGGGTGATGAGGTGTACGGCAATGACCGGCGCCTGCGGGTGTGGCTCGAGGAGCAGGATCGTTCCTATGTGCTGGCCATTGCCCGCACCCAGCATCTTTGGCGCGAGACTATGCGCCAGCAAAGAGCGCGGGCCATCGCGCAGGAGATTCCCGACTCAGGGTGGCAACGACTGTCGGCCGGCGATGGCGCCAAGGGGCCGCGTCTGTACGACTGGGCCTTTGTGCCGATGCTCAGTTGGATGACGTCCCAGCAGCGGGGCCTGCTGGTGCGCAGAAGCCTGGGTGAGGACCGGGAGCTGGCCTACTATGCGGTCTATGCCCCCTTCGGCACCGCGCTGCCCGAGCTGGTGCGCGTGGCCGGACGGCGCTGGGCGATCGAGGAAGGGTTCGAAGCGAGCAAACAGCTCGTGGGCCTCGACCACTATGAGGTGCGCAGTTGGACCGGATAGTACCGGCACATCACACTGGCCCTACTCGCCCACGCCTATTTGGCTGTGCTGCGCCGGGCGGCGATCGACTTCGACCTCAAAAAAAGTCCCGCCCCTCCGCGCTCCTCGCTGCAGGCGTTCAAGGCCCGGCGGGGCTGCTACCCCTGACCGTGCCCGAGATCCGGCGCCTGCTGCTTGCCCTGGTCTGGCACCGCCCGCCTCAACCGGCCGCAACCCTCGCCTGGTCCTACTGGCGACGACGACACCAAGCCTATGCCAAGGACTGTCATTACCGCCGTGTAATTCAAGAGCATCTGCAACTGTAGTACTAGAGATCGCTGTTGACGATGAGCGACGTGGGCAGCCGCGGAGGAGAGCCCGCGTCGCTTTCAGCGCGCCGAGGCGCAGTCGATGCGGCGGAGCATTATTTGCCATCGACGCTGAACACGAGCAATGCATTCCCCGGCATTTTGAAGGAGAAACCGTAGCCCGAATTGACCAGCACATGCCCGTCGGCCAGAGTCGCCCCCGGCCCGCTCATGGAGCCGCCCTGTGCCATCACCCCCTCGCCGTTGACGGCGGGGAACTGCCGGGCGGTGTCGAATTCCCAGAGAATCTTTCCGGTCTCTCCCTCATAGGCGCGAAACCAGCCGTTCCAGTGCCCAGCAAACACCACGCCGGGCATTGCGGTTACGGCGGCCGACACGCCCGGTTCGCAGAATTTCCGGCCGTGGCACAGTTCCTCAGGCTCGCGGTGCGTCCACAGCGTCACACCATTGCGCGCGTCGATCGCATTCAGTCCCGGGGCTCCGGCCTGATCGTGCGGTGTGCCATCGGCCTTCATCATCACGTCGACGACCGGCACATAGACCCGCCAGCCTTCTGCAGCCATGCCGAAATGCGTGCCGCCCTGGATGCTTCCCTGTCCGACCCGGCTCTGCCAAACCTGCCTGCCGGTATTCGGGGAGAGTCCATGCACATTGCCGGATTTCGGAGCCACGACCAGGATATCCCGGCCTTTGCCGGCTTCAACCTTGAGGACCGAGGCGGCGATGTCGAAATCGGGGCCGTTCTCCTCAGGGCAGTTGGGATGGCCGGTGGCAAATGAGCAGGAGCCATTCCAGGAGTCTCGAGAGGTCGTCTGGAACTGCCAGCGGCGCTCGCCAGTCTTCAGGTCCACGGCGAATACCGCGTCCGAGTTGCGGTCGGCCGGCGAGGAATAGTTCTCGCCGCTGCCGAAGTACAGCACGCCCCGGGCCGCATCAATGGTCGGACTGTTCCACACCGGCGCGCCCGAGGGCCCGAGGATGGGCGTACCGACAGTGGTCTTGCCTTTAACCGCCGGCTTCTCCTCAACCGTGAAGTGGCGCCACCGAATTTCGCCCGTGTTCATGTCCAGCGCTGTCACTGAGCCGCGGAAGGTGCAGCACGCATATTTCTCGTCGAGCGCGTTCAACACTTCGAGGGAGGACACGGGCACATAAAGCAGGCCGTCGTGGGGTACGGGCGTTCCCGTGATGGTGGCGTTCGCGTGATCGTCGGGCCGCGTTCTCCACAACACCTTTCCGGTGAGGGCATCCATCGCGTACACGTTGCCCAGGTAATCGCCGAAGAACAGGCGCGGCAACCGGCCGGGTGCAGCCTCGGGCGGCAGCTGCTCGGCCACCACCGTGGTGCGCACCTCGCCTGAGACCTGGCTGGTCCACTTGGCGCACCCGGTCTCCAGATCGAACGCGTATACCGTTCCATCCTGGCTTCCCACATAGACGGCGCCATAAGCTACAACCGGCTGTGACCGAGCCTGTTTCGCGTCGGGGAAAGCATAGGCCCACTTGAGTTTCAGCTTGGGCACGTCTTCTTTGGTCAAGCCGGACGCCGACGTGGGCACGAAGCGCCGGTTGTCATAGCCCCAGCCCGCTGGCGCCGGCGGCTTGGACAGGTCGAAACCGCGCCGCTCCGGGGCGCACATCTCCGCTGCGGGGGGCGGGTTGTATGTAGCCAAATTCTTCTCCGTCAGGTATTCGGCAACTTGGCGCCGTTCCTCTGCGCTCAGAGGGGCTGCCTGGTCCTTCATGACCCCCTTGTCGAGCGCCCTGAGAATGGCTGCCGGCGACATCGCCCGCAAGAATTCGGCGTGCGGCGCCTTCGGGACCCCACCGTTGTGACAAGTCGCGCAGATCTTCGCAAACACGGCTTTCCCCGGATGCCTGTCCCGATCGAAATCGGCCCCGCTCCGGTCAATAGGCAACGATGCCGCCGCCTGCACTTCGAGCGCAGTCCATGCCGTCCACATCAGCAGGCCGACGAAGCGTCCGGTCGTGCGGTTCTTGTCGAAACCCCGACTCATAGTGTCTGTCTCCTAATTTTCCTGCTCTTCGCTTGTCGCCACGGCCGGCTGTGCGCGCCGCGGCGACGCGGCAAACGTGGCGGCGGGCTAGGGCGCGAAACACCGTCGTCGAAAAGCACGCGACGAGCCGCTGCCCCTCGGTCGCAGTCCGCTAGCGCGCCCTCGGCAGTAGCCGTCTCAGCCTTCGTTATGCTTGCCTGTCGCGTGCGCGCCGGCGATTTAGCCGAAGGTGAGCGCAACACCGATCGTGTGTCCGGCTCCGTAATACGCCTCCCGCGATATGCTGGCCGCGCAGTTGCCCGCCGCCTAGAGACCGGGAATCGGGCGGTTGTGGGCATCGAGCACCTGCGAGTGCTCGTTGGCCGCCGGACCGCCGCTCGTGCCGAGCGCACCGGCGGCGAGGATGAACGCGTAATACGGCCCCATTCGGCCAACGGATGCATGGTGACGTTGGGCCGCGGGTTGACGGGTTGAGCCGTGCCTTTGCGCATCGAAGAGAACGTGGCCGGCCAATCCCGATCGTAGGCGTGCAGGCCGCGTCCGAATTCCTCATCGCGACCGCTCTTCGCGTACCCGTTGAACCGGGCGACGGTTTCCCGAAGCGTCGCCGTAAAGTACGGCGACAGCGTGAAGGAACCGATTTCCGATCGGTGCTTCTGCAGACGGGCAGTGATGTTGGTGGTCAGTTCCGCAAGCGTTGCCCCTTGGATCAGGAAGGGGTGCGACTGCCCGTTGGGGAGCGGGAAGGCGCCACCGAAGCCGTCCAGCGTGCGCTCATCGAAGATCATGAACTGGCATTGGTTCGGGTATTCCTTGGCGACGGGATCGAAGACGAAATGTAGTTCGGTGCGATCGTTATAATTGATCTTCTCGTTGACGATGCGCTTCCCGTATTTGTTAACCACGACCATCGAATCGCCCGGCAGCACAAAAGCGCCCAGACCGATGGCGTGGTTCTCCAGCGCCTCTTCCAGCACGACCTGCGTGCGCCAGGCCGTGCCGAGCGCACCCATGCCGGCGCCAGCGTCAGCGGCTATCGACATGAAGTCTCCCGTTGAGCCGGACATTGCGCAGCTGCCGTAGAGGCCAGGCTGATGGATGCCGACCAGTTCGGTATTGTGGGCGTAGCCGCCGCTGCCGAAGTTCACCGCGCGCCGCGCCTTGACGCGAACAGGCTTGCCGTCCTTGATGGGTTCGATGCCAACGACGCGTGCGCCATCCGTAGGTATTTCACCCCCGCTTTTCGCGCCCTGGCGCCCTGGCGCCCCATCAGGATGCACCTCGGGCGTGAAGCGCCAACAACGGTCGGTGCGCCATAAACAGATTAGCCAGACCGAATAGCGAGAAGAGCTGCGCCTCGTTCTTCGCCAGTCCGCGGTAACGGGTCTTTCGGTGCTTGAAGAAGTTCTTCACGACATGGAACGGGTGCTCGACCTTGGCGCGGATGCTCGCCTTCGCGCGCTCGAGCTTCTCGAGGAGCTTGCCCAGCCGGTTCTTCGGCAGCGCCTTGCGTTTGCTGCGCTTCATGGCGATGTGCCAAGTCGCTTTGTTGTCGCGGTTTTCCTCGCGCTTCTCGACGCCCTGATAGCCCGCGTCACCCAGCACTTCCGTCTCCTCTCCGTGCAGCAGCTTGTGCGTCTGGCTCACGTCGCTCTCGTTGGCCGCCGTGGCCACCCCGCATGCACCAGGCCCGATTCGGCATCGACGCCGATGTGCGCTTTCATCCCGAAATGCCACTGATTGCCCTTCTTCGTCTGGTGCATCTCGGGATCACGTGCCTTCGCGCGGTTCTTGGTCGAAGGGGGCGCGGCGATGAGCGTCGCATCGACGATGGTGCCCTCGCGCATCATCAGGCCCCTCTCCGCGAGGTGCGTCTTGATCGCCTCGAAAATTTTGCGCGTGAGCCCGTGCGTTTCCAGTAGGCGGCGAAACTTCAACAGTGTGGTCGCGTCGGGCGCCGCTTCACGGGCCAGGTCGATCCCGAGGAAGCGGCGGATCGCCTGGCTGTCGTAGATCGCGTCCTCGATCCCTTCGTCCGACAATCCGAAGCACTGCTGCGCCAGGTACATCCGCAGCATCCGTCCCACCCCGATCAGCGGCCGACCGCGGCCTTCGCCCTTCGGATAGAACGGCTCGATCTCGACCTCAAGCGCCGACCACGGCGTCACCGCCTCGATCTCGGCGAGGAATCGGTCGCGCCGCGTCTGCTTCTTCTTCGCGGCGTACTCCAGCTCGGAAAAGCTCGATTGCATCGGTCGCAGTCTGGTCGTGATGGCAACAGCCGCCATTATCTGAAAGGCATGCCGCCAGCTGGGCGGCGGCGGACGAATAAATCAGCGCTTCCCTAGGCCTGCGCCCGGTCCTGCTCACTGCCACTACAGTTACGGGAAAGCAGGGCGTGTCACCGCGCTTATATTTCCTTTTCGCTTAGTCCGCGGTCGAGTTGCGTCGAGCAAATGAATTATACGATCGTTGGCGAAGATGACCTGTGTGAAGCGATGGTAAAATATAATCTCCCAGCAAGCAATATATTCTTTTTCGTTGCGGAAGTTTCATTTGCTTCCCCCCGACAACGGCGTAACAAGCGGCAGGCGACGGCGGTTTTCCCCTGGTCGGCATAATGGACCCTGCCCTTTTATCATCGATAGAGCTAGTAAAGATGGGGCGGCAGCGAGTATTGTCGGCACGCGCCAGAATATATTGCATAGACTGAAAAATATATTTAACATGAGGCCTATGCATATGATGGAACCAAGCCCGGACGCCTGACGTGTCACCTCGTATCCGGACTCAGGCTCATCGGCAGGCGGTTTTTGCGCCTGGAGCGCCACTTCATAAGAATCAGAAGATAGGGAGCAGTTCGAATGCCAATTGGCAGGATTGTCGAAATCTGGCGCTACCCGGTGAAGTCGATGGGCGGCGAGTCGATCACGAGCGCTTCGGTCGGCAAGCTCGGCATCGCGGGCGACCGCTGTTGGGCCGTGCGCGATCCCGGAGACAAAGGGGAAATTCGTACTGCGCGAAAGTTTCCTCGGCTGTTGCAGTGCTCGGCACGCTGCGTCGGCGAACCGGTGGCCCAGGGCGATGCCGACATGATTGACGTCGATTGGACGAAGCGAGGTCGTCCCTTGCGCGTCGCCCGCAAGTCCCCGCGCATCGAGGTGGACTTTCCCGACGGTGGCCGCCTAGGCAGTCACGAGCCGGGGATGTCGGACGATTTGTCGAAGGTAGTCGGCATTCCGGTCGACCTCTGCCCGCTACAGCCGGCCGACGACGCCGCTCACCATCAGCGCTTTCGCCGGCGTCGTCAAGAGCTCGATCAGGAGTTCAAGGATATGCTGGCGCGCTTGCCCGATGAGCCCTATCCCGACCTGGTCGCGCAGTTCGGCACCGACGTGATGGATT
Organism: Aromatoleum aromaticum EbN1; assembly: GCF_000025965.1. NCBI lineage: Bacteria > Pseudomonadati > Pseudomonadota > Betaproteobacteria > Rhodocyclales > Rhodocyclaceae > Aromatoleum > Aromatoleum aromaticum. Next base: position 180,239 of record NC_006824.1, read on the forward strand.
TCGTCACGCCCCCCGGCACGTACTTCGACGCCATGCCGCTGCACTTGATCACCACTGCGGCGTTGCGCGAGCTTGAGCGCTTGAATCCGCACGGCTCATTCGACCGACGCCGCTTCCGGGCCAACTTCGTCGTCGAGGTGGACGACGCGTCCGGCTTCGTTGAGTTCGACTGGTGCGGACGATCGCTGCGCCTCGGCGCCCTGACGACCAGCGTTCACATCCCGGTCGTGCGCTGTGTGATGCTAACGTTGGCGCAGCGCGATCTACCGAAAGACCCTTCCGTGCTGCGTACCGTGGTGCGCCACGCCAAACAGAACTTCGGGGTCTACCTCACCGCGGCCGAGCCTGCGACCGTCCGGGTTGGCGATCCGATCGAGCTGATCTGATAGGCAGAATAAGAATGTCAAAACAGGGACGAAAGCTGTTGAATCCGGCGGGTATCGAGGCGTTGTCGCGCCGTCTGGGTTTTTCTCAGGCAGTGCAGGTTGGCGATACGATCTGGGTATCCGGCCAAGTCGGCTGGGACGACGAAGGAAACATCGCCGAGGGCATCAAGGAGCAGTCCCGGCTGGCGCTCAAGAATCTGCGGCGTGTTCTCGCCGAGGCCGGAGCGACGCTTGACGACATCGTTGAACTCGTCACATTCCAAGTGGACATGTCCGACCTCGCGGCCTTTGCACAGGTGAAGTCGGAGCTGATGCCCAATGCCTATCCGGCGTGGACGGCGGTGGGCACGACGGCGCTTGCCTTTCCGGCGCTGCTCATCGAGGTGCGGGCCACTGCGGTGCGGCACTGCCTCGATCAGTCTGCGAAACCATAGCGGATCGGGGTTGCTCGGATTCGCCCCAATAGGGTGCCGACCAAGCCGCCCTGTGGCTCGCTCCGGCTCTTCATCAAGGGCACGACGAACCTGAAAATTGCTTGGGCCGCTAAGCTTGGGGAGGCACTGGCAACCGGCGGCCCAGCGATTTGATGGCGTGAGGCGCTCTGCGGCATCGCAGGTGCCAACATAGCCCCTAGCGGGCGATACGAGGAAGGAGTTGTGAGATGCGTTTAGAAAAAAAAATCGCGATCGTGACAGGCGCCGCTTCGGGGATTGGACAGGCGACGGCATTGCGGTTGGCAAAAGAAGGTGCTCATGTTGCTTGCTTTGACTTCAAGAGCCTGGACAGCACCATGAAGGCCATCGAGGCGGCGGGTGGCAATGCCAGCGCCTTCCAGGGAGATGTGAAACGAGCCTCCGACTGGGCGGAGATGGTGAAGCAGACTGTGGAACGCTTCGGGCGCGTGGATGTGCTAGCTAACATCGCCGGTGTCGTCTCTATCGGGTCGGACAATATCCTGGATCAGACCGAGGAGGGTTGGGACCGCATCATGGACATCAACGTCAAGGGTACCTGGCTGGGAATGAAGGAGGTCATGCCGGTGATGATGAAGAACGGTGGCGGGAAAATCGTCAATGTGGCATCCCTGGCCGCTCATGTGGGTCTGACTAACCTGGCGGCCTATTCGGCTTCCAAGGGGGCAGTCGTGGCCCTGACCCGGTACGCCGCCATGGAATACGCCAAAGACAATATTCAGGTCAACGCGGTTTCGCCGGGCATCATCCAGACCCCCATCCTGGGCGACACCACCCCGGAGATGACCAAGCTGTTCAGCGCCGACACACCGGCAGGAAGGTTGGGCAGGCCTGAGGAAATTGCCAACATGGTCCTGTTCCTTGCTTCCGATGAGGCTGATTTCATTACCGGTATCACCCACATCGTCGACGGTGGCTGGGGATCTCACTAGGGCTTTGGGGGAGCTGCACGAATGGCGCATGACACACGGATCCGAGGACTACTGGAACGACGCGGTCGGACGTCTCGTGCTCGCGAGTTCCCATCCGACCGTGATCGATTTCGTTCGTCTCGGCGGGTAGGCGGTTCACGCCACGGGCCACGGCGCGATGGCGGTGGCGGGGAAGCACATGACCATGCAGGCGGCGATACTCGAGTCACCCGGAATCGAAAACGTGCGCGTACGCGCGATACCCATGCCGACAGCGGGCCCGGGGACAGCCCTTGTCCGCATGCGCGCAGCCTCGCTCAATTACCGCGACCTGGTCGTGGTCAACGGAGGCTTCGGGTCGCGGCAGAAGCAGAGCGGCCTCGTCCTGCTCTCTGACGGTGCGGGCGAGATCGTCGAATTGGGTGAGGGCGTGTGTGAGTTCAACATCGGCGACCGGGTTGCCAGCTGCTTCTACGAGGACTGGGCTGGCGGCCGGCCTACCGCGGCGCGGTTGGCAACCGCGCTGGCGGCCGGACGTGACGGCATCGCGTGCGAGTACCGGGCGCTTGCGGCAACAGGCATCATGCGCGTACCCGATCATCTGAGCTGGATCGAGGCGGCCACTCTTCCATGCTCTGCGCTGACCGCCTGGAGTGCAGTCGTGGCGCACGGCGCAACGAAAGCCGGCGAGACTATAGTGACCCAGGGTTCCGGCGGCGTTTCGCTGTTCGCCGCCCAGTTTGCCCTTGCCTGCGGTGCGCGGCTCATATCCACGTCGTCATCGGAGGCCAAGCTCGCGCGACTGAAGGAAATCGGAGCACACGAGCTCATCAACTACCGCGCAGAACCGGAATGGGGGCGGCGGGCACGGGCGCTGAGCGGGGAGGGGGCTGACTTGGTAATCGACATCGGGGGCCGCGCGACCCTCAAGCAGTCCATGCTCGCGCTGCGCCCGGGGGGCACCGTCGCGCTCATTGGTGCGGTCAGCGGCCAGCGCGCCTCTCTCAACCTCGGTGCTGCCGTGGCCAATTCGATCCGCCTGCAGGGAATTGCCGTCGGCCATCGCGAGAGCTACGCTGAGATGATGCGCGCCGTGTCGTTCCATAAGATCAGGCCGGTGACCGACGAGGTGTTTCCCCTGGCCGATATTCAGGCGGCGCTCAGATTCTTGGCATCCGGGCAGCACGTGGGCAAAGTGTGTATCGAGATCTGACGCCGTCGTCCTGATAAAGCGCTGACCGGGCGATCCGTTCGGCCAGCTTCCCCTGCTCCGCCTCTCCCTGTTCAGGGATTGCCACCTCCGTGGAATACCGGCGTTCGCTTTTCCATGAATGCCGCGACGGCTTCTGGGGCGCGACAATCATCATGGCCGGCGTGTTGCCTCACGGAAGGATGTTACTCCGGCGTAATCGTCGCCTCGGGATTGTTCTGCGGTGGAGGCTGACGCCGCGTAGCGGCGGCAGCCTCCACCGCGTCGGCGTCGCCGAGTATTCGGGTTACGAGTTCCCTGGCGCGATTTGCCCGCCATTCTTTAACACGCCGCTGCAGGGTGCGCAGTTGGGCGCCGGAATAGAGCTCGGGCATCATCTCGGTGAGCCGTTTCTGCAGCTGTTGCGCGCTGACGCCGGGTTCCGTTTCGAGCCACTGCTGTATTTTCGGCCACGTGTGCGCGAAAGGATCCCGGCGCGAGCGCCAATCACGCACCGCGCGAGCTTTCCGACCATGGGTCGGGCGTACCTCGCCGGCCTGCCACGCCGTACTCAAACTGGTCAGGAACTCCGCAATCGGTACCTCACTGTCCGTCCTGACGCCTGTCACCCCAGAGCCCGTCGCCGAGCATTCGGCCACCTGCCGCTGAGCCTCGCGCATACGGCGCAGGAGGTCGACCGGATCGAGCGCGCGAAACTCCTCCTGCAGGCGCTGCCGGGTCGCCTCCGACACCGATGTTGAGCGCAGCACGCGCTCGAGCGGCGTCAGCGGCGTCTCGTAGTGCTTCGTTACCCGGGCCCCATGGCGTGTCTTCGACTTCAGCTTGAATGACGGCTGGAAGTAGTTGATGTACAGCCGCGAGACCCGATACAAGGACGCCAGCGTTTCCGTCGCTTGCAGTCCCCGCAGCTTGCCGTAGCCCACCAGCCGCCGCACGATCGAACCGTTCTTCTGCTCGACCCACGCCTGATCGTTCTTCTTGTAGGCCCGCGAGCGGGTCAGCTCGATACCCGTGTTCTTGCAGAACTCGAACACGCCTTCGTTCATGAAGACCGTGTCGTTATCGCTATCGAGACCTCGCAGCGGAAAGGGCAGTGCGGCACGCACGCGCTCGACGTGCTCAATGACGAATGTTTGGTTGCGAAACGGCATCGCCAGACACTCGGTCCAGCCCGTCGCAATGTCCGTCATCACCAGACTGTGCACGAAGTCGCCGTCGATCTTGATGCCGCCGCAATGCTCGACGAGGTCGATCTCGAGATAGCCGGGCAGCGGATCGACCCAGTCGGCAAACGTGCGGACGGGGACTGCGCGGCGAATCGCGTTGCCCACGCCTCCTGCACGTTTGCGTTGCCCGCCAAAGGCGTGTTGGCGGACGTCCCGGAGCAACCGGTCGATCGTCGCCGCGCTGATGCCCAGGAGCCTCTCGCGCAGCTCGTCGGCCAGCGACAGATGACCATACCGCGTCATCGACTCGAGCAGCGTCGGAATCACCGCCTTCAGCCGCTTGCCGCAGATCCGGTCGGCCGCTTCCCACAGCGTGATCAGCGCGGCACGACTCTCATCGTCGTAGCGCCGGCGTGGGCCCGGCCTTGCCTTCTGTGGCTGCGCTTCACGGCCCAGCACACGGATCGCGTGCTTGCGGTGATAGCCCGTCAGTTTGAGAAACTCATCGAGGATCTGTTGCTTGCCGCTGCGGCTGGAACGCCGGTACCGCTCCCCGACTGCCGTAATCAATTCCCGTCGTGTCGTCATGCTCAGTCGCCTCGCCATCGGTCGCCCCTGTCAGGCCTCTGACAGGTAGCAAAGTAGGTGAGGCAACCGCTGCGGCTCGGTAACAATTAATTCGAGTCAATGCGCCGGACAAGATGATTGTCGCGCCCCACATTAGGGCAAACTGTTCACGTCGGAGGCAGCGGCTCTTGCAAACCCGGGGCGGACCATACATTTTTTCCCGCGATCTCCTTCATGACCTCGATCTCGAGGTCGCGCTCGGCCAGCAACTTCTTCAGCCGCGCGTTCTCCTGTTCGAGCTGGCGCAGCCGCTTGACCTCATCGGGCGTCCATCGTCCCGAAGTGCTTGCGCCACGTGTAGATCGTCTGCTCGCTCACCCCGTGCTTCTTCGCCACTTCGGCGACCGGCGCCTTATCCGCTTCGCGCAAGATCGTCACCGTCTGGGCTTCCGTGAATCGGCTCTTTCGCATGACTTCCTCTTCTTGTTGGAAGCCATCCTCTCAAGTTTCACGTGGTCCGAAAATCCCCTGGCAGGTCAACCGTCTGTTGCCGTCGGATCTCGATCCGAATGTCGCCTGAGGGTTCGGCGGAGGGCGACTGCACGGTGACCGGCACAAAGGTAGGTGGGGCCTCCTTGCTCGGCTCTGCTGCATGAACATCACGCACGTTTGCCGAGACCTCCTGCAGCGCCTGCTCCCGGTGGGCCTTAACCCATTTACGCACGAAGTTGGTATTGCGCTGGTTGGCCAACGCCACCGCCGCAATAGAGATCCCCGGCTGCAAGCAGGCTTCGATTATCCGCGCCTTGAATTCCGGTGAATGTCGCCACCGTGTCCGAGGCGCGGGAAGAGAAATGAGTGCCGAGTCCATGTGTCCACGTGTCCGCAAAAAACGTCGTGGACACTATGCTCATCATCCGCAGGCGGCTCAGAAAGGTGGGGCGGCTGAACGCTTACTCACCAGCGCTACGCCATGCGGGCCCACGCCCAGGCGGCAATTCGCGAATACGTGGAAATCTTCTACAACCGCCAACGGCGCCACTCGCGCCTTGCTACTAACTTTTCAATAAGTAGTGTCACTATAGAGCGTATTGACACTCTGGTTGCCGGAAGAATGACTTCACGAGCTCGGGGAGTTTCTGAATGCTGCGCAGGGCCCCGAGTGCGAGGCGCTTCATGTCCTCCTTGCTCTCGACCACCTGGCGCGAAACCTTGCGCTTCACCTGCGCCCAGACCGTTTCGTCCGGGTTCAGGTGCGGCGAATACGGCGGCAGGTAGAACAGCTTCAGCCGGCCGCCGAGGCTGTCGACATAGGTCTTGATCAACTTTGCCTTGTGGATCGGATGACCATCGACGATGACGAACACCGGCTTCTGAGCGCCGATCATCAAGCGCTTGAGGAACTCCAGAAAGACCTTCGCACCGACCGAGCCTTCATGCAGCATGAACCGAAACTCGCCCTGCGCGCTCACCGCCGAGATCATGTTCAGCGAAAAGCGCCGGCCGGTGGCCGTCACCACCGGCGTCTGGCCCTGCGGCGCCCAGGGGGTGCCGGTGTGGTAGTCGGAACGGATTCCCGACTCGTCGGCAAAGTAGATCGTCGCGCCCGTCGCACGCGCTTCGGCGCGAATGGCGGGATAGGTCTCGGTCTCCCAGGTCCGCACCAGCACGGGATCCTGCTGCCAGGCCTGATAGAGCGGTTTCTGGGCGCTGAAGCCCAGGATCTTCATGAGCCGGTGGACCGAGGAAACCGACAGTTCCTTCTTGAGCTGACGATTGATCAGGTGACGGATCAGCGTCAGCGTCCACAGCCCGAACTCGAACTTGAACTGCTGCGGGGTGTGGTCGCGGACCGCGCGGGCGAGCCAGGCCATCTCCTCGGCGCTGAGCCTGGGCGGACGTCCCGGGATCGGCTTGGCGAGCAGGGCGTTCTGGCCGCCGTTGGCGAAGTCGGCCAGCCAGCGGAAGACGCTGCGAGGATTCACGCCGAACGAGGCGGCGACGCTCTGCACGGTCTGCCCCTCACGCACCGCTTTGATGGCCTGCTGCCGCATCACCTGCAAGGTGTGATGATCGTGGGCGCGACCGTCGGAAGTTCGCTTGCATTTCATGCCGCATATTATCGCCCATATGGCATTACTTTCGGGAAAGTTAGTATCTGGCGCCGGCCGTGTTTGCTCAACAATTCAGCAGACAGGCCGTCGCCGCTTGAGGCGGGAGTGTGCACGGTAGACAGGACATCTCAGTCGCAGGCCGACTGGCTGGGGGCGACGGATGATTCCGGACCCCGGTGCGCGATCAATCCTCCTTTGCCATGCCAAAGACCGGGGCACGCTTCTCCAGGAATGCCGCAACGGCTTCCTTGTGGTCGGGTGCCTGGTGGGCCAACACTTGGAACGCAGCGGACATCTCCAATAGCGTGTCCAAGCGCGTATGCAGGGCCTCCCGCATCAGCCGTTTGGCCAAGCGCACCGCGTGCGGCGGATTGGCGGCGATTTGCGCGGCCAGCTCATGGGCGGCAGTTAGCAACTCGTCCGCGGGAACTACGCGAGACACGAGATCCCAAGCCAAAGCCTGCTCCGCGTCGATCGTCCGGCCGGTAAAGGTGAGCTCTGCCGCGCGTGACAGACCGACAACCCGTGGCAGCAGCCAGGCGCCGCCGTCGCCGGGAATCAGGCCGAGCTTGACGAAGCTCTCGGCGAACTTGGCTTGGGTCGAGGCGATGCGGATATCGCACATGCAGGCCACGTCCAAGCCGGCGCCGATAGCCGAGCCGTTGATCGCGGCAATGACCGGGACCTCAAGGGTGAACAGCGCCAGCGGCAGGCGCTGGATTCCGCTGCGGTAGCCCTGCCGAATGTCCATCCCACCGATCTCGCCTGAGGCCTGGCGTTCCATCTCCTTGATGTTCCCCCCGCAGGAAAAGGCGCTGCCGGCACCGGTGACAATCACCGCGCGAACGCTCTGGTCCTGCTGTATGCGGTCGATGGCATCAAGAAAACCCTCCACGATGCGATTGCCAGTCAGGGGGTTGCGCTGCTCGGGTTGATTCATCGTCAGGGTGACAACATGGCCTTTCTGGCGGTACAGAATGTCATCGTTCATGAATCGGGTCCTAGGTCAGATAGTAGAGAAGACAACATCGGAAACATCGGCACGCGCGCAGGCCGCCGGCCCCTCAGGCGACGATGCTTTCGCTCCGGCATGTAATGGTCTTGGCCCGTGCGGCAATGTCACTGTCCTTAAGATACAAAACCGTGTGCCTGCCGGCGCCGAGCTCCGGCTGATCGATGAGGGCGAGCACGTCGTCCGGCCAATCGACATCGAAACCGATGCCGGACAAGCGCACGATGTGGACGGCAGCGCCGATTTTCTTGGCCTGACGCGCGTGCTTAACGAGACTCGAAGCCCCGTAGCTGAACTCGATCGCGCTCGCGGGGGTGCAGATTAGGCAGTTGGTGCCTTCGCGCTGCCGGTCCGGCGCCAACGTCAATGCGGGCCCCGGCGCGCTGCGGTGGGTGTCGATGAGGTGCGTGATCTCGGCGTGGTTGATGAGCGGCAGATCGCCGTGGATCACCATGACCTCGTCGATACCGCGTTCGGCCAGACGGTGTGCCGCAGCCTGCACGACGGCGTTGAGACCGGTGGCGGAAAGCCCGGACTCGTCGAGAAACTCGGCCCGATACTGCTCGGCCAGCCTGCGCGCCGCGGGATCATCGGAAACCACGACCACGCCCTCGATGGCCGGATGTGCGCAGAGCACCGTCAGCACGTCCTTCAGCATGGCGTGAAACAGTCCGCCCCGTTCCTCCGGGGTCAGGAGCCCGGCCAGGCGCTGCTTAGCCCGACAGAGATTCTTGGCTGGCAGAATGGTCCACATGTCGGTTCCCCTAGCGCGAGTGGATTTGAGGACGCGGCCGGATTGGCAGGCCGCGCGTCCGTCCGATGTCCTCATCGGGTGTGGGCTGGCGGCGCATAGGGTGCAGGCGTGAAGCGAAGTGAAGGGTTTCGCGAGCGAGCCGTTCCTGATCGGCGTCGTCCCGCATGAGGGTGTTGGTGGCCATGATCGCTGGCCCGGCCAAGCCCTCGGCCAGCGCCGCGTCGGCGCGGTCGATGACCAGGCCGTCGAGGAGGTCGCCATAGAACGACGCCAGCCCGGCCGGGCTCACCGGCAGACCGAGCTCGTGCATGATCTTGGCTGCCGGCCCCTTGATCGCCTGGCCGCCGATGAAAGGCGACACCGCGACTACGGGCGCGCGGCGCCGGCGCAGCAGCTCGGTGATGCCGGGCAGGGCGAGAATCGGCCGGATGCTGAGCACCGGATTGGACGGGCAGATCACGATGGCGGCCAGCGCGGGATCGGCCAGCGCTGCCGCCAGGGCGGAGTGCGGTCGGGCCGCCTCGATGCCGGCCAGGCTGATGGCGCGGAAGCGCGGTGCGGACTGCCGGCGCACGAAATAGTCCTGGAAGGCGAGACGGCCTTCGTCGGTGTCGACCAAGGTCCGCACCGGGTCGTCGGTCATTGGCACCACGCGATGGCGCACGTTAAGGCGCGCGCAGAACTCCGCGGTGACGGCGGACAGGGGCTGGGTCTTTAACCGCCAGGTGCGTTCGACGTGTGTGGCCAGATCCTGGTCGCCCAGCTGGAACCAAGTCGCGCCGCCCAGCCGCCTGAGCGCGGACATGAAGGCCCAGCTCTCGCCGGCCAGTCCCCAGCCCTGCTGCCGGTTGTTGAGCCCGGCGAGGGTGTACATCACCGTGTCGATGTCGGGCGACACATGCAGGCCCAGATGCTCGAAGTCATCGCCCGTGTTCACGATGATGGTGAGCGCCTCGGGCGCCAGCGCGGCGGCAAGGCCGCGGGCGAGGCGCGCGCCGCCGACGCCGCCGGCAAGTGCGAGAATCATTGCGCCCTCCGCACGATCCGTTGTCCGCCGGCCTTCATCGGAACATGTCCCGGTGCTTGGACCGGATGAGCTCGGCGGCGCTGCCCTCGCGTCGCTCGTAGGGGACGCCGCGCACTAGGACGACGGGCCGGCCCTCGCTCGCCTGTCCCATCACCAGCGACGCGGCGGCGGCAACCTCGTCGGCCAGCCCCAGTTCGCTGGTCCGCAGGGCGCGCCCGAACAGATCGGATTCGCCGCGCAGATCGAGCAGTCCGGGAAGTCCGCTCACGCCGATGGCCGTTCCCACCGTGCCGTTGCGCCAAGCCCGCCCGAAGCTGTCGATGATCACCACCGCGACATCGACGCCGCAGCTCTCTCGCAGCGAGGCGCGAATCTGCCGGCAGGTGTCGTCGGGATCGAGCGGCAGCAACAGCGCGTGTTCCTCGCCCGGATCCTGGACGCCATCATGATCGACGTTCGACTGATCGATGCCGGCATTAGCCATCACCATGCCGAGGCGATGGGCGACAACGATCACGCCGGGGCAGGAGCGCACCACCTCGGTCGATTCGCGCAGGATGAGCTCGACCAGGCGCGGCTCCTTGCCCGTTGCAGCAGCCAGTTCCAGGGCCTGCGCCGACGGGGTGACGCTGCCGAGGGCAACCTGCCGGCATTCGGCCTTGGAGACGATCTTCTGTGCCAGCACGACGACATCGCCAGGCGCGAGCTCGGCATCCGATGCCGCCAAACCGCCCAGAATGATCTCCGTTAGATCGTCCCCGGGTTTCACCAGCGGAATGCCGGCCAGCGCCCGCAGGGACATCGCGGCAGGTTGCCTGGCCATCACATCACCTTGGCGTCCGGGATGCCGGTGATACGGATGCCGGCGCTGGGGACCTTATAGCGCTGGTTCAGAGCGATCAGCACCGAGGTGAGGCCCTCGGCCACGATGGAATTGGCCAGCACGCCGCCATTCCAGCCGCGCAGGCCGACAGCATGGACGAGCTTGATCACCTCGTCACTGGCGACCGGATCGTCGCTGCATACCAGCACGTCGCACTCGGTGACGTGGGAGAGATCCTTCAGGTGATGCGCGGAGACGTTCTGGAACGCCGACACCACGTGCACGTCGGCACCGAGCAGCTTCTGGATCGCCTCGACGGCGGAGCCGTTGTCGGGTAGCTGTACCCGGTTCACCTTGGGCGGCATGAGGGGGACCGTCACGTCGACCAGGATCTTGCCCTTCAGGGCGTCCTGCACCTCCATTATGGTTGTCCGTTGGGCGGCGTAGGGCACGCTCAGCACAGCGATCTCCGCTGCCGCCGCTGCCTCGCGGTTGCTGCCGCCGCGTACGCGGTCGATGCCCAGTTCCTTGTTCATGGCCGCGGCGGCCTCAATCGCCTTTTCGGCCGAGCGGCTACCGAGAAACACTGGATAGCCCCTGTGCGCCCAGCGGAACGCGAGTCCGCCGCCTTCCTTGCCGGTGCCTCCGAGAACGCCGATGACTGGGAGATTCTTCTTGGTGCTCATGCTTTGCTGTCCTTTTCCTTCGTTAACCAACAACGGTTTCCTCGCAGCGCCCCTGGCTCTTGCGCTTGGCCGGCGTCAGGATCAGCGGCGCGAGCGGGGCGGCCTCGAGGCCGCGTTGATGAATTTCCTCGGTGACCGCTTGATACAGTGTGTCGCGCTGGCGCGGAATGCGGCCAACGGAGCGGATGAGCGCCTCCATCACCTTCGGCGGCATCTCCTGGCCATGCTGCGTGCCGGCCGCACGCGAGATGCTTTCGTTCATGAGGGTGCCGCCGAGGTCGTTCGCGCCCGCCCTGAGCGCCGCGCGGACGCCTTCGTGGCCCAGCTTGCACCACGATGTCTGGATGTTGGTCACGAGCGGATACAGGGACAGTCGCGCGACGGCATGCATGAGCAGGACCTCGCGGAAGGTGGGTCCGCGCCGGGTGCGTCCCTTCAGCGCGATCGGCGCCTCCATGTGCACGAACGGCAGCGGCACGAACTCGGTGAAGCCGCCGGTCTTTTCCTGCAGCGAGCGGATGTGCAAGAGGTGGCGTGCCCAATGGCGCGGCATGTCCACGTGGCCGAACATGATCGTCGCGGTGGTCTTGAGGCCGACAGAGTGCGCCGTGCGCATGATCTCCAGCCATTCGGTGGTAGTGAGCTTGTCGGGACAAAGGACAGCGCGGACCTCGTCATCGAGGACCTCGGCCGCAGTGCCGGGGAGGGTGCTGAGGCCCTCGGCGCGCAACCGCATCAGGTAGCCGGCGACGGTGAGGCCCAGCGTGGCAGCGCCTTGCGCGATCTCCAGCGGCGAGAAGGCGTGGATGTGCATGTCGGGCACAGCCTTCTTTACCGCACGGCACAACGCGAGATAGGTGTCCCCGGTGTAGTGTGGATGGATGCCGCCCTGCATGCACACTTCAGTCGCTCCGCGCGCCCACGCCTCCTGCGTCCGGCGCACGACCTCGGAGTGGTCGAGGTCGTAGGGCGCCCCGCGCAGCGCCTCGTCAGTATTGCCCTTAGAGAACGCGCAAAAGCCGCATTTGTATGAGCAGATGTTCGTGTAGTTGATGTTGCGATTGACCGCGTAGGTGACTATATCGCCGTTCACCCACTGGCGCAGTTCATCAGCGGCAGAGCAGACGCGCTGGAAATCGACGTCGCGAGCGTGGAACAGAGTGACGATCTCGTCCTCGTCCAGTCCCTGGCCGTCCATCGCTCGGCGGATGATCGACTCGATGCGCGCATCTGCGGGGAGATTCGCAGCCGGAGTCGGCGGAACCGCCGCCGTCGTCCCGGGCGCCCACGCATCATCGCGCGCATAGCCGCAGGCATCGCTGAGTTGGAGTACGTGGTGCGCGACCGAGGCGTCCTGCCAGCGTGCCGTCTCGCGCACGTACTCGGGGTAGATCGGCAGCCGCCGGGCGAGGAGCTTGCCTTGGCTCGCGGTGGCTTGACGCAGACGCTCGATTCCGGGCCAGGGCGCCTCGGGGTTCACATGGTCGGGCGTCACCGGTGAGACGCCACCCCAGTCGTTAATGCCGGCCGAAATCAGGGCGGGGAAGGTCGCGGGGCTGAGATTGGGCGGCGCTTGGATGTTCATCTCCGGCCCGAAGATGATGCGGGCGGCCGCAATCGTCCATAAAAGGTCGTCGAGATCCGGCTCGCGGCTGTTCGCCATCAGCGTGCCCGACTTCGCGCGGAAATTCTGGATGATTATTTCCTGAATGTGCCCGTACTGCCGGTGCAGGACCTGCAGGGCGAGCAAGGAGTCGATGCGCTCCTCACGGGTTTCGCCGATTCCGATGAGGATTCCGCTGGTGAAGGGCACGGCCAACTCGCCGGCATGGCGGATAGTCTCCAGGCGCACGGCCGGGACTTTGTCGGGCGAACCATAGTGGGGCGCCCCGCGCTGGCACAGGCGGTCGGACAGGCTCTCCAGCATCAGGCCCTGCGATACCGACACCCGGCGCAGCGCGGCGATGCCGTTCCCGTCCATCACTCCCGCATTGACGTGGGGAAGCAGGCCGGTTTCGCGCAGAACCAAGTCACACATCTCGGCGAGATAGCCGAGAGTGGTCTCGTGTCCGAGACGGGCGAGCTCCTTGCGGGCGTGCGCAAAGCGCAGTTCCGGCTTGTCGCCAAGGGTGAACAGCGCCTCCGTACAGCCGGCCCGCTGACCGGTGCGCGCAATTTCTAAGACCTTTTCGGGCGAGAGATAGACTGCCTCCAGGCGGCTCGGCGGTCGCGAGAAGGTGCAGTAGTGGCAGACGTTCTGGCACAACTGCGTGAGCGGAATGAAGACCTTGGGTGACCAGGTCTGAATGCGGCCGTGGCCCTCGTCGCGCAGCGCAGCCGCCTGCGCCATCAGGGATTTGGGATCGGTCGCGAGGAGGGCGTCTCGTAATACGTCATTGGTTTGCCCATACGACCGCGATTCAAGGCTGTTGAAAGTGCTCACAGGAATGCTCCCAAAGTGCCTGCTCACATTACAAGTTGCTTTGTCGTCGCCCGCCACCGCCGGTAGCGGGCGATAGAATCAGGGGATCCCGAGCAACATCAAGTGCCGCAGACCGGACACGGTCGCAAGCTGCGTCGTGGCCACCCGGTCCGATTACAGATCATGAGGTGCACAGCCCCGATCAGATGAACTTCGCGGACATGTCGTACGCCTCGCGGAACCACACCCCCGGGGTATAGGCGTTGATCATCTTGCCGAAGTCCCAGTTCAGGGTCTTGTCGGGCACGATTCGGATCACTGCCCGCAGGGGGGTATGAATGGCGTCGAAGGCAACCTGACGCTGCTCTTCACCCTTCACCTCGGACCAGTACTTGTCGAGGATCGCCCAGTGGATCTCGCGCATGATGGGGTCGTCGGTGGACACCTCGGCGTGACCGATGACGAGGATCGCCTTTTGGTGACGGAGGTTGGCACCGTCGTTGTGAATGCAGACTGAGACCTTCGGGTTGTTTTCGAGATCCATTACCTTGTGGCGATGTTTGCGGATGCTGCTAACCCAGATCTCGCCGTTGCGCACGACATAGAACATCGGCGTGACGATCGGGAAGCCGTTCTTGTTGATGTGAGCCATTTCGCAATAGCAATTGTGCTCGAACAGTTTTTTGAACTCCTCCGGCTCCATCGGATAGTCCTTGCCGGCATTCACCGTTTCGAGCTTAACCGGATCAAAGACCGGAGTAGGGGCTTGTTGTTCCGTCGCGCTATCCGTCATCTATCTTCTCCTTTGGTGTTAAGAGCTTTGCGTTCGAGAGTGTGAAGGCCACGACCTTCGGTAATCAGGCTTCAGCTGGCCAGTGTCGTCCGGCCTGCGCGGGAACGGTGGGAGACTCCCAGAACTGCCCATCGCCGGCATTCGACATCGTGTGCAGCACCCTTGAAGCGATCCTAAATTATATTATGAGTGCGATCAATATATATTTTTGCCGGTGAAAAATGAACACGACCGCGGCCAGAAGGTCTCCCAGGGGGACGGCGCAGGGCACCGGGGCTCTACCTAAGCCGCGTGGACTGCAGTGGGCGAATCTAGCCGGAGGAGGCGGCCTTCCACCCTCATGGGTCCGCTAGAGGAACTGTGTGGGTGAGGGCCACGTTAAGTTATATTCGGGTAGTGTGCAACATATTGTAAATGCATCGCTGGTCTCCGTTTTTGCGCTCAGTCTCGGAGTGCACACCCCTCTCATTAGAGGGCTGGGGGGCATTTCAATGCAAAAATTTGCTGCACGAGGTCGAGTTGCCGCCGAACCGTCATAATTGATCAGAACGTAAGGCGGTAGCCGGCCGTCCGCTGTCCGACGGCCACTCGCGTCCGCGGGGGTGTGAGCGGGGACGAGTGAGTGCGGTGCCGTGCCTGACCGACACCCGCTTGCTAACCGAAAGGGGGACTTGGTCTGAGAAAATGTCTTGCTTTCGATCAGCGCAATGCGGAGAGCTAATCTCGTGCTGTATACTTTTATTGTCTATATAATATATAATCCAACGCGCTCAAGACAACGAAAATGCGAAAGACAACAAAAGTAACCCATGCAGAAATGGTGCGGATGGCCATCGAGCAAGACATTTTCAGCGGGCGCTTGCCTCCCGGAAGTCCGATCGATGAAGACGCACTGAGCGAACGCTTCTCGGTGTCGCGCACGCCGATCCGCGAGGCAATGCTTCAACTCATTGAGTCCGGTCTCGTCGAAAAAAGCGCCCGGCAGAGGGCGACGGTCGCAAGGCTCAATGTCCGACGCTTGCTTCAGTCTTTCGAAGCATTGTCCGAGGTGGAAGGAATGTGCGCGCGACTCGCTACGCGCCGCATGACGCAGTCAGAGCGGGACGCGCTGGTGGAGAATTACGAGCTTGGAGCCAAGGCTCTCGCGGCGGCCGACAAGGAGGAGTTCTTTCGGCTCGGCCGTCGCTTCCACGCGATCGTGATCGGCGCGACGCACAACGATGTGCTGATCGAGCTGACGAACAAGTTGGTGCTCCCGCTGGTGCCGTATCGCCGTTTTCAACTCGGCCGCGGCGAACGGCAGGACCAGACTCAGGTGGAGCACGGCGCGATCGTTGCTGCGATTCAGAACGGCAACGCCGACGAGGCGTATGAATTGATGCGCCGCCATAACACTGTCCAGGGCGACGCTTTGGCGGAGTACGTGTCTATGGACAGCGAGGTGGTTGCCTGATCCTGACCAGGCCTGCCACCTTGTCGCTCCACGTGTCGGCAAGCAACCGTCTCGGGCCAAGGGCCGGCGTGTGAAGAGACGCATGGGGGTGGCTTGGGATCCCGGTTCTTTGTGAAGGCACGGAAGGCGGAGCGGTTTGCGGACGGACAGAGGTTCGGACGCTCGCTGCGCAGGAATCCACAATGGCCGATGCAAGCGGTTCGGCCGCTCGCATCGGCCATTGTGTGTTGTTAGTACTACAGTTGCAGATCATTCTTGTCCGACGCCTGTCAAAGCGAGGTTGGCTGCAGTCGAGGGTGGCAGTGATGTTGAGGCAGGCGGTTGAGTTGGCGCCCCACCGGGCGTTCTCCGAAGTGGAGCGCTGGTCAGAGCAGTTCGAAGCGCTGGTGCAGGAGATCGGGTGGCGTTTTTCGCGCAAGGATGTTCGCCGACATGCCATGGATTATTTGCGTGGCCTGCTCGGACCGGCCGAGCGCAAGAACGGCTGGCAGTTAGCCGAAGCGGCCGGTGAGGCAAGCCCGGCGGCGATCCAGCATTTGCTCGGGCGCGCGGTGTGGAATGCCGACGCGGTCCGCGACGATCTGCGCACCTATGTGACGAGGCATCTGAAAGATCCCGAAGCGGTATTGGTCGTCGATGAGACGGGCTTTCTCAAGAAGGGGCGCCACTCGGTCGGGGTGCAGCGCCAGTACAGCGGCACGGCCGGGCGCATCGAGAACTGCCAGATCGGCGTCTTTCTCGCCTATGCCGGCGAGCACGGGCGCGCCTTCATCGACCGCGAGTTGTACCTGCCGCGCGAATGGACGGACGATGCGGCGCGCTGCGAAGCGGCCGGTGTACCCAGGGACACCGGCTTTGCCACCAAACCGCAGCTGGCCCGGCGCCTGATCGAGGGCGCCATCGAGGCGAGCACCCCTTCGCCTGGGTAGCGGGTGATGAGGTGTACGGCAATGACCGGCGCCTGCGGGTGTGGCTCGAGGAGCAGGATCGTTCCTATGTGCTGGCCATTGCCCGCACCCAGCATCTTTGGCGCGAGACTATGCGCCAGCAAAGAGCGCGGGCCATCGCGCAGGAGATTCCCGACTCAGGGTGGCAACGACTGTCGGCCGGCGATGGCGCCAAGGGGCCGCGTCTGTACGACTGGGCCTTTGTGCCGATGCTCAGTTGGATGACGTCCCAGCAGCGGGGCCTGCTGGTGCGCAGAAGCCTGGGTGAGGACCGGGAGCTGGCCTACTATGCGGTCTATGCCCCCTTCGGCACCGCGCTGCCCGAGCTGGTGCGCGTGGCCGGACGGCGCTGGGCGATCGAGGAAGGGTTCGAAGCGAGCAAACAGCTCGTGGGCCTCGACCACTATGAGGTGCGCAGTTGGACCGGATAGTACCGGCACATCACACTGGCCCTACTCGCCCACGCCTATTTGGCTGTGCTGCGCCGGGCGGCGATCGACTTCGACCTCAAAAAAAGTCCCGCCCCTCCGCGCTCCTCGCTGCAGGCGTTCAAGGCCCGGCGGGGCTGCTACCCCTGACCGTGCCCGAGATCCGGCGCCTGCTGCTTGCCCTGGTCTGGCACCGCCCGCCTCAACCGGCCGCAGCCCTCGCCTGGTCCTACTGGCGACGACGACACCAAGCCTATGCCAAGGACTGTCATTACCGCCGTGTAATTCAAGAGCATCTGCAACTGTAGTATTAGAACCTATTCCAGTAGGCCAGTGGCCCGCCAAGTGATGATGCCGCAGGCAAAGTGCAGCATGGCGAGGTAGGAGTCGGCTTTCTTCTCCCAACGTATCAACAGGCGACGATAGCGATTGAGCCAGCCGTGGGTCCGCTCGACGACCCACCGCCGCGCTCGATAGCCGAGTTCCCGGATGTCACGCTGTTCCTCGCCGCGGGCGCGGATATGGGCAGTAAATCCGAGGCCGGCTACCAGCTCCCGCACTTCGTCGTAGTCGTATCCCTTGTCCAGGCACAGGCCCTGCGGTCGTGTCATGCTCGGGGTTGGCCGTTTGACCATCAGCTTGCCCAGCGTCGCCTCGACCAGCTTCATGTCGTGGCGGTTCGCGCCATCGATTTCAATGGCCAGCGGAATGCCGCTCGCCTCGGTCAACAGACTGCGCTTGACGCCGCCTTTGCCGCGATCCGTAGGGTTGGGGCCGGTTTTTTTCCCCACCCAACGGCGCTTTGGTCATCGCCCCATCCAACGACAGCCAACTCCAGTCAATGCCCTCGAGGCGATCGTACTCGAGCAAACCCTCGTGCCAGAAGCGCCCAAAAACGCCCGCATCGCGCCATTCGGCAAACCGCCGGTACGCCGAACTGCTCGAGCAAATCCCGCTGCCGTTGAGCGCGTTCCACTGCATCCCGGTGCGCAGTACCAGCAGAATCGCATTCATCGCGATTCGGTCCGGCACCCGCGGCCGATGACAGCCCAGCGGGTGCGCTTTGCGCGCTGGCAACAACGGCTCCATCTTCGCCCACAACTCGTCCGGCAGCCGCCACCCGTCATCCTTGCAGACCAGTCCCATCGCCGTGTCCTCTCAAATCAACCCCCCGGCGATTTGGCAGTCGACCTACCGGGATAGGTTCTTAGTGGGATCCCCAGCCGCCGTCGACGATGTGAGTGATACCGGTAATGAAGTCGGCCTCACTGGAGGAGAGGAAGAGCACCATGTTGGCGATCTCCTCGGGCTTGCCCAACCGTCTGGCCGGCGTTGCCGCGCTGAAGATCTCGGTCATCTGGGGGGTGGTGTCGCCGAGAATCGGGGTCTTGATGATGCCGGGGAGATCGTGTTGACCTCGATGTTGTGCTTGGCGTATTCCATCGCCGCGTAGCGGGTCAGGGAGACGACCCCGGAGATTTAGTCAAGACTGGTGTATGACCAGATCCTGATAGAAGGGCTTGATGAGGCGGCGTGCCTCTGCTGAGAATTGAGTTGTCGAGACCAAATTTTCAGCAACCACGGAGGCGCGCCTTGAAGAAGGATACGAGTGAGCAGTCGGTTGAGCAATCGGAAGTGGGGCTGTCCCTGGAGGAGCTGATCCGGCGCGGCGCGCGGGATCTCATCGAGCGGGCGATCGAGGTGGAGGTGCAGCAGTTGTTGGCCGAGTACGAGAACGTGCGGATGCTGGGCGGGAGCCGAGCGGTGGTCAGAAATGGCTACCTGCCGGCACGCGAGGTGCTCACGGCGGTCGGCAACGTCGAGGTGCGGGTACCCAAGGTGCGTGACCGCTCGGGCGCTGGGGTGAAGTTCAATTCCGCCTTGGTGCCGCCGTATGTTCGCCGCTCGGCGCGGGTGTCGGCGGCGTTGCCGTGGCTGTACCTGAAGGGCATCTCGACGGGCGACATGCGCGAGGCGCTCACCGTGCTGCTCGGCGATGAGGCCAAGGGCCTGTCCCCCAACGTGGTGAGCCGCCTGAAGACCGAGTGGGCGAGCGACTACGCCGGCTGGATGAAGCGGGATTTGTCCGGCAGCCGCTACGTCTATTGGTGGGCCGACGGCGTGCACACCAGCCTGCGCGGCGAGGACGATGCCCGCCAGTGTCTGCTGGTCGTCATCGGCGTGCGGCTCGACGGCACCAAGGAACTGGTCACGGTCGGCGACGGGCACCGCGAATCGAAGGCGTCCTGGCTCGAGTTGCTGCGCGACCTCAAGGCTCGTGGCCTCGAAGTCGGTCCGCGCCTGGCAGTAGGCGACGGGGCGCTGGGCTTCTGGGGCGCGCTCGACGAGCTCTACCCCGAAACCCGCCGGCAGCGCTGCTGGGTGCACAAGAGCGCCAACGTGCTCAACGCGCTCAACGCGCTGCCCAAGAGCCTGCAGGCCAAGGCGAAGGCGCAGCTCCACGAGATTTGGATGGCCCCGACGCGCGCGGCCGCCGTGAGCGCCTTCGAGCGCTTCGTCGAGTGCTACCAGGCGAAGTACCCGAAGGCGGCCGACAAGCTCGTCAGGGATCGCGACGCGCTGCTCGCCTTCTACGACTTCCCGGCCGAGCACTGGATTCACCTGCGCACGACCAACCCGATCGAGTCGACCTTCGCCACCGTGCGTCACCGCACCACCCGCACGAAGAACTGCGTGTCGCGCTCGAGCTTCCTCGGTCTCGCCTTCAAGCTCGTGCAGGAAGCCGAGAAATCCTGGCGGCGGATTCGCGGCGTTGAGCGCATTGCCGAACTGATGGGCGGCGTCGTCTTCAAGGACGGCGAACCCGTGAAAGACGAAGAGCACGAACAGCAGCGGCTCGCCGCCTGATCAGCCATGCCGGATGGGTCCATACACCAGAATTGACTTTAGCTCACGACCCCGCCCTTGGATGCGGAATAGGCGCAGAGGTTGGTCAGACCGATGTGAGCGGCGAGCGAGGCGATATTTACGATCTTGCTGTCAATGCCGATTTAAAACTGACACGCTTTCCCGGCGGTTGCCGATTTAAAACTGATACACCTCTATCTCATTGACATGTGCGACGGAGCGCCCCGAAGGGAGGGCCGAAGGCCCGACCGCAGGGGCGCTCCGTCGCGCGGCCCTCAGCCGGCGACCGCCAGCGCTTGCACCATCCCGGCCTTGCGCTGGTGTTTCAGCCGGTAGCTCTCGCCGCTGATCGGCACGATGTGCGCGTGATGCAGCAACCGATCCAGCAGGGCCGCCGTGAGCGTCGCATCCTGGGCGAAGGTGCTGTCCCACTGCCCGAACGACAGATTGCTGGTCACGATCAGGCTGCCCCGCTCGTAGCGCGCCGCGATCACCTGGAAGAACAGGTTGGCCTGCTCGCGCGTCATCGGCAGGTAGCCGATCTCGTCGACGATCAACAGCCGGTAGGCGTTGATCGCCCGCTGCATCACGTTCTTGAGCTGGTTGCGCTCATGCGCCAGGACCAGCGTCAGCAGCAGGTCGGCGGCGGTGGTGAAGCGCGTCTTGATGCCGGCCTGCGTGGCGCGGTAGCCCAGCGCGATGGCCAGATGGGTCTTACCCACCCCGCTGGGGCCCACCAGCACGACGTTCTCGGCACGCTCGACGAAGGCGAGGCTGGCCAACTCCTCGATCTGGCTGCGCTTGAGCCCGCTGGCAAAGCCATAGTCGAAGTCCTCGAGCGTCTTGATCGCGGGGAAGCCCGCCAGGCGCGTGAGCATGCTTTGCTTGCGGCTCTGACGACCGGCCGCCTCGGCCCGCAGCAACTGCTCGAGGAAGTCGCTGTAGGCCAGTTGGTCGGTGGCCGCCTGCTGGGCCGCTGCGGCGTAGCCTTGGGCGGTGAGCGGCAGGCTCAGCGTCTGGCACAGCGCCTGGATCCGTTCGTATTGCAGGTTCATGCGCCGATCTCCTGCGCCTGTTGCAGCGTCTGCAGCAACGCGTCGTAGACGGCCAGCGGATGCTGGGCGGGTTGTTCCGTTTCGAGGTGCGCACGCACGGCGGGCGGGCGCACGGGGCCCTCGTCGTGTGCCGCCTCAGCCTGCGGCCGGGCGCCCTCGATGTCGCCCCGCCACGGCGGTGCCAGCGCCTGCAGCGCAGCCCGTTCGGCCGCCAGCCGCGCTACCGGTTGCTCGCCGGTGGTGCCATGCACGCGCACGTTGGCGACTTCGTCGAGCCAGCGGCGCACCTGCACCGTGGCCGTGGCGGCGTCGAGCACCAGACCGGCCTGCTTGAACTGCGCCACCAGCGGCACGTAGAACGAGCGCCGCAGATAGCCGTTGAAGCGCTCCACCTTGCCCTTGGTCCGTGCCCGATAGGGGCGGCACAGCTTGATCACGAACCCGGCGTGACGGGCGTAGTCCAGAAAGCCGGCGTGGTAGCGGTGCGCGCCTTCGCCGTCGACATCGCGCTCGAGCACCACGGTCTTCATGTTGTCGTACAGCACCTGGCGCACCACGCCCCCGAACGCCGCGAAGCTGCGCTCGTGGCAGCCGATCAGCGTCGTCACCTTCATGTCGGTGACAAACTCGACGTAGCTCATGCGGCTGTAGCCGAGCGTGGCGCAGAACGCGTACAGCGGCTGCGCGCCCTTGCGAAACTCCACCCAGTCGACCTGCATCTGGTGGCCCGGCGCCGTCTCGAAGCGCACCACCGGCTCCGATGGCTGCGCCGGCTTGAGCATGTGCATGAACGCGCGCAGCTGGCTGGCGCCACCCTGATAGCCCTGCGCCACGATCTCACGCATCAGGACCGAGGCCGGAATCCAGTGCGGATGCGCCGCCGCCTGGCGTTCGCGCAAGTACGCCTCGAAGGGCGCCAGCTTCGTCACCCGCTGGACCTTGCGCGCGTAGCGCGGCAGCCCCGGCGACGCCAGGTGCGCACGCACCGTGTTCACCGCACACCCCACCTCGGCGGCGATCCGCCGAAGGCTCAACCCGTGACGCCTCAACAGTTCGATTTCCACATACACCTCGTCTGTGATCACCCGGGCTCCAAATGGCCCGATCTTCTCAACTCGGTGTATCAACTTTCAATCGGCAGCCCGTATCAACTTACATCCGGCAGTGACACTTGCCGCCGCCGTTCTTGATCATGACCGGCATGACCTCCTTCATCCCCAGCCAAGTGCCTTTGAGATTGATGTCGACGATGCGATCCCAGCCGTCCTCAGTCTGCTCGATTACATTGTCCGGCCCGATTGAGACCACTCCCCCGATGTTCCCCCGCACATCGATGCGGCCGAAGCGATCCACCGTCTGTTGGACGACTTCCTTCCAGTCGGAGGCGTGCCTTACGTCGCCCTGATAAGCAATAGCGCTGCAGCCGACGTTCTCGATCGCCCCGATGGTCTCATCGAGGCTCTTGCAGTCAAAGCAAACCACTTGGGCGTCCTCCCGGGCGAAACGCAGCGCCGTCGCCTGCCCGATTCCCGAAGCCGCTCCGGTCAGGATCGCAATCTTTTCTTCCACTCGCATCTCCAACTCCTTTTTCTTCAGTTCGCCCGTATAGGACGGTCTCATGGCTGCTCTAAAGCGCGCTGTGGGCCTCGTTCTCCAGACTTCCCTGTCCTCCTGCGACACCGTTGTCCGGCAAGAAGCATGGGCTAGAAGGGGAGCCCTCGGTTGCGCTGTCATCGGTCGGTTTTTTTCAGAACGATCTGTGCATGGAGCCTCCTTCCGTTTGGTGGATGAAAAGAACTCCCCCGCGAGGCACTGCGTTGCGTGGTGGGGCGTGGGGTACAGAGTCGTGGAAAGCGGCCTCGATCCGGCGAACGTGGGAGGCACTCAAGCTCGGTCAAAGGGTGCAGATGTAAGCAGCGACATCGATAATGTCCTGTTCCGAGAGCATGAAGGGATAGAGCGTTGGCATCGGCAGCTGGGGGAGTGGCGATGCTCTTTTCCAGCGTGCCCTGTCATCACGGACGGCTGGAGAGGGATTAGTGCTCAAACCGCGGTACTGCCTTCGCCGCCAGGACAGTTACAGGCGCTGCAGATTGCGACGTAGGTCGCCTTACCCTGGGCGAGATCCGCTGCCTCGGGTCCCTTTGCCGACCGGGCGGCCCGGCTCGACGCCGCCTTGGCGGGGTGGCTAGTCTGCTCGGCCTTCGTGCCCGCGCTGAGTGCGATGATGACCAGGCTCGGTTTCCCGAGCACGCCGAAAGTGGCGTGGGAGACCTTGCCGGAGGTGGGTGCGACATACTGCCTGCCGCCGGCCGAGTGGGTGATCACGCGGCGCCCGCTCACTTGCCAACGGGCGCTCGCGCCCCTTACCACGACTGAGGTGCCCTGGGCCGACACTACGCCGGCTTGGGTTTCGGCAGGCCCCGCTTCCTTCGAGACCTTCCCTGCAGCGTGGATGCTGCCGCGGGCGCATACGGCGGACAGGACCGCGCGGGCAGTGCGCGGGCAGTGCATGTGCTGCGGCCCAAGACGCCCATGTTTCTTGCCCGCGGCGACGTCCATCGTCCAGCGCATCGGGGCGTTCACGCCTTGGCCCTGCGGGCGAGGGCGTGGCGGGCGGCGACGTAGCCGAAGGTGAGGGGGGCGCGGAGGGTGTGTGGCTGGCGCCATAGTAGGCCCGCCCCGAAGGGGCTAGCCACGCAGTTGCCCACGTCGCACAGGCCGGGGAGGGGGGTGCCGCAGTCGAGCACCTGCGCGTGCTCGTTGATCGAGGGGCCACCGCAGGTGTCGAGCGCCCCAGACCCGGACGTTTCGGAGGGGTATTCGTCAAAGTCGTCTCCTTTTTCAATGGCGATCATCGGGCCGGCCGAGGGTGCTGCGCGGGTGCCAACGCACTGCGCCCTGAACCGTATGCCGCCTTTCCTCGGCTCGCGGCGCGGCGCGAGGGCGCCCGCGGGGAGGCGTAGCCTCACTACGTTATATGTATGACAATACCAATTTGTAATCGTTGTCATTCCAACCTATAACAAACACCAATAACAAAACTGATTGTGATGTAGGTAAAACGCTTTCGGCGGCGCCTCGGAGGTTGCGGTTCTGCCATGATGATTGAGGTCTGGAAGGCTTCTCCGTCAGCTGCCGTTGCTGCCCCGTACTTTCCAATCTGGGCAGCCCCATCTTTCTTTCGATCTGCTCCGCGCCTCGTCGGCTGGCGTAGAGGGGGCAACTGTCCTGGCCCGGGCACTCCCGCAGACACCCTTGGAACCGCCGGGCGGAGTCATCTTGGGGAAAAACGTCTATTGTTTTCGGTGGGGTGACAGTATAATATTTGTGCTGTTTAAATATAAACCTATCACGATTTGGAGGAGATCATGAGATACCTCACTCTCGGCAAAACGAACATCCAGACCTCTGAAATGGGCTTTGGTTGTATGGGGATGTCCGAGTTCTACGGCGAGGCCGACGACGCGGAATCCCTGAAGACGCTCGAGCGGGCCTTCGATCTGGGGGTGACGCTCTACGACACCTCCAACGTCTACGGCCGCGGCCACAACGAGAAGCTGGTGGGTCAGTTCGCTCGCGGCAAGCGCGACAAGCTGGTGATCTGCAGTAAGTTCGGCGTGGTCCGGGATCCGAGTGGCCCGAGCGGCAGCACCTACGACCGCGGAATCGATAATTCGCCCCTCTACATGCGGCGCTGCTGCGAGGAATCCTTGACCCGTCTCGGGATCGAGGCGATTGACCTCTATTACGTTCACCGTGTCGATCCGAACGTTCCCATCGAGGAAACCGCAGCCGCGCTGGCCGAATTGATCCGCGAGGGCAAGATTAAGAGCTACGGTCTCTCGGAAGTGACGGCCGAGCAGCTGCGCCGCGCTCACGCCGTGCATCCGGTGACGGCGCTTCAATCCGAGTATTCGCTGTGGAATCGCGAGCCCGAGCTCGACGTGCTGCCCGCCTGCAAGGAGCTGGGTATTACTTTCATCGCGTATTCGCCGCTCGGCCGGGGCTTCCTGACCGGCGCCATCAAGCAGGCGGGCGAGTTGAAATCGGACGATTTTCGCCTCTCTCTGCCGCGTTTTCAGGGCGAGAACTTCGACCGCAACCAAGTCCTGGTCGGGCAGATCAAGCAGTTCGCTACCGCGAAGAATTGCACCCCGGGTCAGATCGCTCTTACCTGGCTGTACTACCGCGGCCAGGACATCGTTCCGATTCCAGGCACGAAGCGGATTAAATACCTGGAAGAGAATGTCGGCGCGAAGGGGGTCAAGCTGACGCAGTCCGACCTCGATCAACTGGAAGAGATCCTTCCGCTCGGCGCACCGGCCGGCAGCCGTTACGACGCGAAGTTCGGCGGCAACCCGCAAACGCCGAAGTCGTAAGTCTGGTTAGTTAAAGGGAGGAAAACGAAGAATGAGTGCAAGTTGGAAGCTCTGGGAGTTGCCGTTTTTCGATCGGTGGCACAAGGATCTGGCGGTGCAAGTCACATCGTGGCTCGCCTCCCGATCCCACAACGCCGGGTCGGACGGCTTTATCGCGGAATGCCGCGGTATCGTTCGTGACTTGGGAGATGCCGGGTTGCTGCGCTACGTGGTTCCGGAGGGCAGCGAGAGCTACGACTTGCGCTCGATCTGTCTCCTGCGCGAAGCGCTGACCTACGAACACGCCTTGCTGGATGGCATGTTCGCCATGCAGGGCATCGGCACGATCGGCATCCGCCAGTTCGGTAGCGAAGAACAAAAGGAGCGGTACCTGCCGGGTTGCCGGCGTGGGACACGCGTCGCGGCCTTCGCCCTGACCGAGCCCGAAGCCGGTTCTGATGTGGCTTCCTTGGCGACGACTGCCACCCGCGACGGCGATCATTTCATCATCAACGGGGAGAAGACGCTCATCTCCAACGCAGGCTTCGCCGACCACTATGTCGTCGTGGCGCGTACCGGTGAAGCGCCGCGTTCGCGCGGACTCTCGGCGTTCATTGTGGATGCAGAAACGCCCGGGGTCAGCGCCGGGGAGCAGATGGAGTTTATCGCCAAGCATCCGGGCGGTTCGATCAAGTTCACCGACTGCCGGGTACCAGCGTGCGCCATGCTGGGGGCGCCGGGGCAGGGCTTCACTGTCGCGATGGCGGCGTTCGATATCTTCCGTCCGTCAGTAGGTGCCGCTGCGGTGGGGTTGGCCCAGCGGGCCATGCATGAGACGCTGAAGCGCGTCACAACGCGGCAGCTGTTCGGCAAGCCGATGTGCGAGTTGCAGAGCGTGCAGATGACGCTCGCCGATATGGCCGCCGACATCGATACCGCTGCCCTGACGGTGTACCGCGCCGGGTGGTCGCACGACGTTCTGGGCAAGCGCGGCTCCTATGCGCCGTCCATGGCGAAGCTCGTCGGCAGCGAAGCGGCCGGCCGCGTGGTCGATCGCGCCGTTCAGCTCAGCGGCGGAATGGGGGTCACGCAAGGTAATCTGATCGAGCAGTTGTACCGCGAAGCTCGCCCCATGCGGATATACGAAGGTGCCTCTGAGGTGCAGAAGCAGATCATCGCCCGCTCGATGCTCGCGGAGTACCTCGGAAAATGACGATACGCGACAAGACGGCCATCGTCGGCCTGGGCTCCACGCCTTATTACAAGCGGGGGCAATCGGCGCCGCAAACGCTGATCGAGCTGGTCGGAAAATCGGTTCTGGCCGCGCTCGACGACGCAGGGCTCAGCGTGCGCGAGGTGGACGGTTTCGCCTATTTCGCAGGCGGCTTCGATACCGGGATGCTAATGGAGACCTTGGGCATCCCCGAGGTGCGCTTTACGGCCAGTCTCACTGGTGCTGGCGGTGGCTCGGCCGGCGCTGTGGGCCTGGCCGCCGCGGCGATCGTGTCCGGCATGGCGGACGTGGTCGTTTGTGTCGGTGCGAATCAGATGGGCGAGCAGCGCTTCGGCTCGATCACGTCGCGCTACGACGCCACGCCGGAGAACACCTTCTTCTCCGCTGCCGGTCTCGTCGGCCCTGGGCATATGTTTGCCTTGCTGGCGCGCCGCCACATGCATCTGTATGGAACCACGCGCGAGAACTACGCCGACGTCGCCATCACCACCCGCAACCACGCTCTCAACAATCCGAACGCTTTGATGCGCAAGCCGCTGACGCGCGAGGATTACTTCAAGGCGCCGCTGCTAGCCGATCCGCATTGCCTCTACGATTTCTGCTTGGAATGCGATGGCGCGATCGCCGTGGTCGTCACTAGCGCCGAGCGCGCCCGGGATTTGCGCTCGACGCCGGTTCGCGTGCTGGCGAGCACCCACGGCGGATCGCGCGACTGGGGGCGGTCCGTTTACTGGATGAACATGCCCGACGAGACCTTCGCCTCTTCGGGGCACGCCGTCGTTGCGCGCAACTTGTACGCGATGGCCGACGTCGGCCCCGAGGACATCGACGTGGCGCAGATCTATGACCACTTCAGCTCTCAGGTCATCATGCAGCTGGAAGACTACGGCTTCTGCCCGAAGGGTGAGGGCGGGCCCTTTGTTTCCAGCGGCGCGATCGCCTTCGATGGCGGCCTAATCCCGGTGAACACGGATGGCGGACAGCTTTCCTGCGGCTACGTGTGGGGCATGACCCACGTCCGCGAGGCGGTGGAACAGATCCGCGGCGTGGCCGCCAACCAAGTGGCGGGTGCCGAGCTGGCACTAGTAACCGGGGGCCCGTCGTGTTTGCCAGTCAGCGGCTTGATTCTTGGGAAATAGACATGTCTGTGCATATTGCAAAGCGCCCACCCGTACAATATTTTAATCATGCCACTGATGCCTGGATGCAGCCCTTTTGGGATGCCGCCGTACAACATAGTCTCGTGGGTGCAAGCTGCGCCAAATGCGGCACGTTTCGCATGCCACCCACTCCGTTCTGTCCCCACTGCCACTCCCAGGGGCTGAACTGGGTGGCCCTGCCCGGCACCGGGACGGTTTATTCCTACTCGGTGGTGAAACGGGCGATCCTCCCAAGCATGGAAGACTGTCTGCCTTACGTCACCGCGATTATCGAGCTCGACGGAGCGGGAGGCACGCGGCTGATCAGCAATGTAGTCGACATTCCTGTTGATGCTGTTCGGGTAGATCTCAAGGTGCGGGTCGTGTGGGACGATAACTGGGGCGGCGTCACCGTTCCCCGTTTCACGGCTGACCTGTAGCGCCGGCTGCCGCGAACCGGGCAGCAATCTGCACGGGGCGGCGGGCGCTACGCCGCCGGTTTCTTCATTCGTCCATAAGCCGAGCGCAAGCGCAGCCCTGCGTTCCACAGCGAATTCCCCCTTCTTCTCGGTCGCTCGTGCGGCCCTGCGGCGTGCGACCTCCAACCCTACTTCGGTCGCCAAGAACACGACCGTTGCAGCGGCCAGCATCAGTGTTGGTGCAGCCGTTACCCCACTGATCCGTATATTCCCCTGGGCGCCCAACGGCCGGGGTGCGCCTGCGTTTCACGGTAGGCGTGAGGGGATCGATGCGGCAGATTCGAGGCAGCATGCGTATATTGAAAATTTGCTGAAAATATATTGCGTAGCTCGCAAAATATAATCTAAACTTGATCTAATGGATGGGTAGATCAGGGCGTCAAGCAAAATTTCCGATTGGTTGTGCGACGAAAATATTCAAATTGACGTCCTTAGATAGGAATCATTTAGGCGTACAGAACAATAATGTCTCAAGTTCAATACAATCATGTTGTAGGGGATTAATAATGCTGACTTTTCCGAGATTCATTCCCCACTTGTCGCGCGATCAATGGACCTTGCCGGCCGTCCTCGAGTACCAGGCCGTGCACAGAGCCAATCGGCCGTTCTTCTCGTGGATGGACAGCGGCGCGCCGGAGACCTTCGTCGAGGTGAACGCGCGGGTTAATCGTCTCGCACATGGGCTAGCTGCGTTCGGCGTGGCCAAGGGGGATCTGGTCGGGTTGCTGCTGCCGAACTGCCCCGAGTTTATCTACACGTGGTTTGCGCTGTGCAAGCTCGGTGCGGTCGAACTCGCCATCAGCGACGCCTACAAAGGGGCCTTCCTCGCGCACCCGATGAACTTGGGCAAGGCGCGCGTGCTGTTCACCAACGCAGACCTAGCGCAGCGCGTGGCGGAGATCGAGGATGATCTGCCCAGCCTCGAGCGGATCGTGATCGTCGATCGGCCCGAGGGAACGGCCTCTTCGGCACCCAAGTTCCACCGGATTGTCGTCAGCCGCTTCGAGGAACTGTACACCGACAACACGAGCAACCCAGATGTCATCGTCACGCCCCATGATCCTGCTGCTGTGCTGATGACTTCTGGCACAACGGGTCCCTCCAAGGGCGTCGTTATGCCCCACTCGCAGTTCTATTTCTTCGCCGAGGAGGATGTTCAGCTCACGCGCCTGCGCGAGGAGGACGTCTATATGACCGGCTTCCCGCTGTTCCACGGCAACGCGCAGTTCCTCACCGTGTATCCGTGCCTCATTGCGGGGGCGCACGTGGTGCTGTACCCCCGCTTCAG
The DNA here is from genome assembly GCF_000025965.1 of Aromatoleum aromaticum EbN1. NCBI lineage: Bacteria > Pseudomonadati > Pseudomonadota > Betaproteobacteria > Rhodocyclales > Rhodocyclaceae > Aromatoleum > Aromatoleum aromaticum. The sequence continues at coordinate 209,835 of NC_006824.1, forward strand.
TGCCTCCGACTGGGTTGGTCGCGTGTGCCGGTCTGGCGCCACGGTCACCAACCTGCTCGGCGCGACGATGGCCTTCATCCTGTCGCAGCCGCCTTCTGAGAACGACCGCGCCCACCGCATACGCTGCATCTACGCCGCGCCGCTGTCGCCCGATCTGGCAGGCAAGTTCACCGAGCGCTTCGGCGTAGAGGAGTACGTGGATGGCTTCGGTCAGACCGAAATCTCGAACGTCTTCATGACCCCGCCGGATGCGCCGCGACCTGCCGGCGCGTCAGGCGTCCTAGTGGATCAGTGGTTCGAAGTCAAGTTAGTCAATCCAGAAACCGACGAGGATGTGCCCGAGGGTGAAATCGGCGAACTCCTCGTGCGCAACAAGGCGCCCGGGATCATGAGTACGGAATACCTCGGCATGCCGGAGAAGACCATCGAGGCCCGTCGCAACCTCTGGTTCCACACCGGGGACGCTCTGCGGCGCGATAAGGATGGGTGGTACTACTTCGTCGACCGCGTCAAAGACGCGCTGCGTCGCCGCGGCGAGAACATCTCCTCGTTCGAGGTGGAGGCGGGCGTGCGCTCGCATCCAGCTGTGGCCGAATGCGCAGTTGTCGGGGTACGCGCTGACGAAGCCGCAGGCGAGGACGAGGTGATGGCCTGCGTGGTGCTGAACCCGGGCGACGAGGTTTCCTTCGATGAGCTGAGCGAATGGTGCGAAGCGCGCATGCCTAACTTCATGGTGCCGCGCTACATCCAGATCCTGCCTGATCTTCCCCGCACCGCGAGCGAAAAGGTGCGCAAGAAGGAGCTTCGCGAACGGGGTGTCACCGCCACCACCTGGGATCGCCTGCAAAGCGGCAAGGGCCAGGGCGCGGCAGTCAAGTCCGGGGCGCAGAAATGACGACCGCCAATGAACACGTCAAGATCGAGCGCCAAGGCGCGGTCGCGCTGGTCACGCTCAATCGCCCCGAGGCGCTCAACGCGATCAACGACGACATCCGCGGCAGCCTGCCCCAAATGCTGCGCGAGTTCGATGCCGATGTCGAAATCGGTGCGATCGTCATTGCCGGGTCAGGCGAGCGCGGCTTTAGCGTGGGCGCCGACATCAAGGAGAGCCGGCCGAACGACTCGCCGATTGCGACGCGCCGGCGGCTCGTTCCCACGACTTGGATCGAGGCTCTGGATGCGACCTGCAAGCCGGTGATTGCGGCCATTCACGGCTTCTGCCTGGGCGGCGGCATGGAGCTCGCCCTGGCGTGCGACGTGCGCGTCGTGGCCAAGGGCGCCGAGTTCGCCCTGCCGGAGACCGCTCTGGGGTTGATGCCGGGTGGTGGCGGCACGCAGCGGCTGCCGCGCCTCATCGGACTGTCCCGGTCGCTGGACCTGCTCCTTACCGGGGACCGCATCGGTGCCGAGGAAGCCTACCGGATCGGGATTGCGACCCGTCTGGCGGAGTCGCCCGAAGCCGCCCTCGCCGAGGCGATGCGGGTTGCCGAGCTGATCGCGGCACGTCCCCGCGTGGCTGTCGCTTATGTCAAGGAAGCCGCGCGTGCGGGGCTCGACATGGACCTGGCCAATGGCCTGAAGCTGGAGAAGAGCCTCTTCGCCCTCCTGACCTCGTCCGCCGACCGCATCGAGGCGGCTCGTGCCTTCCGCGAGAAGCGGCAACCGAACTTCATTGGCGCCTGACGCAGCCGTTCGCCGGGCTTTTATTCGGCGGGCCCCGCCCGCAAGGAGATTCAAGTGAGCCAAATGGAAAAGATTATTGTAGTCGGAGCAGGTTTGATGGGGACGGGGATCGCCTATTCGTGCGCGATCAGCGGATACCGCATTCTCCTCGTCGACGCCAATCCGAGCGCCCTTGACAAGGCCGTCGGCCAGATCAACAGCCTAGTCGCTGCCGGCGTCAAGTTGGGCAAGTTGGTCGAGGCGGCAGGCAAGGCCGCGCTCGAGCGGCTGGAGGCAGCGATCGAGCTGGACGGCCGCGCGTCCGACGCCGCGCTGCTGATCGAAACGGCCACCGAGAAGATTGACATCAAACTCGCCATCATCGGCAAGGCCGACGAGTTGCTGCCGCCCGAAGCGATCATCGCCTCCAATACCTCAGCGCTGTCGATCAGCGAGCTTGCCGCGGCCACCCGCCGCCCCACGCAGTTTGCGGGGATGCATTTCTTCAATCCGGTGCACAAGATGAAGCTCGTCGAGCTCATTCGCGGCATCGAGACGACCCAGGCCACGGTTGAACGGCTAAAGGCCGTTACGGCGGCCTTGGGCAAAACCAGCATCGTGGTGAACGAGGCGCCCGGATTTACTACCAGCCGGATGTCCGCGCTGATGGGTAACGAAGCGATGTACATGCTGGCCGAGGGCGTAGCCTCGGCCGATGACATCGACACCTCGCTCCGCATGGCCTTCAACCATCCGATGGGTCCGCTCGAGCTGGGCGACCTGACCGGCTGGGACACCCGTCTGTCGGTCCTGCAATACCTGCATCAGACGATGGGCGAGAAGTTTCGCCCGTGCCCGCTGATCATCAAGATGGTCAAGGCCGGCCGCTACGGCCGCAAGGTCGGCCGAGGGGTGTATGAGTACGACGCCGAAGGGCAGAAGATCGCCGGATCCGGGTTGCGGAGGGCCGGCTGATGCGCGACGTCGTCATCGTTGAAGCCGTCCGCACCCCGGTGGGGAAGTTTCGCGGCGGACTGAAGGACGTCCGCGCCGACCACCTCGGGGCCCTAGTTCTGGACGAAGTGATCAAGCGTGCCAACCTCGGCGCGGAGGTGGTCGATGACGTCGTCTTCGGCTGCGTGACTCAGGTCGGCGAGCAGTGCGGGAACATTGCCCGCACCTCGCTGCTCTCAGCCGGCTGGCCCGAGACAATCCCCGGCATGACGGTCGATCGCAAATGCGGCTCGTCCGAGGCTGCGATCCACGTGGCCATGGGCGAGATCGCCTCCGGCGCCTGCGACATTGTCGTCGCAGGTGGCGCGGAGAACATGAGCCGGGTTCCGATGGGCGGCAATCGTGACGTCCATGGCGAGCCGTTCGGCTGGCGCCTGCGCGAGCGCTTCCACCTCACCTCGCAGGGCGAAGCGGCCGAGCGCCTCTGCGATCTGTGGGGTCTCTCCCGCGACGACATCGACGACTTCGCGATCGAAAGTCACCGCCGTGCCGCGCGCGCCGCGGATGCGGGCTGGTTCGAACGCGAGATCGTGCCCGTCCCCGTCGCCGAGATTTGCGAGCAGGGCGTCAAGATTGCCGTCGAGCGCGTAGCCGCTGACGAGACCATCCGCCGCGACACCAGCCGCGAAAAACTCGCCACTCTGAAGACGAGCTTCCGGCCGGAAGGTGGGCGGGTGACCGCAGGCAACGCGTCCCAAATCTCCGACGGCGCCGCGGCGCTCCTGCTGATGTCGGCTGACAAGGCTAAGGCCCTGGGGCTGAAGCCGCGCGCGCGCATCCGGGCGGTCACCACGGTGGGTTCAGACCCTGAGCTCATGCTCACCGGTCCGATCGCCGCCACGCGCCGTGCAGTGGAGCGCGCCGGACTCGCCCTCGGGGACATCGACCTCTTCGAGGTGAACGAAGCCTTCGCGCCGGTGCCGATGATCTGGATGCGTGAGCTCGGGATCGGCCACGACCGCTTGAACGTGAACGGCGGCGCCATTGCCCTAGGTCACCCCTTGGGCGGCAGTGGCGCCCGAATCATGACCACCCTGCTGCACGAGTTGGAGCGGCGCGGCGCAACGTTCGGCGCGCAGGCGATCTGCTGTGCGGGCGGCCTCGGCACCGCGACGGTCATCGAGCGGCTGGGCTGAAGGTCACGTCGATATGGGCCGAGCAAGAGCGTATGTCGACAGCTCCGCCCGCCTGAGAACGAAGTCGTCGAAGTATGTCGGGCGAATGCGTCTTTCATTGAGGGATTTTTCGGTTGGACCACTGCCGCGGCGACATGGAGAGCGCCGCGAATAGCGCACGAAAATTGAGGGGCTGGGCACGGGCAAGGACAGACAGAGCATCGCTTGCAGAACTTCGGAAGTCTGTCCAGACCCACAGGCCATCGAGTAGCAGTTCATTTGAAGGGTATTACGACAAATGGTTGCGCCGCCAGCCGGCGTAGTAAACGGTTTGTTGCCTCAATCAATCGATTGCGCAGTACGAACACGGGAGACAAGGCATGAAAAAACTTCTGGATCTCATCCTCTCTGGGGCGCCGCTGGCCATTGTCGGCGGCTTGGCCTACGCGGGGATCTTCATCAAACCGCAGCCGCAGGGCTCTGCGGTCGAGCAGCCCGTGTTCGAACGCGGTGAAGGCTACTACGGCGTCTCGGTGCTGGATCAAGGCAAGGCGTGGGTCGTGGGCAGCAACGGCAAGATCGCGGTGACGGAAGACGGGGGCGCCTCGTGGCAAAAGCAGGCCACGCCGAGCCGCGCCGCCCTCCAGGATGTCGCCGCCTGGGACGACCAGCACGCCGTCGCGGTCGGCAATGACGGCATCGTGCTGATTACCGTCGATGCCGGGCGCAGCTGGCAGTCGGTCGACGCACCCAAGTCCGAAGTCGCCAACAAGCTGCTGCGCGTCAAGGCATTGCCGGGCGGAACGGCGTGGGCGGTCGGTGAAGCCGGCATGGTCATGCGTTCCACCGATTTCGGCCGCAGCTGGACGCGGGTCGGGGGCGACGAGGATGTGGGCTGGAACGACATTGTGGCCACTGGGGGCCGAATCTGGCTGGTCGGCGAGTTCGGCAACGTCAAGGTCTCCGGCGACGACGGTGTCTCCTGGCGCGCAATCGAGACCCCGGTCGAGACGAGCCTGATGGGCCTGGCATTCAAGGATGCCGAGAATGGCGTCACGGTCGGCTTGGGCGGCGTCGTCCTCACCACCCGCGACGGCGGCCAGAGCTGGGAGCAGCAGCAGACGCCTTCCTCCGAGCACCTCTTCAGCGTCCTGTGGGAGGGCAGCCGCTGGATCGCCGCTGGCGCGTCCGGGGTCATCCTCGTCGGCGGCGATGAGGGGCGTCGGTGGAAGGAGACGCGGTTGTCCGAGCTCGATCGCAATTGGTACACGGGGCTCGCCCGCCAGGGCGACAAGTATTTCTTCTCCGGGTCGCAGGTCGCCGTCGTCGGCGCCACTGCCCTGTAACCCGGCCGTAGACCGGCCGGTTCGGGAATCGAGACGCACATGAAAGACAGGAACTTTCTCAAGCTTGAGCATTTCGTCGAGGCGTGCATCGAGCACCGCATTCTGGTGACGGCGATCTTTGCAGCGCTGACCGTCATCATGGCGGTCCTTGCCGTCCGGGTCGAGTTCAAGACGGTATTTGACGACCTGCTGCCGCGCAGCCACGACTACATCAAGATCCACGAGCGCTTCCGCCAAGACTTCGGCGGCTCGAACATGGTGAGCATCATGGTCGAGGTCGAGGAGGGGACAATCTTCGAAAGATCTGTGCTGGAAAAGATCAAGAAGATCACCGACGAGCTTCCGCTGGTGCACGGCGTGAATCCGTTCCAAGTCATCTCGCTGGCCTCGAACAAGCTCAAAGACATCACGTCCTCGACGGACTCGATCGAGATTCGTCCCTTGATGGGGAGCGAGGTGCCACGGACCCAGGAGGAGCTCGATGCGCTGAAGGACAGCGTACTCAACAGTCCGATGGTCTACGGCGCCTATGTCTCGAAGGATCTCAAGGCCGCCCTGATCACGGTCGACTTCTATGAGAACGCGGTCGACTACACCAAAATCTTTCCGCAGATCACCAAGCTCGTGGATTCCCTAGAGGGCGACGGGGTGCGGGTGGCCGCGGTCGGTGAGCCGATGCTGTATGGCTGGGTGAACTACTACCTTCCCGAAACGATGCGGATCTTCCTGACGACCATCGGTTGCTTGGTAGCGCTGCTGTTTCTCACCGCACGCACTTGGCGCGGCACTCTGTTGCCGCTGCTCGCCGGCTTGACGAGCGCCATATGGGCGCTTGGTGCCGCCAATCTGCTTGGCTACAACCTTGATCCGCTCGTCATTGTAATCGCGTTCCTGATCACGGCGCGGTCGATCTCGCACTCAGTCCAACTGGTTACGCGCTTCGGCGACGAACTCGCCGCCGGCGTGAAAACCTCTAAAGCGGCAGCCTCTGCGGCGATGCTGCAGTTGTTCAAACCCGGCATACTCGGCGTGGTCGCTGATGCCGGGTGCATGCTTGTGGTGGTGCTCACGCCGATCCCGCTGATGCAGAAAGTGTCGGTCATCGGCACGATCTGGGTGCTTACCATCGCGGTCACAGCGTGCGTCATGACGCCGGTGTTCCTGTCGTGGCTTGCTCCCTCGACCCGGAATGCCCATCCGGTCAACGTCTATCCAATCCTCGATCGCGTCCTGAAACTCTGCATCGCCACGACCCTGTCGCGCGGCCGCTATGGGGTGCTGGGCGTAGCGCTCGTGCTGTTCATCGGTTCCGGAATCTACGCGTTCAAGCTGCAGGTAGGCGACGCCGACGGGGGTTCGCCCATCCTGTGGCAGGAATCCCGCTACAACACCGACTCAGCGGCGATCAACAAGCAGTTCCAAGGTGCCGACCGAATGTACATCGTGTTCGAAGGCGACAAGCCGGGCGCTGTCAAGGAGCCGGCAGTGCTACAGAGCATGGCGGCGATGCAGCGCTACATGGGCGCCCAACCGGAGGTCGGCGGCAGCTTGTCGCTCGCCGACGTGATCCCTGGCGTCAATCAGATGCTGCGCGAGGACAATCCGCGTTACCGCGACCTCGGCAAGAGCGCGGCCGAGAACGGCGAACTGCTCTACATGTGGTCGCCCGACTCCGGGGATGCTGCGCGTTTTATGGACCCGAAGGCGCAGAACGCTCCGGTGACGCTGTTCTTCAAGGATCACCGCGGCGACACCATCCGCACGGCGATCGAGCGGGTGAAGGAATTCATTGTAGCGAACCCGATCGAGCAGGGGGCGTACGTCCTGGCTGGAGGCCTAGTCGGGGTGACGGCGGCAGTGAATGAGGTGATCTTCCGTGGCCAGATCGAAAGCATTGCCCTCGCGCTGCTGGTGCTAGTGATCTGCTGCGCGGTGGCCTACCGCTCAATGCGCGCCGGCATCTTCTTCATGGTGCCGGTCATTCTCTCCAACACCATCACCTTCTGCGTAATGGCATGGCAGGGTATCGGCATGACGCTCTCCACCCTGCCGGTTGCCGCGCTCGGGATTGGTCTCGGTGTGGATTATGCCTTCTACATTGTCGATGGGATTCGCGAGGAGCTTCATCACCATTCGGATTTGAAACGGGCAATCACCCAATCGCTGCTCAGTGCCGGCAAGGGCGTGCTGATCACGTCGCTGACCCTCACCGCAAGTGTGGTGCTGTGGTTTGCTTCCTCGCTGAGGTTCCAAGCAGAGATGGGTACGTTGATGGCGATCTGGCTGTTCGTTTCTTCGGTGAGTGCGCTGTTCATCATGCCGGCCATGGTCTACGTCTTCCGGCCGGAATTTGTGGTGGGCAAGCGCGAGAAAGTCTCTGCCGTTAGTGGGGAGGGTGCGGTGGCCGCAGCTTGAGGCCACTTCGCAATCGCACATGACGACGAGAAAGGGAGGAGCTATGACCCAGGTGGCGAAGTGACCTTTTACGATGCTAAAGGCGCTGAAGCAATCTGGCGTAGCTTGAGTCATTAGACTGGGCTGGAGACGTTATGAAAATAAAATTGAATGGCACGGCACGATCGACGGTGCTGTTGTCAATCGCACTGAGCTGCAATAGCGCGCTGGGGGAAGATTTCCCCGACCTAGAAGACGATCTGAACGTGAATTACTTTAAGTGGGGCGGCTACGTCCGCACCTGGATGTCCTGGAATCTGGCCGACAACAAGGATGTGACCTCCCCGCTGCCCGGCACGCCTGCCTACGACAAGCTGGGCGGCCGCGGCGACCTGTCGACGGCGCGGGCCTCGCTCCAGCTCACCGCCGATGCGAAGACCGGACCCATCACCTGGCGCGCCGTGGGCCGTGCGGACCGTGAAAAGCTCACCTCCTATGGGGAGGAACTCGAAGAACGTTCCTGCCGCAGCGCCGCGGTGGCGGGGATGCCCTCCGGCCCCGGTTGCGACGCCGTGGAGAACTACAATCAGGAGGAGCTGCGCGAGTTCTACGGCGATTTCAACCTCGGCGATCGCGTCTCGGTGCGCCTGGGCAAGCAGCAGGTGGTATTCGGCGAGACCGACTTCTTCCATCCCAACGACCTACTGCACGGCTTCGACTATCGCTGGCGCGCCTTCGGTGAGCCCGAGAGCGACGAGCTGCGTAAGCCGCTCATCATGGCCAACATCAAGATGGCCGTGCCCGAGGCGCGCGGCACCTTGCAGCTCGTGGTGCGCCCCGGCTGGGATCGCAAGAAGGACATCGGCAACACGTACGACATCTTCGGCGGGCGCTGGGCGGCGTCTCCTAACATGGGCGTGGACTATCTGGCCTATGCGACGGACTTCAACTACAAGCACTCCGAAGGCGATTACCGCGATGTCACCGGCGCCCTGCGCTGGACGGGTTTGGCAGGTGACCTCAACTACGCTCTGTCGTACCAGCGCGTGTTCCAGCCCGACTTCGTGCTTAACCCCTGCGGTGTGTTCGCTTCCGCCGGCCAGCGTGATGCGACCGGCTGCGCGCCCTCGCTTTACTACAAGGAAGCGCCCAAGAACAAGGCGTACGGTGACTGGATCTATCCCATCATCAATGTCTTCGGCGGCAGCGTGAGCGGGGAGAGCCGCTGGCTCGACGCCGTGGTCAACTTCGAGATGGCGTACCACAAGGACCGCCTGTTCAACTCGAATACCAACGTCACGGGCTTTCCCAACGCCTCGGGGTTTTTCCAGATTCCCAACAACGCCGGCGTCATGGGGCCGTTGGCCAAGAAGGACGTGATCCAGACCACGCTGCGGATCGACAAGCAACTGCGTCTCGAGGATCTGCTGGGCACCAACGCGCCCTCCTTCGCCTCCGTGCAGGTGTTTGACACCTGGGTGCAGGATTGGGACAGGAAGGACGATCTGGTGGCGGCCGTCGGTTCGAATGCAAAACTGCGTGAGCACGCCACCATCGCCACTGCGTTCGTACAGTTTCCCTACATGAATTCTCGTCTCACCTACGGCCTGGCCTATGGGCGCGAGCTTCAAGCGGGCAACAGCTTCTTCATTCCGAGCGTCAGCTACAACATCGGGAACAACTGGCGTATCGCCGCGGACGCGGTGTTCTTCCAGACCAACAACGCGCGGCGGGACAACATCTCCAGCCCCGGTTCCCGCCATTACGGCATGGCGGCCTTCAACAACCACGACTACGGCACTTTGCGGGTGACGTATCAGTTCTGAGTGGAGCGGCACCGCTATGAAGAGCCTTACCAACGACAGCGCAACTTTCAAAGAGAGGAATCTAACGATGCAGACCATCGCGCTTCGACGAGTCGTCGCCCCCCTGGCTGCCAGCCTATTCGCCTTGGGTACCCCGGCCTTTGCCGCAGAGCTGGCTGAAGGCACGGTTATCAGCAAGGAGAACATTGACAGGGTCATGAACGACACGTTCATGGGTCACAAGGTCTCCGATCTGCTGACAGAGCGCATGCAATGGTTTGTGCGCACCTACGACAAGAAGTACCCGCTCACCAAGGCGCCCGAGCCCCAGCTCGACCCGAAGTACGTCGAGGCGACCAAGAAGTATTCGAGCCAGGTGAAGCTGGACCCGCAGACCCGCGAAGTTACCGGTTACGCCGCGGGCATGCCGTTCCCCAACATCGATCCGTCCGACCCGCTGGCGGGTGACAAGGTGATCTGGAATTTCTACCTCGGCGCGCCCTCCGGCGGCGATGTCTACAACACCACCTATTTCCTGACAGCGAACAAGAACGGGTTCGAAGCGAGCCAGAAGTGGACTTTCCAGCGCATCTGGGCCAAGAACCGGCTGTGGGGCGAAGCGCCCTTCCCCAATGAGCCGACGGTGTTCACCAAGACCATTCTGGTCGGCCTCCAGCCGCAGGACGTGCGCGGCGTGGGCACCTTCACCGTACAGTACGAGGAGGCCAACAAGCTGGACGATCTTTGGGCGTACATCAAGTCCGCGCGCCGCGTTCGCCGTCTGTCCGGCAACTCGTGGATGGATAACGTGGGCGGCTTCGACTTCTTGAACGACGACACGAGCTTGTGGAACTCGCGGCCCTCGCGCTACCAGTCGACCAAGCTGATCGGAAAGCGCTGGATCCTCGCTGCCACCGACTTTGAGCCGGAACGCGTGAAGGGCAAAGAAGGCACCGGGGAGGAGTGGGCGAATCTGAACTTCAAGGATGCGCCCTACCTGATGTCGACGCAGAAAGTGACCCCGCGCGAAGTGTGGGTGGTCGAGGGTACGCCGCCGGACGGACACCCCTACGGCAAGAAAGTCGCCTATGTCGACACCAAGGTGCCGGCGGTCTATCACACCGAGGTGTATGACAAGAACGGCGACTTCTGGCGGATGATGGACCACCACTTCAACCAGCGCGTCGGCGCCAAGTCGGGCATCAAGTACTACTACGCCCTGGGCGGCGAAATGCTCGACTTCAAGGCCATGCACGGCACCTTCTGGACTGCGGAGTCGAAGGTCGACGTCGGTCTGAATCCCATTCAGCACACCGTCGAGAAGCTCGAACGGCTTCAATAATCGAGGAGGGCACGCCTTCGGCCGCATGGCCGGGAGGCGTCCTTTTTCCATTCATCCATGACGAGGGATCACGCCTTTTTTGGAGCTGTGTGATGAACGACCTTGAAGCGAACAAGAACGTGGTGACGCGCCTTTTTACCGCCTTCGGCAACGCGGACATTGCGCAGATCGTCGATCTGCTCCATGACGAGGCCACATGGTGGGTTTCGGGCTCGCTGTCGATCTCGGGCACATATACGAAGGCCGAGATGGAAAAGCTGCTGGTGGGCATGCACGACCTGGTGGACGGCGCGATCAAGCTGACGCCGCAGGGTTTCACCGCAGAAGGCAACCGCGTCGCCGCGGAAGCGGAATCGATGGCCAACACCAAGAGCGGTCGCGTTTACAACAACCTCTACCACTTCCTCTTCGAAATCAAGGACGGCAAGGTGTTTCGGGTCAAGGAATACATGGACCCGATGCATGTGCAGGCGGTCTTCTTCGAGGCGTAAGGGGGAAGGGCGCCGCCGGCGCCTTGAATTGAATCAATACGAGGTCTGAGGAGAATCAAATGACCGTCAAACGGGTCGGCGTGATCGGCGCCGGGACCATGGGAAACGGAATAGCGCAGACGTGCACCGCAGCCGGTCTGTCGGTCACTATGGTCGACATTTCCAAGGATGCGCTGGACCGCGCGTTGGTCACTATCGGCGTCAATCTTGACCGGCTGGTGAAGAAGGAGAAGCTCTCGACCCAGGACAAAGAAGCCATTCTCGGCCGCATCACCGTCGCGACCGAGCTCTCCGCGGTGGCCGATGTCGATGTCGCGATCGAGGCCGCCACCGAGAACACCGCGCTGAAATTGAAACTCCTGCGCGAGCTCGACGGACTGCTCGGGCCGGACGCGATCCTGGTCACCAACACTTCCTCGATCTCGATCACGATGCTCGCTGCGGCGGTGAATCGGTCGGAAAAGTTCATCGGCATGCATTTCTTCAACCCGGTGCCGGTGATGGCGCTGGTCGAGCTCATCCGCGGCCTGCAGACCAGCGACGAGACCCACCAGGGGATGGAGGCCTTGGCGCGGCAGATCGGCAAGACACCGATCACCGTCCGCAACAACCCCGGCTTCGCCGTGAACCGCATCCTGTGCCCCATGATCAACGAGGCGATCTTCGTTCTCGCCGAGGGCATCGCCACCGCGGCTGACATCGACGAAGGCATGAAGCTCGGTTGCAACCATCCCATCGGCCCGCTCGCGTTGGCCGACATGATCGGTCTGGACACCCTGCTGGCCGTGCTGGAGGTCTTCTACGAAGGCTTCAATGATTCCAAGTATCGCCCCGCGCCGCTGCTCAAGGAGATGGTGGCGGCGGGCTACCTCGGGCGCAAGAGCGGCCGAGGCTTCTATCAGTATTGAGAGGAACCAATAATGACACAGCGTGAAGTGGTCGTCGTCGGCGCGGCCAGAACGGCGATCGGAACCTTCGGGGGCTCGCTGCGGGATGTTCCCCTGACCCGGCTGGGCACCGTCGCCGTCGAGGCGGCGCTCAAGCGCTCGGGGGTGAATCCGCAGGAGGTGGGGCACGTCGTAATGGGCAACGTGATTCCGACCGAGCCGCGTGACGCCTACCTCAGCCGGGTCGCCGCGATGGACGCCGGGGTCCCGAAGGAGACGCCCGCGTTCAACGTGAACCGGCTGTGTGGCTCTGCGCTCCAAGCCGTGGTGTCGGCGGCGCAGAGCATTCTGCTGAGTGATACCGACATCGCCATCGGCGGCGGTGCCGAAACGATGAGCCGTGGCGCCTATCTGCTGCCCGCCAGCCGCTGGGGCGCCCGGATGGGCGACAGCCAGGTCGTCGACTATATGAACGGTATCCTGCACGACCCTTGGAAGCGGATTCACATGGGCGTGACCGCGGAGAACGTCGCCGAACGTTATGGGATCACTCGCGAGATGCAGGACGAATTGGCCTTGGAGAGTCAACGCCGGGCGGCCAATGCGATCGCCGCCGGGTACTTCAAGGAGCAGATCGTGCCGGTGGAGGTGTCCTCCAGGCGGGGTGCGGTCCTGTTCGACACCGACGAGCACGTGCGGGCGGACATGACGGCGGAAGCCCTGGTGAAGATGAAGCCGGTGTTCAAAAAGGAGGGCGGCACCGTCACGGCGGGTAACGCTTCGGGCATCAACGACGGTGCCGCTGCGCTCGTCCTGGCCGAGGCCGGACGCGCCGCCGCCCTGGGCCTCAGGCCGCTGGCGCGTCTGGTCGGCTACGCTCATGCCGGCGTCGAGCCGGAGTATATGGGGATTGGCCCCGTCCCCGCGACCCAGCAGGTGCTGAAGCGATGTGGGCTGTCGATCAAGGATCTCGACGTAATCGAAGCCAACGAGGCGTTTGCCGCGCAAGCCTATGCCGTCATCCGTGAGCTGGACCTCGATCCGGCGAAGGTCAATCCGAACGGCTCGGGGATTTCCCTCGGACATCCCGTCGGCGCCACCGGCGCGATCATCATCACGAAGGCGATCGCCGAGCTTCACCGGACCGGCGGCCGTTACGCGCTGGTGACTATGTGCATCGGCGGGGGCCAAGGCATCGCGGCCATCTTCGAGCGGCTCTAAAATCGCCCAAAGCGCGCGCCGACCACGGCCGCACCAGTTCGGTGACACGGGCGTCTGTTGGTATTGCGGCTGTCGAGAACGCAGGTCGGTAACTCTGCCATCGGCCGGGCCGACAGGCACGCTCCTTCTTCGAGACAGGCGGGGGGCGGACCCTGAAATCTCCCGGCCCGACCGTCTCTGCGCCGCCGCAGGCGGCGTCTCCACTTCACCGCCTGCGGCGGGCACTTTCCCAACAGCTCGCCAAGCACGATCAGTGCGGCCGCATTCCTACTAGTGCGATGCACGTCCGGTCCGGCGACCAGCCGTGGTCGCGTTGCCCGAGCCGGATACGCATGTCGCAGCCTCAGATTCGACGTGTCCGCGCCCGGTCCTGCCTCGGCCGATCGCGCTAACGCTGCTCACTGCGCACTTGCAAGATACTGGTGCAGGTGCGCGACGGTGCGCAGACGGCAGCACGTGGGAGGGGAGCAGCAAAGACCTGAAGGCGGCGTAGTTACTTGATTTAGACGCGATCAAAATATATTGATAGGTACAAACGTATAATGTACTATCAACATTT